>JAXGIH010000054.1:0-12562 GCA_040770845.1 Cloacimonas sp. (SeqCode)
ATGGAAAAACAGTCCATTCTCCCATCTGGTCAACCGAAATTTTACCCTCAAGTAAAGCACTAAAGCAATTTACTTATCAGGGAACTGTGAATTTTGCCTCCAATTATTATAATTACTCCAATGATGATGCTCTCGGTTACACAAAAAGCGATGCCGCTACCTGGGCTGATTTCTATGGAAACTACGGAATATTAAATATGCAGGCAAACCTCTATTTCTCATCATTAGAGCATAGTAACAGTCAACCGGTGAATCGTTATACCCTGGGTTTCAATATTCCTCATCTGGAAGTTTTTGCTGGTGATTATGCTCCGACCTTCAGTCAATTAACTTTGAACGGAAAAAACTTAAGGGGAATTTATTCCCGCTTATATTACAAATCCTTATCGTTATCTGTAACTCACGGACAGACAGTTCGCAAAACGACAAACGAACTTGATCTTGATTCTGAAGTAGACGGGATGCAGAAATCGGGAACTTTCAAACAGGAAGCATTTGGAACTCGTATTCAATACTGTGATGAGGATAACTTTATCTTTGGCATTAACTTTACTCGTCATAATGATGTTATAAGTTCACTTGATAGCACTTACTACATATATAAAAAAGTGGATGAGAAAGGTGACAAAAGTACTATTTACACTACTAAAGCACAAGAGAATGCAGTTTTGGGAATAGATACCCAGATGCATATCCGTAAACCAAATTTGGTTATAGGAGCTGAAATTGCTAGCTCGCTTTGGAATACAAACACTATTCCGGGAGCAATGACACAGGAAGAACTGGAAGAATATCTCGGCAAAGATTTCTTCCTCGATCCTCAGGATTTTAGCAGATTGTTTATCATCAATAAAAATATGATTCCTATTGTGCCAGGTCGTGCCAGTATTGCCTGGCTTACTTATGTTAGAACTTGCTTTTATAATAATCTCTTGAATTTCCAATATTCCGAAACCGGTTCTGCTTTCAATGCTTTTGGTTCTGCCTATCAAATTCCCGATAGCAAAGTCATCTCCATTACGGATAACTTCAATGTTTCTAAATATTTTATCTTAAGCGGAGGTTTGAATTTGATTGAAGATAACCTGATGAAGCATAAAAGTGAAACCAATAATACAACTTCCTGGTATCTCCAATCTCTCATTCGCATACCTCAAGCTCCATATTTCAAATTTGCCTATTACAATAATTCCGGCAAAAATGAGGAAAACAAGGATATCGCATACGAAAAAGAGTCGTTCCAAAAAGTTAAAAACAAGTCCCAAAACTTAATCTTCGGCATCGGTTATAATATTACTCAAATTCCTTATGTGCCTACGCAAGTGGATATCGGTTACCAAATGGGAACCGATAACAGTAAACAAAGCGATTCGGACTTAACGGATAATAAAAATAACAATTTCAATATCACGATGTTAAATCGTTTCCAAATGATTCCTCTTACCCTGCAGTTTGCTATGACACTAAATAACAATAAAGACCTTTTGGCAATAACCAATAAAAAGGGAAAAAATAATAATTTCTTTGTTGGAGCAACATACAGCTTGTGGGAAGATAAAATAAAGCCCTATACCAATTATCGGATTGTTTCTGCCAGTGGAGCTCAAGGTGATAGAAGTTATCAATATTACACTTTAGGGGTTGAAGCATACCCTATAAAGTCCTTAAGCGTAAATACTAATATCGCTTTAACCGATTTTAATAATAAAGATAACACCCCTGGTGATTACAGTAATTTTATTTGGAGAGTTCTGCTTTCACAGCGGTTCTAATTTGAATAGTGACTTACAATTTATTGCTTCCGTTTTGCAGAAAGTTATTTTTCTGCAAGACGGGCTTTTTATTCAGGAGGTTTAGATGCCCGTAAAAAAAGTAATTATTTACCTCGTTATAATCCTGCTAATCGTAGAAATTATCTTTGCTTTTCCTTTCTTTAAGAATCTGGAATACAAAGCTCAGGATATGCTTTTCCGAATGAGAGGTAAATTACCGGTTTCCGATAAAATTGTTATTATAGGTATTGATGATGCCACCTTTAGCGCTTTAAATGAAACCTGGCCCTTTCCCCGGGACTATCATTCCAAATTAATTGAAAATCTGAATAAAGCCGGAGCCAAGCAGATTATATTTGATATTGAGTTTACGGAAAAAACTTTGCCGGAAAGTGATTTACGGCTGGCAGAAACTGCAAATAAATATCAGAATGTAATTTTTGCCGGAAAGGTCTTAACTTCACAGCGTCCCGGAGAACCCAGTCAGATTAGTCCTCCCATTAGTCCCATAACAGAATATAATTTGCCTTGGGGAATTGTAAATATGGAAGCTGATCCTGATGGTTTTATCCGTAAATATACCTTATTTGAAAACTTTGATCAAACCAAACTCTATAGCATAGGAATTGCATCTCTGGCAAATTTAAGGGTCTATCAAAACAATTGGGCTGAGCATATTAAAGTTAACAGCAAGGCATTGCATTTAACCGATAAAAGTATTCCCCTTGCAGATAAAAACAACAATCATTAATTTCAGAGGTCCTGCAGGAACTTATCCTACCTTATCCTATGCCAGCATTTTGGATGATTCAACCTTTTTTATGCCTGGTTATCAAGGTACGGAATTAGATGAATTCTATGAAATCAGAGATAGTGGTGTTTTGAAAAATAAAATTGTCGTAGTTGGTGCTACAATTGATGAATTACACGATAAATTTCCCACTCCTTATGGAGGCGAATGGACTGCAGGAGTGGAAATTCAAGCCAATTTTCTGGATATGGTGTTAACGGGAAATTACTTGAAGAAACTTAATCCCTGGCTGTTTTTGCTGATTGAAGTTGTTTTGCTGATTGGGCTTTGGTTTCTTTTTAAAGTGTTAAAACCCCAGTTTTCCGCTTTGGCTCTTCTTGGACTGCTGATAATTTTATTTATTATCAATCTGTTGCTGTTTAACAAAGCTGGAATTATTTGTCCCATCGCGCAAACGATTATCCTTTTGATTCTTATTTATGTTGCCAGCATCTTAAATCACTATTGGGTAACGATGAAAGAAAAACGCTTTATCAGAAATGCTTTTCAGCAATATCTTGCTCCGGAACTTGTTAATCAACTTCTTGCCAATCCTAAAAGCTTAAAATTCGGCGGTTCCTTACAGGAAATAACTGTCCTGTTTTCCGATATCCGCAATTTTACTACTTATTCCGAAAAACACTCTCCTCAGGAAACAGTCAATATCCTCCACGAATACCTTACCGAAATGGTTAAAATAATAATCAACAATCACGGTATTCTGGATAAATTTGTAGGGGATGAAATTATGGCTCTTTATGGAACACCCGTTCCTTTGCCTAATCATTCTTTTGATGCCTGTAAAACAGCTTTGCAAATGAGAGAATGTCTTTCCCGCTTACAGGAAAAATGGCAAAGCGAAGGCATTGAACCCTTTGAAATAGGTATCGGTATTAATACCGGAATGGCTGTTGTGGGAAATCTGGGTAGCGAACAAATCTTTGATTATACAGCTATTGGAGATACAATTAATTTGGGAGCACGACTGGAAGGACTAAACAAAGAATATAATACCTTCAATCATATAATTATCAGTGAGTTCACCTATGAAAAAGTTAAAGACCTGGTTAATGCCAACTACCTGGATGAAGTGAAGGTTAAAGGAAAAAACATTGCTGTTAAAATATACGAACTGCTTAGTTTGAAGTGAGAAAGTGAAAATATAAAATAGCTTTCGGGAAAAGTTAAACCCAAATAATGCAGATAGGAAAAATGGGATTGTCCATCTTTCTTTTGCTTTAGCTATATTTTCTTTCTCATTTATTTATGGATAGATATCATCGAATAAAGTATTTGTTTCAGATGGTTCAGCAAGTTTTGTAAAGATATTTTCAAACGGTATTGGTTATCAGGTTTTAGCTTATGTGCAAATTGCATATTTATCTTTTTGACGAAATATTCTTTTGTTGCCTCAAATAAACCAATATTACGAATCGGAGTTTTTTGTCATTTTCACCTCGGCTAAAACCCAATCCTTCTGTAAATACTTTCAATGGTCTGGATAATCAAAACGCTGTAGAAGTGCTTCTTCATTTCTTTCAGTAATCGATCTTTTTCTTTTATTTTGGTGTATTAATTGTCCCGCTTTTATTTCTTAAAAAAGTGTAATGAATGATTAAATCAATATGCAATGAGCTTTCTCAATCCTTTATATAATAGCTCAAAAACCAAAAAACTTGAGCTATAAATAAGTTAATTTTTATAAGCTTTCTTTTTGTTGGTTATATCTTCTTGTTTTGCTTGTTAATTTCAATCTTCCTTTCTATAGTAAAATTCTATGAAGAAACTCTTTTCAAGTTCCAAATATAAAGGATCTGTTCAATTAGTAATGAGACAAAAAGTAATCTTGCTCTAAGTATTGTATTGTAGCTATTTTAGAAGAACTGATTGATTTTTGGATTGTTAATTTAAATATAAATACTATATCTGCGGATGCTTTTTTGTTTTAGCTTTCTATATTTTAATTCCGTAGTAGCTATAAACCACACCCTCTTGTAAAAAGATTATCTTTATCGTGCAAAAACTATAGACTTCTTGGCCTGTTTTAAAAATTCAATTTTTCGCATTTGCTAAATCATATTCGCTGATCAATGAAATATCTTTATCAAAGTTACTTTATTCTAAGGTTTGGACACAAGGTATAATCATTTTTTTCTGTTATGCTTTCTGCATACTAATACCAATAAAATTGATATCATAATGTCAATTTTTGCAGTTTTTCTGTATATTTTATGCTTTCTTTTTACTCAGATGAAGATTGGAATTTGCTCATGCAAATTCTAATTTTTTAGTTAGAAAAAAAATAGTAGAGTTGTCTTTTTATTTTTCCTTTAGTGCATTCATTTTTCAGTGTGTAATTTGCCTTTATTTGCTAACGCTATGCTTTGCAATAAGTTCCCTTATAATTCCCATATCGCGATATGGGAATGATATGAGAACGATATGGGTTTCATATCGGAAGCGGTTAAGCTTAAAATGCATATCAAAGTTATTTAATTCAGAAAACGGAACATAAAGGAAACTTAACTGCAGCAAATAGATTACAGGTATAATAGCGGAAAGCTTTGTGGTATAAATTGTTCTTGATGTTCACACACAAAAGGATTGACAGCATAGGCATTTATTTAAATATGGATTGATATTACTAAGATGATTAAAAATAAGAAAATAGACATCTTCGCTGGAGGAGAAAATGAAAAGTAATGGATGCCGCTATGGAACGCACCGTGTAATTGAGCCCAAAGGAGTTTTACCGCAACCGGCAAAAATTCTGAATAATGATATGAGCGAAATTTGGGACAATGAAATGCTGGTTGATGTTATTCGTTTAAACATTGATTCCGCTTCTTTTCATCAGATAAAAAACAAGCTTATTGCCCAAGGACATACAGATTTGGAAAAGGCATTTGCGGAACACGCTATTGAACTTACCAACAGAACCGGCAAGCATAAAAATGAAGATACGGGTTCTGGCGGAATGTTTATCGGCAGGGTTGCCGCTATAGGTGATAAATTTGAGATGAAGGAAGAGGTGAAAGTGGGAGATAAAATTGCTTCTTTGGTTTCGCTTTCACTAACTCCCCTTAAAATAAATAAAGTGAAAAAAGTGCTGTTAGACAAGGATCAAATGGAAATTGAAGGTCAAGCAATTCTTTTCAGCAGTGGCGTTTATGCCAAGTTACCGGATGATCTGGATGAAAATCTGGCTCTTTCCGTTTTAGATGTTGCCGGAGCTCCTGCACAAGTAGAGCGACTGGTAAAACCTGATGATACAGTTGTTATTATTGGTGCTAACGGTAAAAGCGGAATTTTATGCAATGCCGTAGCGAAAGAAAGGGCAGGAATTGGTGGAAAAGTGATCGGAGCGGTGCGCAATGAAAATTATATTCCCACTTGCAAAGCAACCGGTTGTGATGAAGTTATCCTTGCTCAAGCTACGGATGCTATCACTATTCAAAAAGAGGTTGCGCGCCTTACTAACGGCAAAATGGCAGATGTGGTAATCAATGTTGTAAATACTGAAGATACTGAATTGCCGAGTATTATGGCAGCCAAAGATCGCGGTTTGGTCTATTTTTTCTCTATGGCTACTTCTTTTACAAAGGCAGCTTTGGGCGCAGAAGGAATTGGTGCCGATGTAGATATGATGATAGGTAATGGTTATGCCCATCATCATTCCGAAATTGCTTTGGATTTATTACGGCGCAATCCAGTTTTAATGAAGATATTTAAAGAACGCTATGCGGAATAAATAAAGAGGACAAAATGAGCAAACTAATTGACATTAAAAGCATTGCCACTCCTGAACAATGGAATGACTGGCACTGGCAAATTAAAAATCGCATCACAACTCACGCTCAACTATCTAAATACATTGAACTGCAACCTGAAGAAGAAGCGGTTTTTAAGAATAAGGTATTTTCTTTCCGGATGGCTATCACCCGCCATTATCTTTCTTTGATTGATCACAGTAATCCCTATGATCCGATCCGTTTAAGGCAAATTCCGCGCATTGCGGAAAGCCATATTTCGCCATCCGATATGGCATCCCGCGAAGATGCCGATGTTCCTGTTCCTGGAATGACATCGCTATCCTGATCGGGTTTTGTTTCGCTTAACTGACCAATGTGCACGTATTGCAGGCATTGTACACGCCGAGAAAAGCAGGTGAACACGATGTCTGTATGCCCAAAGAAAAATGAAAAGGCATTGAATATATAAAAGAACACAAAGAAGTGCGCATGTTATTTTAAGCGGAGGCGATCCTCCTCTCACTTTGGCGGATGAGCGTTTGGATGATATTTTAAACAGATTAAGTAAGATTGAACATATAGAAATTGTGCGGTTGGGCACCAGAACTCCGTCGTTTTGCCACAACGCTTTACGGATTCACTGTTGAAAATTTTGCAGAAATATAAGTTTGTTTGGCTGAATACGCATTATAATCATCCCAATGAACTTTGTGAGGACTCCTGTAAAGCGCTTGCCAAAATTGCTGAAACAGGAATTCCAATGGGCAATCAATCCGTGTTACTGAAAGGTGTAAACGACAATGTAGATGTAATGAAAGCCCTGGTGCATAAACTGGTGAAAAATAGAGTTCGTCCTTACTATATATATATCAATGTGATTTATCCGAAGGTATCAGCCATTTCCGCACCCCTATTGCCAAAGGAATTGAAATTATGTCGGAGAGGTCATACCTCCGGATTATGTGTTCCAACTTATGTGTGATGTCTTCGGTGGTGGAGGAAAAATTCCTGTGATGCCCAATTATGTTATTTCCCAAATGCCGGGGAGAGTTATTTACGAAACTATGAAGGTTTTATTACAGCATACACAGAACCGAATTTGTGGAACAGGACAAAAGCAAATACCGTGAACTTTGCAGATGAATATAAATCCACAGAAGGTATAATGGCTTTTAACAGGTAAAAAGTAGCCATATGTCCCGCAGAAACGAAGCGTAATCGTCGTAGAAAACATTGGGTGACTTCGACTCGGATTTCCAAGCGTGCGTTACAAAAATATAGCGATTGTGGGAATCTGTAAAAATGCAGGTAAGACAACTGTCCTAAACTATATTCTGGCAAAATATCCTTCAGGGTATTTTGAGTACAGGGACGTTTATGGAGAAACGGAAGATACTTTGTTTAAAATTCCCAAGCCCAAAGTGAAATTTTATATTGTTTTTTTTTTGTACTGATAAGTAAAAACCCTGTTGCAACACGGCTCGGGAATAGCGCATTCTGACTAAAACCACTTTCCAAAGCGGAAGCAGAGAACTCGATAGTAAAAAGCGAAAATATCTGAAACGGGAAATAACCGGCCCCGCAAGCGTTAGTGGACAAATTGCCTGCGCTGAATTACTGCAAAAAATGGGAGCTGAAAAAGTTCTAATAGATGGCTCGACCGTAAATCCATTGTTTTAAGCAATGCGGTTGATGCCATAATTTTTAACTGCCGGAGCCAGTTTTGGTAATCAGCAGGCAATAATTTAAGAACTAAAACGACTGATAACTTTATCTCAGATTGGAACATACCTAAGCCCCACCTTACAAAAACTTGCCGAACAAAATAAGATATTGATAAAAAACAAAGGAAGATGGAAACAAACGGGTTTGGTGTCTTTAATTGCCAATGAAACCAAGCTGCTGGAAATTTTAAGTAAACTGGAAAAACCAAGCCATCTCTATCTTCCCGGTGCCTATACAAGCATTGTGAATAATCGTTTAGGAAAACACCTAAGCGGAATTCAACTTATTTTTCGTCACCCGGAATGTATCAAACTTAGTAGTAATGAACTTGATGTCTTTTTAAAAAATCATAACCCCCTTGCCTTAATTCCTTTCAAGCTGAAGGCAATAGCGCTCAATCCTAAGGGAATTGGTAACAGCGATATTGATGCCGATGAATTTCATCAGAACTTACGCAGAACTTTTAAAGAATATCCTCTGTTGGATGTGATGGAGATATAAAATAGTGACGGACCGCGATAATTTAACCCGAGTAACTGTAAATTTAGGTCTGTTTTCCAATATTTTATTATCTATTGTCAAGACCTGCGTAGGCATTTTAGGTCATAGTGCTGCTCTTTTAGCCGATGGCATAAATTCCACTTCCGATGTTGTCTATTACATTGCCGTTAAAATCTTTATGAAACAAGCCCAAAAACCTGCCGATGTAGAACATCCTTATGGTCACAGACAACTGGAATCTATTTCTGCAATTGTGGTTGGGGCGTTTATTCTTACTACCGGAATAGCCATTTTTTGGGAATCGGTAAATAAGGTCTATGATTTGCTTTCCAAAACGGAAATTGGACAACCCCTTTCTATTTGGACTTTAGTTATAGCGCTCTTTACCTTTGGCTTGAAAATTTTCCTCTATACTTACACCCGCAAAAACATACCCAAAACCAAAAATCCTACTCTCAAGGCATTGGCTAATGACCATCTGAATGATATTATGGCTGCCGTAGCTGTTGTAGTTGGTGTCCTTTTGGGTCGTCTTGGCTATTATTGGATGGACCCAGCTGCCGGAGCTATAGTTGCTATTTATATCATAAAAACCGGAGTAGAAATAATAATGGAATCCTCAAGAGAACTGATGGATTATCTTCCTGACGAGGATTTTGTGCGTGAACTGAAAACCGAAGCAATGGCTGTGGAAGGAGTTCGTAGTATTGAAGACCTGGGCATTCATCGCTTCGGTCCCTATTTTACAGTGAATATGACTATTACAGTAGATGGAGATATCAGCGTTGATAAAGGCAATATTATTTCCGATTCTGTAGAAAAACGCCTGCTGGATAAATTCAGCACCGGCTTAAGACAAGTGCATATTCACTTCCATCCTTACTTTGAAAAACACTCTTCTACAGACCCCAAACCGGGCTCTAAAACAAACATTGGAGTTAACTTATGAATTGGGGAAAAGACATTCTTCTCGCCTTTATTTTTCTGCTTCTAACTACTTTTTGTCTTATCAGTTTAATGGGTATCAATCCTAAACATTCTGCAGAAATTAAATCCGATTTACAAAAACTCTCAGAACCCTGGATAATTCAAACCATTCCTGAGGGAGGAAGTATTTTTTCCGTGCTGGCAAATTTGAATTTACCCTTGAAAGAAGTTGGCTTGCTGGCTTTTAAATTCGGTGACTATATTGATGTATCCACTATTCAACCTGGGGATACGCTGAAAATATTGCTTTCGGAAGACAAACAACACATTGCTAAAATGATGTTTGTGCAGGAACCAACTACCCGTCATCATTTTACGGTTAGTGCCGATTCTCTTGTCTATTCCCTGGAGGCATTACCCGTTAAAAGAGTTAAACGCATCCTGGAAGGAAAATTAGAAGGGACATTGGATGCTTCTCTATTAGCTATGGGTTTTGCTCCTCAGGATAAACAAGCAATAAATAACGGCTTGGAAACAGAAATAAATTTTGCCCGCGATGCGCGTAACGGTGATTTTTTCCGCGTCTTTGTAGAAGAACGCATTTTTGAAGGGAAAACCCTGCCCGGCAGAAAAATATTTTATGTTCAATATAGCGGTGAACGAACCGGTACTTGTGAACTTTTCCGTTATGAAGATGAGGAAGAAAAATCAGTGCTAAACGGTCTTTATACTAAAGAAGGAAAAAGCTGCCACAGCAACGGAGTAGGTTTTCCTTTATCTGTAATTCATCTTGTTTCTCCTTTTGGCAGACGCCTTGATCCTTTTTATGGAAACTGGGCTAATCATCAGGGAGTTGATTATCGTGCGCATTATGGAACTCCTGTTTATGCCGTAGCCAATGGAAAAGTTACGGATGCAGGTTATAACGGTGGTTGGGGAAATGAAATTCGGATAAAACACCCCAGTGGACTTACAACTCAATATGCACATCTTTCTTCAATGAGTGTCCGCAAAGGACAGACCGTTAAAAAAGGACAAATTATAGGACGCGTTGGCTCTACAGGACATTCCACAGGTGCTCATCTGCATTTTGGTTTAATCAAAGGTAAAAAATATATCAATCCTGCAAACTTGAAAATGGTAGGAACCGAAAAGCTGAATACAACGCAATGGCAAGGTTCAAAAGCCAGCAACAGATAATTCTGCAGGATATGGAAAATTTGATGGTACCAAACCTATGATCGCCAGTGCAAAAAAATAGATAGAACAAAGAGATAAAGAGAAAAAGAGATAATTAAAGAGATAAAGAGATAAAGAGATAATTTGAACAAAGAGATAAAGAGATAAAGAGGAAAAAAGATAATATTAACAAAGAGATAAAGAGATAAAGAGATAATTTGAACAAAGAGATAAAGAGAAGATAATTCAAAGAGATAAAGAGATAAAGAAAACAAGAGAAAGAGGAAAAAATTTAACAAAGAGATAAAGAGGAAAAGAGATAATTTGAACAAAGAGATAAAGAGAAAAAGAGAAAAAGATAATTTTAACGGGAGTGTTAACCATAAAGGCAAGCAAATATATGCTTGAAAAAGATCGGTTAGAGGAAGAAAAGTCGGGAAGCAAAGGTGTCACAGTTTTAATGATTCAGGTTATCAAACCAGAAAAAGAAGAAATGAAACCAGCATTATTAAAGAGTTCAATTTAGATTATTTGGCAAAGAAATTAAGTATACATCTCATTTGCCAATCCATTTTATATGAGAAAGGTTAAAGAAAAATATCCGATTACTATAAGGATGATTAAAGGAAAATGTTTTATCCAGGAAAAATTGTTCGTACCACACCAAATCTGTTTAGTGCATTTTTGGCGCAGAACCAAAAGAAGTGATTCTATAAGTACATTTAGATATTCGGCGAATTAATAACTAAAAAGCAATTATCTCCATCAATGTTAATTACGATTACTTACTCGCGATTATAACAAATACAAATAATCTCTGGAAATAATAAACAAGAAATTAAACGGTTATTTGTCGATTATGAATAAAAATGAAACAAGAGTTCAAAGTTCAAAGTGCATTGTTATTTTTCTTTTTCCTCTTTTTCTCTTTTCCTCTTTGTGAAAAAATACCCTCTTTTTCTCTTTGTGAAAAAAAATAAAATCTGCGTGCTACATCAAAACCTTGTAACTATTATAACCAGAACCGAAAAGAACAGCAAACACAATAAATCCCTGTAGCTAAACTTCTGCCGATGCAGTTTACTTCGTTTTCCTTCACTTCTAAAACCTCTTAATTCCAAAGCAATAGCTGCTGTTTCACTGCTTCTGATCAGTTCTGCCAAAGCCGTAATGGACAATTGTTTATAAACCTGTAAGCGTTTGGAAAAAGATAAATCGGCAGCATCAATTCCTCGCAATTTAAGCCCGGTAACAAATCCTTTTAACTGCCCTAAGAACTTCGGTACCAAATGAATAGCATAAGAAAGCATAAAGGATAGCTCTTCGGGTAAACGAATAGCCAAAAATGCTTTGGAAAATTCGGTATAATCCATTACTGCTAATGCCTTGGCACAATAAATAACGGTTAATAAACGCAAAGTTAGCTGTAGAGAAATAAGAACTCCCTCCTCGCTGATTTTTAGTATTCCATAAGACCAAAGCAATGTTCCTGTGCGTCGGAAAACAATTTGAAAGAAAGCTAAAACCAATAAAAAGGGCAAGGTATGCCAAAGTGTCTTGAATACTTTTTGCCAGCCGTTTTCCATCCTCCATACAGCATAAAGCAAAGCCAAAATAGTAAGGCATAGCAAAGAAACTGGCTTTTTGGCGATAAAAACGAAAGTGGAAAGCAACAAAGCTATCAAGATATGAGTTAGAGGATGCAAAGAACTCTTTTTCATCCCTTTTCTTCCTGCAAAGTTTGATTTTGGAAAGAGAACACTCTATCAAAAAGTTCCCTATGCGCTTCCAGAGAATGTGAAACAATCAGCATTCCCGGATAGTTTCGGCTTTTATATTGCAGTAAATTAAACAGTTGCTTGCCGGCATTTTCATCTAAAGAAGCAAAGGGCTCATCCAATATCCAGAATTTAGAT
>JAXGIH010000055.1:0-12536 GCA_040770845.1 Cloacimonas sp. (SeqCode)
GCTTTTTGCGGATTTATAACCCCACAGATAAGGAATGAAAGCCCGGATTGGACCTCCGTAATCCTCGGTGAGTAATTCTCCGTCAAAACTATATGCCAAAAGGGATTTTTCCTTATTGGCGATTTCTATGGGAATAGATGTGTCGTAAATTTTGTTGATACTCCAAAAACGAATATAGCGGCAATTTTCTTTAACTGCAACGGCTTGTAAAATTTCCGAGAGGGGAATTCCCTGCCAAAATCCTTCTACAGACCATCTTGTTACGCTTGTTAAGCGCCCTTTCACTTCTTTTTGAGGCAAAGCCAATAAACTTTCCCAGGTAAAAATGCCTGGTTTTTCACAGCTACCGCTAACTTCAATTTGCCAGTTTTCTCTCTTTAATGAGCCGGGATGACCCTCAGCCCAAAAAATTGGTGTATTCAATTTTGTTAGTTTATGCATTTCTTTTCTCCTATAGCTATTGGGAGTGATTAAAGTTATAATTTGCCTATTTTTAACTTTAGCGTATTGTCAATGTTTTTCTTTAGCACATTTCAATTTGGGGATTAGATAGTGGATGAGGAAAGCTTGAAAAAGGGATTAGAATTACACAATGCACAAAATATTAATAAGTTAGCCATATATTTTGTCCACAAGGGTGTAAAATGCATAATTGCTTGTTATATAGTTGATTAAGTAACGACTCCGTAACACTTCCGTAACACTGCCGTAGTTCCGTTACGGAGTTGTTACTTGAGTGTTACAATATTATTAAGGGGTCTTGCTGGTATAAATTTAATTTTATAGCTGGGCACTTAAAAAAGACCGTAGCTATGATTGTGTCGCCCTTGGGCTTTTTTGCAGAGGGCAGAGAGCAGAGAGCTTAGGGTTATTCAATCTTTTTTTCGAGGGGCTTACGCACACCATCGCTATGATTATGCCTTGGGGCTTTCTTTTAGCGAAAGAAAAAAGAAAAGAAGTCGGGGCTTACATTTTCCGGGGCTTAGCGCCACCATCGCTATCCTTGTGTCGCCCCTTGGGAAGATGAAAAGAAAAAAGAGTACATTGGGCTTACGCACTCCGGGCTTTTTTGCAAATATTGTTTTTTAAAATCCCATAAATCTTTTTCATCTTGTTCATCCAGACCATTTATCTTTTATGAGGGGCTTACGCACACCATCGCTATGATTGTGTCGCTCTGCGGGCTTTTATATGGTATAAACCTTGTAAAAATTCCAATTTTAACCTAATATCCATGTTAAATTCATTTCTTCATTTTTTATTTATCATTTCCTCAACCCTCTCAATTCTTTTTTTGCGAGTGGTTAATAAGGACATCAATCTTCCGATATTGTTACTTTGCCATCTACTTTTCCGCATTTTCCTCTTGACTATTCTCTTTGCTATCATAAGCTGGAATAAAAAAATTTCCAGGGAGGAAAAAATGGCAATATATTCTGTAAACGAAGTAATTGAAATGGCAGTCCAAATTAGAAAGAAGCGGTTATGCTTTCTATAATGAAGCAGCTAAAAGAAAAGACCTTGATGAAAAAGCAAAGGACTTTTTAATTTATTTACGGGATGAAGAATTGAGACATGAAAAAACCTTTTTGGCTTTGAGAGATGAGGTAGATCTTCAGGTTTTACAGCTCTCCGTTGACTGGGAACTTATTGCCGAATACCTGAAAACAATTGTAGAGAGCAGAATTTTTAACAGTGAATTCTCTGCCATTCAACTTGCCACTAAAGCCAAAGACATAAAAGAAATTGTGGAAAATGCGATTACTTTTGAAAAGGACACCCTGCTCTATTTCCACACCCTTTCCGATAATATTAACGAACCCAGAACTCATAATGCTTTACGGAAAATAATCAATGAGGAAGTAAGTCATATTTTGAAACTGAGCGAGATGAAGAAAAAACTGGTGTAACTATTCCGTATTCTTGCATAAATAAATTATAGAAAAAATCTGGAATAACTAAAAGAAAATTACAGAAATTGAGGAGCAATCAAGAAGGATAAACAAAAAGCAAGACGGACAAAAGAACGACAATCAAAAACAAGCAATAATGGCTAAAGGTAAACACAGAAAAAATAAAAAACGCAATAACGGAAGGATCATCAGCATCCTTCTGGTATTGTTTATTTTGCTTATTTTGGTCTATAATCCTATTTCTCTGAGGTTAACAACTATTGGAGTAGCAATTTATTATGGACTTAATCCGGTTGTATTTTACCGTGTGATTAAAACGGAAAGTTCTTTTCGCAGTTTTGCCATTTCTGATGCTCAAGCTATTGGTTTGGGACAAATTAAGGAATCCACTGCCTTCTATATACACAAAGATCATAAAAGGGGCTATCTCTTTTTACCGGTTTATAATTTAAAGCTGGCAGCAAAATATTTGGTCTATCTGAAAAACAGATATAATGGCAATTGGAGCTTAACTTTAGCTGCTTATAACTGGGGTGAAAGTAATGTTAACCGCCGTCTTAAGGGCATTGAAATTGAAAAAGATAAGGACTATAGTTCTCTTTTCAGAGATATTCCCGAGACCTATTCTTATATCACGAAAATTCTTTATCCCAAAAATAAAGCTTGACGAGAATAACACATCAGAAAAATAATAATTTTTAGAATTCATTTAGGAGTGATTTATGCTGCGTAACCAAAATGGAATCTCGGTATATACTGTTCTCAGTATCATTCTCTTCATTGTCTTGGTATTTATCCTGGCATTGCCGAATTTCTTTAATCTGGATAAAGAAAAGAACCTTGAGGACTGTATTAATAATATGAAACAAATTTGGGTGGCAACAACTGATTATATGCGTGATACCAATGCAGATTTTAATGGTGATCTTTCATTGCTGATAAAAACACCTAAAAAAGATGACCCCAAGAATACTTATTTGTCTTCCAATTTGTATTGTCCTGAAACCAGTCATCAGAAAAAAGAATATCTTGTTTACGGAAAATATGTAGCAGAACAAATCGGAACAGAAATAAAGCATAACTACGGGATTATTATTCTCTGCCCCAATCTGGCTCAATACCCAAAGCATATTATTGAAAAGGGATTCTATGAAAATATGGAGCCCACACAACTGCAAAATTATATGTCTGAAGATATTGATTATATTAATTCCGAAACTGGCTTAAATGGTGCAAAAAAAGTTGAATTGATAAATAAATATATTGAAATCTGGAAAACCGATCCTGATGCCTTTGCTAAACGTAAAGCTAATACAACTGCCCTCAGAGCAATCCTTTTTCCCGAAAAATTCGGAATAACTGAATAACGAAAATTATTCCACTTCAGGTTAATATGAAATTCAAACAGCATCTTGAAACTAGGATGCTGTTGGAATTCTTTTATAGATAGCAACTTTTAATACAGCCAAAAGAATCCGATGCTTTACAACGAATTTCTTGAGCATATCTTCAAACGCTATTCCGGAAATGTGAAACTGGAACTAAATAGAATGCAGGGTTTACTTGCAGATATGGGCAATCCGGAACGCCAGTTAAACGGTTTTCATATTGGAGGAACTAATGGAAAAGGAAGTGTTTGTGCAACCCTGGAAGCTCTTTGTAGGGAAAGTGGATTAAACACTGCCTTAAATACTTCGCCGCATTTGATAAACTATAATGAACGCTTCCGGATTAACGGTAAAGAACCTTCTTTTGAAACAATTCTCAATACCTTCCTTCGCTATGAAAATCTGTTTGATAAATGGGAAGCATCCTTCTTTGAAATAACTACTGCTCTTGCTTTTTCAATGTTTAGTGAACAAAATGTAGATGTTTCTATTATTGAAGTTGGCTTGGGAGGTCGTTTGGATGCTACCAATCTTTTTATCCCTGATGTTGCCGTAATTACCAATATCGGACTTGATCATATAAAAACCCTGGGAGGAACTTTGGAAATAATTGCCGGAGAAAAAGCTGGTATTATAAAAGAGGGTATCCCTTTGGTTTTAGGAGACATAGAGGATTCTCCCCGCTCTATTATTGAAGCTGTGGCAAAAGCAAAAAAAGCTCCTGTTTTTCGTTATAAACGCGATTGGCAGACCTCTATCAGGAATGATAACCTAACCGGTATAAATTTTGACTATAGTTTTGGCAATTATGAATTTCCCAATCTGGAAGCAAATTTGATGGGAGAACACCAGGCAATTAATATTGGTTCGGCACTTACCGCTTTTATCCTCTATGCGGAAAAGAAAAAATTGCCTGTTGCGGAAGAAGTTATTCGGAAAGCACTGCAACATATTTCCTGGAAAGGTAGAATGCAAGTGCTTTCCCAAAAGCCGATTATAATCATTGATGGAGCTCATAATGTGCATGGCGTGAAGGCATTAATGTCCACTCTGGAGAAAATTTTCCCCAACCGCAAAGTAAAATTTATGGTCTCCATCTTAGGAGACAAGGACTATAAACAAATGCTGTCTCTTATATGTCCTAAAGCGGAACAAATCTATGTTGCCCGCAATCAATCCGAAAGAGCTGCTTCAGTTGAAGACCAGGTAGCCGTTATAGAAGAATATAATATACCGTATAAAACAGCTCCTACTGTTGCTGAAGCTTATTCTCTGGCTGTAAAAGAATGTAAGGAGGATGACATTTTAATTGTTTGCGGCTCTCTTTTTACAGTTGGCGAAGTGCTTGAAATCCCAAAAGATAATGCATAAAGAACTGGAAAATTACCTTTCTCATCTGCTACCTGAATTACAAAAAACGGGAATCTCTATTGATGAACAGATAGAAATTCCTTATGGAGTTCAATTAAAGGTCTCCCGGCATAATTATAAAAGTATTCTGAACATCTATTATTCACAAAAAAAGGGTATTTCCCCTGTTCCCACAGGAAATAATAATCCCTTAAAAAAACTCTTATGGGATTTGTGCCGTTTACAAGAAGAATTAAAATTGGATATGCCTCCAATGCATACCTGGAATGCCTGGATAGGAAGCGATGAATGCGGAAAAGGTGACTATTTCGGTCCCCTCGTTGTTTGTGCCTTTGCCTATAAAAGAGAGAGAGAAAATGAATTCCAAAATGTTGGAGTGAAGGATAGCAAAAAAATAAACAGCGAAGAAATAAAACGAATTGCCAAATATCTTTATAAGAATTATGCTAACTGCATCCATTGCATTGTGATTAAACCGGAAAAATATAACGAACTGATAGCCAAATTCAAAGCCCAAAAGAAAAACCTGAATGATTTGCTTGCCTGGCTCCATTCCACTGCTATTATCGCTTTGCAGAAAAACCATCCTGAAAGCCAAGGTGTGCTTGTTGACCAATTCAGTGTGTCACATAAAACAAAATATGCTTTACAGGAAAAACAATTTCCCCTTCCCTGCATTGAAAGAACCGGAGCTGAAATAGATCCTGCCGTTGCTGCCGCTTCCATAATTGCCCGTTATCAATTTCTGGAGGCATTTGAGGCAATGCGTAAATTCTATCAGCTGAATTTTCCTCAAAGCGCTAACAGCAGTGTTATAAATTATGCTCAGGAATTTATTAAAAAATACGGAGAAAAACGCCTCGGCGAAGTTGCCAAACTGCATTTCAAAACTACCAACCAGATAAATAATTGCCTGAATGATATGGTTAACGGCTTTTACCTTGACATCATTAGAGAATATAATATCAGTGTAATTTGATAAATAAATAATCTGCCTTGGAGGAAGAGATGCTTAAACAAGTAACAATAAAGGGCTTTAAAGGTATTACCGATCTTACCTAACCTTTGATAAGATAAATGTTTTAATTGGTATCAACTCTTCCGGGAAAAACCACTATTCTGCAAGCATTGGATTTACTGGCAAATTGCGTTTTTAGAGATGTAGCAGAATATTTAATGGATAAAAATGGAAGGTCTCCGATATTAAATCCCAAATATCTAAAAATCCATTCTATCCTATAGGTCAATTTTTGAATTTGAGGAGAATGATAAAACTTTTCTTCTCATCTGGCAGATAGAATATAAGCTTATTTCTGCTACTAAAGTGTTAATCTGATTAAGGAAAGCATTTCCTAAAGTAAATGGCAAATGGAAGAAATCATATTGTAACATAGATAAACAGCAAGAGCTTGATAATAAGCTAATTCCTTTATACACCTATAAAGATGGAATTGTTATTTATGAACTATTTCCCTGATCAGAAAATAAAAATCGTAATCAGAATTCTCTTTGTCTTTGGGTTCTTCGGGGCTAAAAATTATTGATTTCGCTAGTAATAAAGAAATTTGCCTGCTGAAAGATTTCCTTGAACATACAGCAAATTTTGAAACCCTGGCAGCAGAAAATATGCGCAGATCAAGTAGAGGAACCACTGAAGATATTGGTGTAGGTGGAAAACAACTTGCAGCTTTTATTAAACAGATGACTCCAAAACAAAGAGAAAGTTATATTCAAAAGGTGCATTCAATTTTAAGCAATATGGAAGGCATTTCTGCTGTTACTAAAGGAACTTCCAGTTGGGTGGAATTATTTGTTAAGGAAAAATTTGGTTCTAATGATATTAGAGTGAAGCCCTATCATATAAGTGACGGTACTTTGCGTATCCTGGCTTTCGTTGCCCTTTTTTATGTTAAATATGATTCCGGTTTGCTGATGCTGGATGAAATTGAAAATGGACTAATCCCTTATATCACTACAAAAATAGTAGAACTTCTTTATGAATTTACTTCTCAAACCAAACATCAATTATTGCTTAGCACCCATAGTTCTTTAATGCTGGATGATTTTAAGCCGGAAGATATTATCTATGTTTATCGAAAAAAAGACGGCAGTATAAGAGTCAAGAGAGTTTTTAACAACAAAAAAATTAAAGAATTTCTTGAATATATGAATCCGGGAGAAATCTGGATTAATCTTACTGAAAAGGAATTATTAGAACCGAATGACAATTAAAGTTATCGTCTGTGGTGAAGGTTCTACTGATGTAGGGAAAAGAGATTATGAAACTTCTCAGTGGATAGATGGTCCCGCCATTGCCTATATAAAAAATGCTTCTACCAAAAAACTGCAGATAGATGGCATACCAAAAAATGAATTGCCAAGAATTCAGAAAGCAAAATGTAAGAAGGGACATTCCGTAAAAGCGGAACGCCTTTGCAGATACGCTATTTTAAAATCTTATAATGTAGCAATATGCTATGTTGATTGCGATAATAATGATTTTGAAGCAATTTATAGTGATATTTCTTGTGGGTTTTCCTTCTATTCCAACCAAGTAATCGGTATTCCAATGATTCCCAAAGCAATGATAGAATCTTGGCTGGTGGCAGATGAAAATGCCTATTTAAAGGTTTTTGGGAAAAAACCTTCTAAACCGTCTCTTCCTAATAAACCTGAAAATCTTTGGGGGAAAAAATCCGATCCGGAAAGTAACTATCCTAAGAATGTCTTGAAAAGAATAGTGAGCCAGTTTAATAGAGAACCTGAAGGTTGGCGTTACGCTCTTGCCCGGAACTCAAACTCTAAAACTTTGTTGCTAAAATGCCCTATTAGTTATGGCAGATTCTTTTATGATATGGAAAAGATTCAATAGCTGTTAGAGAGTGAAAATTATCTGGGGATTTTGAGCAATAAGTTCTCTTACCTAATTTATTTTGCCTGTATAACATAAAAACTATTTGACATTTGGCTTTTATTAAATATTATGTCTGTTAAAGAAGAAAGAGGAAGAAAAAATGAAAATCAAGATGACAAAGGAATTCATTAAAAAACTGCCCAAGACAGATTTGCATGTGCATTTGGATGGCAGTGTCCGGATTGAAACCATAATTGATCTGGCAAAAAAATATAATATTAAGCTACCGACAATGGACCCTGTTGAATTACGCAATCTTTTGGTTTGCGGAGAACAGACAACAAGTTTGGAAGATTATTTGCGGGCTTTTCCTATCGTAAATCTCGTTTTGCAAAATGAAGAAGGATTAAGAAGAGCCGCTTATGAACTGGCTGAAGATGCCTCTGCAGAAAATGTGCGTTATATGGAAGTGCGTTATTCTCCTATTTTGCATACCGATCAGGGATTGAAACTGACGGAAATTTCGCAGGCAGTTATTGATGGCTTAAAACAAGGCGAAAGGGATTTTAGCATTAAAACCGGGGTTATTATTTGCGGGATTAGGAATATGGACCCGACCACTTCCCTGAAACTTGCCGAATTGGCAGTTGCCTTTAAAAATAAAGGAGTTATCGGTTTTGACCTAGCTGGAGGGGAATACAAACATCCTGCCAAAGACCATAAAGAGGCATTTGATCTGGCTTTGCGTAATAACCTAAACATTACTATACATGCAGGTGAAGCTTATGGACCGGAAAGTATCCATCAGGCATTGCATTATTGTGGAACCCATAGAATTGGACACGGAACACGTTTGGTGGAAGATGGAGACCTGTTAAATTATGTAAATGACCACAGGATTCCTTTAGAGATTTGTTTAACCAGCAATCTTCATACTAAAGCGGTTCCCGATATTCGCAGACATCCTATTGATTTATATATTAATTATGGTTTGCGGGTAACAATCAATACCGATAATAGAACGATAAGTAATACAACCGTTACCGATGAATATATGCTGGCTATCAATGAACTTGGTTTGGATTATCCTACTGTGAAATATATCATTTTAAACGGTTTCAAAAGTGCCTTTCTGCCCTATAAGGAAAGAGTGCGTCTGATCAATCAGATTTTGAAAGAATTTGATGATATAGAAGAGCAGGAATTGAAAAACCAGGTGAAAGTGAAAGAAAACTCAGTGGAGTAACTAAACTTGAACAGCACAATTAAAGAACTCCAAGAAGCACAGGAACTAATTTCCCGAGTACTGAATAGAGAAAAACATTCTTAAACAAATTGAAGCAATGGCAAAACAAATGGCAGATGTTTTGCTAAAACAGGGAAAACTGATTGCCTGTGGAATGGCGGTTCAATGTGTGATGCTATTCATTTTGCGGAAGAACTTTCAGGCGTTTTAATAAAGACCGTAACGCTCTTTCCGCTATTGCTTTAAGCGGATCCTTATTTAAGTTGCGTAGCTAATGATTATGGCTGGGATAATGTTTTTGCCAGAGGCGTGGATGCCTTTGCCTTAAAAAGGGGATTTGGTTTTTGGGCATTTCCACCAGCGGCAATTCTACCAATATTATCAAAGCTTTGGAAGCGGCTAAAAAGAAGGAATGTTTCACTGCTTCTTTATTAGGAAAAGAAGGCGGCAAACTGAAAGGAAGCTGTGATTACGAAATTATTGTGCCCTCTGATAACACAGCTCGCATTCAGGAAATTCACGGAATTATTATCCATCTGCTGATTGAATTGATAGAAAAAGAGCTGTTTACCAGTCAGGGAGAAAATCCCCAAGCCCCATTATTCTGCTAAAATAAGGAAAAAATGTTTAAGAATAAGATAAAACCTTTTCTGCTCTTACTGTTATTCAGTATCGCTTTTTGCCTGAATGCGGATTATTATGATAGCGTTATTAATTTAACCGGTGATGACCTATTTTATGGCTTGCGGAACTTGATTTCCAATAATACAAATACCAGTTATGATGCTTCCAAGGTAGTTCTCTATCAAACCCTGGATAATTTTAACGGCTATGTAACCTGCGTTTATACCGGACAGGAATATTATGTGGGCTTTGATTATACCGGTAGTACCAATCCCAATACGGAACATACTTATGCGCAAAGCTGGTTCAATGGAACTGATACTGATAAAAAGAAATCAGACCTCCATCATCTGTTTATAACTAATTCGGTGGTAAACAGTTCCCGGGGAAATTACCCTTTTGATGTAGTTGCCAATCATAATACTGCCAATGTTTATTATACTTACACACCGTGGCAAAGTTATCGGGGTTATAATGCTCAAAACAGAATGGTTTTTTATCCCGCAGATGAATTTAAGGGTAATATTGCCAGAGCGTTACTTTATTTTTACACTCGTTACAGTGGAGAAAGTTTAATTCAGCAAAATGTGGATATGTTGCCTACATTGCTTATCTGGCATAGCTTTGATCCTCCCGATGCAGCAGAAATTACTCGTAATACAAGTGTTTTTAATTACCAAAATAACTGCAATCCTTATATTGACCATCCGGAATTTGTAGCTATAATATGGGGCGGAAATGATGTTGAGGATTTTGTTTTGCTGCCGTCCCCGAGTTGGTAATCAATGCCGTTTATCCCAATCCTTTTACTTCTGAACTTATTATCGGTATCACTATCCAAAAATCAGCTCTATTAAAAACTTCTGTCTATAACCTCAAGGGTCAATTAGTTTATAGTGAAAATAGGTGTAGTAACTGCAGGAGAAAATAAGGTTCTTTGGCAAGGTCAAGATAATAAAGGACAAAAATACTCCTGCCGGAATTTATTTGATAAAAGTGCAAAGTGGAGATAAACAAGCCGTTACAAAGGTCGAAAAGGATAGATGATTGAGAAGGTCGGAAGGGCGTCAATTTAGTTACCGAAAAACGAAATTAAAGGACGTCGTTTTTGAAGGTTGACGTCCTCGTCAATGACTTAGTGAAAGTAACAAGAAAACGACGGGGGAAGGTTGAAGCCACGAGTCCTCACTGCTGAATAAATTTGAGAGAAGTTTTCAGTTATTTTAGCAGTGACGACTCCTGACTTAATTCATTCCACATACTCAACTCTGCATTCTTCATTTATAATCATTACTTCACAGTTAAGCGGTCTTTGTTTTTCTCCAAGGTTTTGGGTCCAATTCCCTTCACTTTCATTAAATCTTCTATGTTTGCAAAACTGCCATTTTCCTTACGCCAATCAATAATTGCCTGAGCTTTCACTTCTCCAATTCCAGAAAGGGTGCATAGTTCTTCCAGATTAGCTGTATTAATATTGACTGGGGAAGTATTATTTGCTTTGGATATGGTTGCGGATTTAGTTTTAGAAGTGGAAGAAGGGGTTGGAGAAAGCTTGAAATTTGTAGTATCTCCAAAGACCAGTAAATCGGGCAAAATTTTAGCATAGGTCTTTGCTCCGATGCCTTTAATATTCATAATCTGGTTTACCGAGGTGAAGGGATTTGTTTCTCTATAGGCAATAATATCTTTTGCTCTTTTTTCTCCAATTCCGGAAAGGCAGAGCAATTCTTCAAAAGTGGCAATGCGAATATCCAGTTGCAAGGGTTTATCTTCTTTAACCGCCTGCCTTAAGGTATCTAAATCTGTAGGGGTTGCCTGCAAAGTATTCCAGCCAAAATAGTCCAGAAAACAACCACACAGAATTATTAGCCCTAAAAAAAGCAATATCTTTTGCTCATCGGGAGTAAGAAAATTGCGCAGAGGGTTTTTTCAGTTTCATTTTATTGATGAGGTAGAAGTTTTGTTTGAATTGGGTTCTGCTTTTTGTTTCAGTTCCTGCCAATAGGGTTGATGGCAAAGGTTATTTCCCATATAGCAAGATATTGGCTTAAGTGTTCACTATCTATAACTTTCTTGTTAAAAGCGGAAAGGAGTGCATTGCCACGCATTCCAGTTTTCCCTTACGAGCTAAAAGACCTGCATAAACATCAAAATAGGAAGCTGAATTCAGCAATACAGGATTTTGAACAAAAAATTGCTCTAAACTTTGCCAATCTTCTCTGTTTCCTGTAAAATTCCACATAGCCCTCGGCAAAAGCAAAAATACTATCAGCAGCAGCCATTTGACCACTTTTGATGAGTTCTGATAAAAGGGGGCATAAAAAGAACTATAAAGGGAGCATTCTTCTCCTGCACCAGAAAATATTTATCCAGTTAGCCTCAATAAGTTGCGTTTTTTGTCAGTTTCAGCTCTCTTTCTGCCTGAGGATAATCTTTGGTTAGGCGATAGCGATGAAACTGAAAAATATGAAAATAGTCGTCATCAGGAAAGCGTTTATAGCCCTCATCAATGATTTTTAAGGCAAGTTCCTGACCATTTAGCGGGTTGGGAATTTCCATTTCCGCATTAAGTAGCCAAGCCATAAAATCCACAATATAAAGTCGGTAACCCCAATAAAAATCAGGATAATTTCGGCAAAGTTCTTCTGCACCTTTTATTTGGAGTGTTTCATCTTCTTCCAGGCGTAAAGCAAGATATTGATAGACAGGAGAATTAGGATTATTCTTGGCAGCACTGCCGAAATATTGTTTGCAGGCATCGGGTTCTACACTTTCCCAGATACTTTGCAGTTCTCTAAGTTCTTCTACATTGTTGGTAGTAGGAATATAGGCAATAATTTTTTGCCTGGCAGTATTCCAATCCTTGGTATTAAGCAATTCCTCTTTAAATTGAGCAAAGTTTTGTCCTTCAGCTATCAAAAAAATAAGCAGGAACAAAACAACTATCAATAAGTGTTTTAGCATCTTTTTCCTATTTCCTGTTCTTTCAGGCATATTTAATTATATTTACTTTATCGTCTACATCCTGAATTCTGTCAAGCAAAAGAAACAAGGTTTAGCGGTTTAGCTTGGTTACGGGATATATTTTTAGGGAGGTTTTAGGGTTAGATATTAAAAGTTTTCCCCAATTGACAATTTTG
>JAXGIH010000056.1:0-12396 GCA_040770845.1 Cloacimonas sp. (SeqCode)
GATACATAATCCTATTATGTTCGTTGTTCTTGTTATTGCTGTTGCAGGGATAATAACCTACAAGATTTCCGAATTGTTCAACTATGATGCATACGGATTTAAAGAAATTCATGAGATTTTCGGGTTTCTCTTTGCTGTTTTAGCTATTTTTCACATTGCTTATAACTGGCAATGGATTAAAAGTCAGATTTTTGGCATAAAACCAAAGAAAAAATAATATTGATTGGTTAAATAGAGAATCCATTATCTTTGCTGTTTAAGTCAGGAGTTATCATTTTTGAAATAACTTTTATATTGCCTCTGAATTTATTTGGCAGTGAGAGCTGGTTATCACAATTTTACCTCTCACAGATTACACAGATAACACAGATTTCACTTTGTAAGTTCTTCCAGTGTTACGAGTCATATCACAGCGTAAAGAACAGAATTGTGAAAGAGCAAATACCGGAAGAACGACATCCTTGTCGTTCCACTTACAACTGAGCTATTTACATACCGTGAACTTTTCAGTAACGAAAAAGAAGGAAAAGTGGTTGACGAGGATGTCAACATTGCGGTTTTTGGTTGACGAGGACGTCCAACAATCCGGTTTGGTTGACGGGGACAACAGCAATCGGGAAATTACTATTTAATATAGCTAGTACCTGGTTGAGAAATTTATCTTCTTGTTCAAAGCCTCAGTAGTTCCAGAGCTTAGCAAACGGTTTTTTAAGAGCTCAAATTTTGCCGGTTCATAATATCCTTTTTGAGTACAGAGAATATAGTCAAGGTTTAGCTCCAGCAATTTTTTCGGGCAGAGATGCGTCTTGAAAAGCGTAATGATCTTGAAAGGCATAGTGTTTCATAAAGGACAAACCAAAGAATGAACGCTCTGTTCAAAGGAAACAGGATTGGCAATAGCAGGGGGAAAGGACTATCTTTTTATCGTTTAAATAGGTAAGAGGAAAGGTATTGTTATCTGAATTCCTGAAACAAAGAAGGCGAACAATGAAATACCTAAAGCAATCCTTTACGGATAATTTTTTCCAGCCAGGGAAGTTGTTTTTGTTGTTCATTTTTATGGTTAATAATAGCGATGCTTTGGGAGGGAATATTGGTAAAGAGGTTCTCTTTAAATAACCTGCAGGAATCACAAAGCCATTGCCAAGACCAAGAGAGGCATCAAAACTGATAATATCAGGTCTCTATAAGACATAATAGTGTTGCAGCTTATCATCTAAAATAATTATCTCAGGTCAGGATATTTTTGCAATAGGTCACGAGATTGCTGAAACTTGCGTTTTCTGCCAACCGCTAGGAACTTCAGGTAGGGAGGAAGCAATTAAATATGCCTCATCACCTGTTTGTTGAACATCATAGAGCAGACCCGAATCATCTCTTATGATATGAGGATTATTTTCAAAAGCACTTTTATAGCAAATGGGAGACAGCAACTTTTAGCCCTTTCTTTTGCAGCTTAAATTAGCCAAGGTAATTGTGAGAGGTGTTTTTCCTGAACCGCCGCTAACGATATTTCCGATGCTGATTATTTTGCAAGGTGCCTTATAAGCTTTTCTTTGATAATAAGTTCTGCGTTGGTTTTGCCAGCAGCCATAAATCAAACTTACAGGATAAAGAGTATAAGATAAAAGAGAGCGTTTTAAAAGGTGGTTTTGGATTAACTTGTTAGAATCCATTTATTTCAGGTGGGCTTCAATTATATCCACCAGTTTTTCTGTTTCAAAGGGTTTATAAAGAACATCCTTCAAGCCATCAACTTTAGCGCGCACGAGTACATGATTGGGGTCATAACCAAAACCGGTCATCATAATCACAGGGATATTTTCATCGTAATCTTTAATTCTCCAAAACAATTCATAACCATCCATATCGGGCATAGCGATATCTGTAACTACGAGGTCTACATTGCCTTTTACGATTTCCTGGATAGCTTTCATTCCTTCACTGAAAGTAATAATTTTCCAGTTCGGTCTTATAGCTTCCAGTTCAATTTTCAGGTTTTCAACCAGATCTTCTTCGTCATCCACAATGCAGATAATTTTCTTCGTTTTCACAATTCTTTACCGGTGATAATTTTGAGAATAGTTAAATATTTTTGTCGGGTTTGCTCAATCACTTCTTCCGGTAAAGGAGGAGGTGGTGATTGTTTATCCCAACCGCTATTTTCCAGGTAATCTCGTATAAATTGTTTATCGTAACTTTTTGGACTTTTGCCCATTTCATAATCCTCCAAAGACCAAAGTCGGGAAGAATCGGGGGTAAACAATTCATCAATCAGGAGAACTTCCGAGCTGATAGTGCCAAATTCAAATTTAGTATCAGCCAAAATAATGCCTTTTTTCAGCAGTAAATCGTGAGCGTAAGAATATAGTTCCAGGGATTTATCTTTGATATAAACAGCGAGGGGTTCATCCATTCGGCTCATAAATTCACGGTAGCTGATATTTTCATCGTGACCTTTTTCCGCCTTTGTACTGGGGGTAAAAAGGGGATGTGGAAATTTTTGGCTTTCCTGCATTTCTTCTGCAATCAGCATTCCTCCGATAGTATTGCTTTTTTTATATTCCTTCCAGGCAGAACCGCTGATGTAGCCACGCACAATACATTCAAAGGGAATTACGCGTGTTTTTTTTACCAGCATACTGCGTTCTTCCAAATATTCGCCAAAGCGCTGTAATTCCACAGGGTATTCAGAAATGTTAGCAGTAATAAAATGGTTGGGAACAATATCTTTAGTGGTGTTAAAAAAATAAACGGAAATAGCATTTAATATTTTCCCTTTATCGGGAATAAGAGTGGGGAAGACCACATCAAATGCGGAAATGCGGTCTGTGCTCACAATTAAAAGTGTTTCTCCCAAATCGTATATATCGCGGACTTTGCCTTGCCGGCTTTGTTGAACAAGGGGCAGTTGACTAATTTCGTTATACATTAAAACTCCTTACATCTTCTGTAAAAAATCGTAGATTACTTTGCTTTCATCTACACTATTCAGATTAAGAGCAAGTGTCTCGTTAATACGAAACTCTATGTTGTCAACTGGAAAATAATAGTCCTTGCCCTGAAATCTGCAATAGGTGATTTTGCCTTTTTGTATTTTCAGCTCGTTACTTTCATACTCCAAATGTTTAGCGGAAATAAGGAATTTCAGCCATTCGCGGTATTTGTTTAAAATTTCTATATCCTCATCCAGCAGCGATGATTTGTCAAATTCCAGTTCATTAAAGTATTTATTTCTTTCCTGTTGGATAAGTTCCAAAATGTTGTTTTCAGGAACCAGAAAAGCTTCTTTTAAAAGGGATTCCAATTTATCCAGGTCATAATCCGTTGGTTTTTCAGAAGTTTCATCAAGAGCCAAGCACCAACCCCTGCATAAATTTTTTTCTCTTTTTTCACAAGGATATTCACCTGTCTCACAGGCAGGTAATTTTAAAATGCGCGCATAAATATCAAGCACATCAATTAAGAAAAAACGACTGCGAAAAGGTCCTAAATAAAACCAGTCATCATTGGTATGTTCCTGAATTGTAATAAACGGAAAACGATGTGAATCCAGCGCTAAATAAACATAGTCCGCCCAAGGACGAATCTGATATTGATAAAGAGGAGAATTTTCTGTTAAATAACATTTATAATGAATTAAGGCGAAAATTGCTTGAGGATATGTTTCCCAGCTCAATTTTTCCGCTAAATTCCACAGTTCCTGGTAAATACCACCCTCTTTGGCTTTATTGGAAAAGAATTTTAGCTTTGCCTTCAAATTGGCTGAGTAACCTGCGTAAAGGACTTCTCCTGCACCGAAAATATGATAAAAAACCCAGCCCTTGGGCAGTGCATCAAATTCATTTTGTATATTCTTATCTATTTTAATTTCGTTCATATAACAACATTTCTTCAGTTAGGGTTTATGTCAAACGAAATCCTAAATAATAAAGAGGATGCTAAACTTCCGGAAGAACGGCGTCCTTACCTTTCACAAGTATTCATTTTTTTGTTACGTGATTATATAGATAAAGAAATAAAGAGTAAGAGGGGGTTAACGGGGATGTCTATGATAGGACACTATAACCGGTAAAAAAAGTTGTTTAAAATAGTAAAATACTAAGAGCTTACTTTCTTCTTTCCCATCCTCCACCCATCCTTAAGGTTGGGTTGAGGATGGGTTATAATTAAGGAAGGATAAATTGCACGAACAACAGTAAAAATACCAGATAAACGATATAATAAATTCTGGCAAAAAAGGTTAAAGATATTGAAGGGGAGATTAATATGGAAAAGTTTTTGGGTTCTTGGCAAAGATGTATGAGCGAAGAGTTATTTTAGCATTTTTTCCGAGGGGTTTACACCATCGCTATCATTGTGTCGCCCTGACGAGCTTTTAAAGAATTTCGACCCTTTAGATGATAATCCTTTTTCCGAGCTAAATTCATTTTACATTTTACATTCTGAATTCTTCATTCTTCACTTCTGTATTTGACAAATTATCTTATTTTATAATCCCGAAAATTACTATAATCCTGTTCATCCTCAATCTCTTGTCTATAAAGAAGAAATGACGATTTTCCGAATGCGTTTTGTGGCGATTACTAACATTAAAGTTAAGCCAATCATAATTGTGGAAAGGGAATTGATAGTAGTGATTGTTCCTCTTCTAATTGCACCTTCCACATAAATTGGTAAAGTGTCAAACCCGCGTCCGGAAGTGAAAAAAGTAATAATAAAATCATCTATGGAAAGGGTAAAAGCTAAAAGTGCCGCAGCAATAATTCCCGGCATAATTAGAGGTAGTTTTATTTTCCAGAAGATAGTTGCCGGTTTTGCTCCCAAATCCATTGCTGCTTCCACCAGAGAATAATCAAATCCTTCCAAACGACTTTGAATAACTATAACCGTATAGGAAATGCAAAAAGTAATATGAGCAATCAAAACGGTCAGCATTCCCGTATTAACCCTGGTAAAATTAAATAATAAAGCCAGGGAAACACCCATTAAAATATCCGGAATTACGAGAGGAATATAGATTAAAGCAGAAAATAATTTGCGTCCGCTGAATTTATGATATTCCAGTCCTAAAGCGCCTAACACACCCAAAACGGTAGAAATAAGCGTAGAAAGTCCCGCAATCAGCATTGTATTTCTAAATGCTTCCAGGATGGTTTTATTTTGCCAAAGCAAAACATAATACTTGAAAGTAAACCCCTTCCAGCCGGTAATAATTTTGGCATCGTTGAAACTGAAGATAATCAAAATTAAAATAGGAATATAAAGAAAAACCATCACCAAAGTGAAGACAGTTAAATTCATACCCTTAAAAAACCTGCCTAAAGAACAGTGTTTCATACTTGCTTCCTGAATTTGCCTCTGCGGTAAAGAAAGTATATTAACAATAAAAACAAAGCGACAATTAATAATAGAGTTAATGACAAAGCTGAAGCCATAGGCCAATTGCGGGGAATATTCTTTACTTTATAAGTGATTACCTGTCCTAAATAGAGCGAACGCTGATTTCCTACCAACTGAGGAATTAAATATGAACCTAAAGCAGGAATAAAAACAAGCAGTCCACCCGCAAAAATACCTTCTTTGGACAGGGGTAAGGTTATGCGGAAAAATGATTTAACTTCATTAGCTCCTAAATCCATTGAGGCATTCAGCAAAGACCAATCCAGTTTTTCTAAAACACTGTATAAAGGCAAAATCATATAGGGTAAATAAACATAGACCATAACTAAGATGACTGCAAGGTCTGTTCTCATAATTTCCAGTGGGTTGGGAAATCAGACCTAAACCTAAAGAAGATTATTCAGCACTCCGTTATAGGCAAGAAATATGCATGAAGGAAAGATGCGAATGATCAGATTTGTCCAGAAAGGAATGATAATAAAAATAAGAAGATTATTTTTTACCTTATCCTTTGCCCGCGCTATGTAATAGGCAACAGGAAAACCAAGCAGCAAACATAAGAGAGTTGTTAACAAAGCAAGTCGGAACGATAAATAAAAAGTATGCAAATAAGCAGGCGTAAAACTCTGACGATATGCATCAGGTGAATTCAAACTTTACATCATAAATATCTGCAGTCAGAAAACTATAGATAATTACAATCAGATAAGGAACCAGAAAAAGAAAATTAACCATAACAAAGCCGGTGCAGTCAAAATCCAGGAAGTGAAATTCTTCCTGCGTTCGGTTGCCAGTTGTAAAGCGTAATTAGGATTCGCAGAAGGAAGATTTTTCACTTTATTGCCGGTCTTTTAATAGAACGCTGATAATGATTTATTCCGCCTTCTGAGATTTCATCAACAGTTAACACATTTCGGGAATTTCATTGATCAGCCAGCTATCGGTATCATGCCAGAAAAGCCAAACCGGTTCTTCCCAATCAAGTGCTGTATCGTCAAAATAAACTCGTTTATGCTGACTGAAAACCCTGATTTTTAGAGCTCCAACCTTTACGATATATTGTGTATGTGAACCGAGATATAAAATATCTTCTATTACCCCGCGTAAAATATTTATATCGTCCTGATAACGGGGTTTATTACGAGAAATAGCTATTTTTTCAGGACGCAGGGAAACGGTTAATTCCTGTCTAGAGTTGGTTGAATATGAAAAGTGCTGTCTATGTTAAAACTGCTACCGGTGCCATCTGGACATCTTATTTGCACATAGTCATCTTCAATACCGATAACTTCTCCACTAATTAAATGGTTTCCCCGATAAAATACGCCGAAAAAACGCTGTTGGGTCGTTCATATATATCATCCAGGAGATCCTTCTTGAATTATATTGCCATAATTCATAACCGCTACACGGTCTGAAATACTCATCGCTTCACCTTGGTCATGAGTTACATAAATAAAAGTGATTCCCACTGCATCGTGAATATTCATCAGTTCAATCAGCATATGTTGACGCAATTTCAGGTCTAATGCTGCTAACGGTTCATCCAAAAGTAAAACTTTGGGCTGGTTGATTAAAGCGCGAGCAATAGCTACACGCTGTTTTGTCCACCTGAAATCTGTTCGGGAAATTTGTTTGCACGGTCTTCCATTTTAACCAGAGAAAGCATTTCACGAACTCTTTTTGTAATCTCATTTTTAGGGCTTTTCAGATCCTCAAACCGAAAGCAACATTGTCAAAAACCGTCATATGTGGAAAAAGGGAATAATTCTGAAAAATAGTATTAACCTGTCTTTTATAAGGAGGTAAATCGGTTATATCAGTATTGCCGATTAAAATTCTGCCTGTGCTGGGAATTTCAAAACCGGCTATCATTCGTAACAGAGTTGTTTTTCCACAACCACTGGGGCCCGAGGAAAGAGAATAATTCTCCACTTTGAATAGATAATGATACATTTTCTACGGCAACAAAACCGTCAAAGTCCTTGCTTAAGCACTCCAAACGGATTTCTTCCAACTTTGTCTATATCCCCTTTATCAGCTGTTTTAAAAAGCTGCAGAAAAATGTAACTTGTTTCATTTATTTCTCCTTATTGATAAAGCGGCAAAAAAATACAGTGGGGAATGCCGGGCGATCCCCACTGCTCGGAGGGCATTCTATGTAGGGTCTGTAGGCTTGAGTCACTTCTAAATGCATACAGAATCTTGTCAAGTAAAAAATGTAGAATTTATTCATATTTTAAGTTGAAATAAGTCAACATAGTTCTATTTTACTATTATTAGCTTGCTTTTGTGGCTTTTTGAGCCCTGTAAAATTTCTATCAGATATATTCCGTTCGAACTAATTTTCCTTTTTTATCCAGTCCATTCCAGTTAATTTCCTGAATGCCTTTTCCTTCCGGGAATAGCGTTTCAGTATAAATTATCTGACCTTTCAGATTGTAAACCCTGAAAGAGAAAGGTATGTTCTCTGGGGAAAAGTATTTCAACCGGATAAGTTCACTGCCTGCGGGATTAAAAGGATTAGGGTAAACGCTGATAATACCTTCTGGAAGGGTTGGAATTTGGACTTCATCATTCAAGGAAACAATTAAAATAGGCACTTCATACCATAAGTCCTGTCCGGGAAGAACACTTGTATTGTGAGGATTAGCCCCATCATAAGCCATAAAACTGTAATAGAAAATGTGATCTTCAGTAGTAAATTCAGGATAATACTGGAAAATATAGCTATCCTCAGTTAAAGGCCCATTGGATAAGAAAAAACTTCCAGATCATCTATTTTGTACCGGAAAAGCACTTGACTGATGCCACTTTCGTCATTGGCAGAAACAATAAAACTTATGGGCTCACTTTGATTAGTGATAGATGTAATAGGATTATGTGTTAAAACAGGAGGTTTTAAATCTGGTTGAATTACAAAAAGATGAGGGTCTAAATAAGCAAAAACTGGATGGTCAATACTTCTTCCGGATTGATCTGCAGCGTGAATAAAATAACGAATAGTATCTCCATAAGCAAATCCGCTTATAGCAGTAGTATAATTATTGCGGGCAAGAGGTTGCAGATAACTTCTTTGCCAGATACCGGAATTTACTTTATAACAAACAAACAGAGATCCAAATAAAGGGACTGACCACTATGCGCAATTATTTCCGTGTTGATAACAATATCAGTTTCCAGCGGAACAATGCTGTGCCAAGGAGTATGAACAATATTCAGCATATTTTTATCGGGAATTTCATGGGTTCTGCAATGTAAGGCATCAGTAGATTCCCACGGGGCAGAACCGGTTTGAGAAACACCTATAACTTCATAACCAGGCAGTGCTTCACGATAAACTTGCAGAGCAGGATTATCATTACTGCCTCCTACAATAGGGACAAAGACCTTTTTATTCAAAATAAGGGAATTGGTGTAGGGCTCATTGGAAGGAGTATAAACCCGATAAACACGGTAGGGATAACCCCAGGCACAATTATGCGTAGCAAAATAATTGGCTGCATTTTCTATGGCATTATATTGAGAATGGCTTGCAGGAACGCTACGAATCATTACTTTATCGGGTGCCAAAAACTTTGCCCAACAGTCAATATGCTCAATATAAGTGTTATTCGGGTCTGCCATCACCAAATAATTTGTAATACCTAAATACTGTTGCATTTTAGTGTTTACATTTGTCTGATTGTTGCCATTTTCGGTATAAACCAGGGTTGTTTGAGCAGCAGTATTAATTCCATCGCTCATATAATTTCCCCCTGTCTGCTGTAAATTCATTCCATAATAATTCAAAGCAAAATGATTGGCAAAAACCTGGGGAATTAAATTGTCATTAGGACGGGGACGATTATAAATAAAATCCACCATACCATATTCACCATTGCCGTCAAAAATGAACCAGGGTCCGTAATCCCTTGTCCAGTAAGAATCCGTAGCTGCATTGAGAAAACTAACCCTTTCCATATTTACTCCAGCATTGGTAAAAGTAGAAATGGCAGATGATTGTTGCGAACTGCTTACGATACAAATTACATTTGCCGTATTTGCCAATTGCACTACCAGCGAAACAGGTATCCCTAAAGGATAACGAATTAAAACATCAGAGGCGGGTTCAAATTCTGCTATAGGACGAACCGGAGCTACAGGAGGATTGGTTTCCGTAAAACGGATTTCCGCATTTGCTTTATCTGCGGGCAAATTATGATGCGCAAAGGCAGTAGAACTCAAAATACAGAGCACACTGCACAATAATAATATGCGTAAAATACGCTGTTTTTTCATCAGCGTTCACTCCTTATTATATTATACCAAATTATAAATAAAACACTTTTTATACCGAAACTCCATATTTTTCTCTTATTTCATCCTCCTGCACTACTTTCAAAATCAATTTATCTCTGTTATGATCTGCAGAATTATAGGGTAACTATAATATAATCCATTCTTCTGATTTAACAAATTCCTTTGGTAATGAATAATTCCCGGTTTTTTCAAGTTATAAGCCATAACTTCTTTTTTTACCGCCTAAATTATCCGGAACTATTTTTTCATATTTGCTTAATACAAGATAGGTTTCAAAAGGGAGTCCTGAAAGTTTTGCTGAAACTTTATCTACTATTTTGATTCCAGTTAGCACAATTTCTGCTGTTGTTTCTTCCATTAGGTTGGTGTTACACACAATTTCCGTTATTTTTAAGCGCGATGTAGTTTCCAGCGCTTCTTTCATTGATATTATTTCTTCCGGAGTTGAAGTAAAAGGACGCATAGTATTTACAATATAAAGCATATTGTAACCCCGTGTTTTTATGGGTTCTTCAAAACGCCCTAAAGTTCTACATCCGGCAGGGTCACCACCTACATCTAGAATAACAGTTTTCGCTTTATTTTGAATTGCTCCTTTCACCCGGGGAGAAATCATCGGCAAATCACTATGCTTATATTCACCTTCTGGAGCAATAATATCAATGCCTTCTTGCATAAAATCCTCCTGCATTTCCCGTGAACGAAAATAGGATTTACAACATCCAAATCAGCTAAAACCACATCCTTACCTTGAGCTTTAAAACAACGCGCAAGATGCGAGGGAAAATTCACTTTTTCCGCTTCCGTAGGCACCAATGATGATATACAAGTGTGAGGGCATAATTCCAATCCTTTAGTTTAATTGAAGAGGAAGATTATTTTTGGAGGAAGGTCTAACTTCAAAGACATTAAAGTTTATTTCCAGGTGTGGAAAAGGTCTTCCGTCAGGGACTTAAAATCTAAATAAAAGCATCTACCAGCTCTTTTATCAGTAAATGCTGGTCAGAACTATCTTCATCATAAATGGCAAAAACGGTCATCCCTGCGGATTTTCCTGCCTGGACACCGGTTAAAGTATCTTCGATCACAGGGCAATTTTCCGGTTTTTCCTGTAAGCGTTCTGCAGCTAAAATATAAATATCCGGATAGGGCTTCCTTTCAAATTTATATCTCCCGTAACAGCACACTGAAAATAGTGCCATACAGAATTCCGAAGGAGCACTTACTTTTGCCAGTTCCAGGAATTGTCTTGTTCCCAACCCTATTTTTAACCCTTTTTGGTGTAGTATGGAAAGCAATTCAATAGCGCCAGGTTTCAATTCAATATCCGTTTCATAATGCTTACTGACCATTTTTGTCCATTCCTGCATAATGCTTTCCGGGCTATCAGGTAAACCAAATCTATCCTTAAAATACTGTGCTGTTTGAATGAAACTGTTTCCCTGAGGAAGCTCTGCAAAAAGATCAGGAGGAACTTTAAGACCGCGGGAATGTAAAAAATCCTTATCTACATTTCGCCAGAGCTGCATTGAATCAATTAAAGTTCCATCCATATCAAAGATTACTGCCTGGAAATTGTTCATCTACAGAAACATCCTTTATTGTATAACGGAATAATAAAACTGGAGCGGGAAACGGGATTTGAACCCGCGACATCAACCTTGGCAAGGTTGCGCTCTGCCAACTGAGCTATTCCCGCAAAAATTCCATTCAGCAATGACCAAAAAATAAATGACCCTTTTTCTGTCAATCAAAATGTATCTGTTTCGCTGAAGACATCAGCAGTAAAACGATATACAACACTGGCAGGATCAAGATAAGCAGCAGGAGGTAATCCGGCTTTACGACAAACCTCACGCAGAAAGGTTTCAGGTTGCCAATTGTATTCTACAGCTACTTGAGGTAAAAGTAATCCGCTACCATAAGGATGTTGAATATAAAGTCCATCTCTACCAATTACCGGTAATTCATTTTTTTGCAAGGGATAAGTTCTCCTAAAAATAGATATTTCAATACTTTTTTCCAGTTCCTTTTCCGTTAAAGGAGGAAAACGCGGGTCTTGAAAAGCAGCCGCTTCTGCCATTTCTTTCACACTTTCAGCAATTGATTTATAGCCCTTAATATAGCCGATACAACCTCGTAAATTTCCATTAATATGTAAGCTCACAAAGACACCGCGGTGGAAACTAAAAGCAGGGTCTTCAGGCAAAGTAACGGTTTGATGTTTAAAATGAGCACTAATGGCATTTCGGGCAAGGGAGAGCAATTCTTTTTTCTGTTCCAAAGTAAGCATTATTCCTCCTTATTCATTTTAAATGTAAAGCTTGGCAGAAAGATAACCCACTACCTGAGAATCATTTCCGGATATTTTTCCCGAATGGGTATACTGAATAACTTTCATTTTGGCATTTGTGTAACACTGTGCATAATACAGTAAACAGAGGATTCCCCCGATACCGCATGCCTCACAATTATTATGTAAAATTCCCTGCCAGAGGTGTTCAGGATCAATAGCAATCACATTTTTTATCAATTCGCTGTCCATTTCTTCAGCTATCCGGGCACGATGGTAATGAGATAAATCTGAAGAACAGAGGATAACAATACGCTTTGTAGAACTGTAAATTGTTTCATAGAGAATTTCTGCCAGGCGTTTTGCCACTGCAGGAATTTGATTTCCAAACATAATAG
>JAXGIH010000057.1:0-12208 GCA_040770845.1 Cloacimonas sp. (SeqCode)
ACGGGAACTGTATATCCCGATACCTATATTATTGTAGGTGGACATCATGATTCCATCACTAACGATAATCCAATGATTTTTGCTCCCGGAGCGGATGATAATGCCAGTGGCACAGTTGCTGCCTTAGAAATGGCAAGAGTGATGATGGCAACTAATTATCAGCCCAAATGTTCTATTCGTTTTGTAACTTTTGCTGCAGAAGAGGTTGGGCTTTGTGGTTCAAGTAATTATGCAAATATGGCAGATCAAACCAATATGAATATCCGGGTGATGATAAATCACGATATGATAGCAAATACAAGTCCCAATTTCTGGGACCCGAGGGTTTTGCTAATGCCCTATGATGGTTTTATTTCCCATACGGATTATGCTGCAATGATTACATCCCAATACACTACTTTGCAACCTGTTTATGGTTATCTTAATTCATCCAGCAGTGACAGTCATTCTTTCTGGCAACACGGTTTTCCGGTTGTTTATTTCTTTGAATATAACTTTTCTTCTGTCTATCACAGCAATGATGATACTGTTACCAATCTTGATCCTGTTTATTGTGCATCCGTAATTCGTGCTTCAACTGCCGTAACTGCCAGTTTTGCCAATATGCCATCTCCGCCTGCAAATCTTACGGCTCAGGATGAAGGAACGGGAAATAGTATTCACCTTTCCTGGAATCCTGTTCCCGATCCTGATTTTTCTCATTTTCATATTTCCTGGGGACCTTCGCAGAATAACCTTATTTATTCTCAAACTACAACCAATAATGAAATTAGTATTACCGGCTTAAATACGGATCAACTTTATTTCTTTGCTGTATCTTCAGTAGATTTTTCCGGTTTTGAAAGCTACTCTTTGGCAACACAGTGTATTCCCAGGTTAATACCTCAAACACCTGTTAGCTTTATAGATCAGCCCTTACCAGAAATAGTTAAGCTTTCCTGGCAGTCAAATACCGAGCTTGATTTAGCCGGTTATAAACTATATCGTTCTCTAAATAGCTCAGAAACGGGAGCGCTTATTGCCACTTTACCTCCAACTTTATGCAGTTATTCAGATTCTAATGTTCAGGGAGGAGAATTTTACTATTACTATCGTCTTTGTGCCTTTGATAATGATAATAATAGCAGTCCCTTTACTCCAGTGCTTAAAACCAGACCTCTCAGTATGAACTGCGGACTTTTAATTATTGATGAAACGGCAGATTTTAGCGGAAGCAGTCCTTTTCAGCCAACGGATGAGGCAGTAGATAACTTTTACGATTTGTTAATTGACGGCTTGTGGAACACTGCACATTTTGATTTGGCTGATTTTACAGAGACATTGCGTTTATGCGATATCGGTATTTATTCCGTCATTATTTGGCACGGTAACGATTTTTCTAATATGATTTATCCCAATCAAGTTAAAGATGTTTTAAAGAACTATATTTATTATGGAGGCAAAGTTCTTTTCAGTGTTTTCCATCCGGGATTGGCTTTTGAACTGAATGCTGATTATCCTACCGTTTTTTCTGCAGATTCATTTATCAATGAAGTTTTAGGCATCAGCGGAACTGATTACACTATTCAAGCCCGATTCAATAAAGCAGAAAGTGTTTATTCCGGCTATCCGGATATCAATGTTGACCCCAATAAAGTTCCCGCTTCTTTTAATGGACACCTTTATCAGATAGAAGCATTAAGCACAAATGCGCAAGCCGTTCCTGTTTATCATTATGCCTCTGCTTATGAGAATAATTCACCTCAGGGAGTTCTGAACGGTGGAGCGGTAGGAGTTCAAAACACTTATTTTTCAGGCAAAACGGTAACCTTTAGCTTTCCTCTTTACTATATGGATTTTAACCAAAGCCGTCAAGTTGTGCATTACATTATAGAGAACTATTTTGGCTATCCTGTTTCGGCAGCAGATGAGGTCCATAATCCCGTTCCGGAAATTTCCCTTTTGCCTAATCAACCGAATCCTTTTTCTGCTTCTACCCAAATAAATATCCTCTGTAAAAATAACAACGCCCCTTTGGAAGTGAAGATTTATAACCTAAAGGGACAGCTGGTAAAAACCCTTTTTCAGGCAATTCCGAATGAAAAAAATACTCTTTCCTGGGAAGGTAATGATAACGCTGGTAAAAAAGTAAGCTCGGGTATCTATTTTATTAAGGCACAACAAGGTAAAAACATTCAAACCCGGAAAATACTGCTGCTGAAGTAATATCCATAATAGCTAATAACTTTTAGGACTTATTACTGTCTGCTTTACCTGAATTAAATTTCAATAATTTATTCCAGTTTATTATACCTTTGTCGCAAAAGTCCTGAATAAACTCTGCAGTAAAACTATTGATTAGTTTAGCGTATTCTGCATAGAAATTATCATTTTTCTCTTTAGTTTTATAGCTTAGAGGAATAATAATTTTTGTATACATCTCTTCATCACCGGAAATAAACTCCCAAAAACGCTGTCCACAGAGTTTATAGTAAGAACCCTTATCCGGTTTATCATCTTTTCCGTAACAGCAACCGTTTATTGCAATCACTGTTGTTTCTTTATTATTGGAACGAATAATTCTGGCAGCTCTATTAAAATCATCTATCATTTTTGCCGTTTGACGACTATTACCCCAATTAGGACCTGATTTTATGGAGACAATATACCGTTTATTATCCTTATTAAACTCCAAATCTATGCCTGGAGAAGATGATTTCACTCCACCATAAATCATTCCACAAATATAGATAGCTAACGATTCCAGAAATTCACCAAACATTGTTTCTTCTGCAGAAGATAAGTGAGCATCCAGAATGGTTTTTATCAATTCGCCGGCATTAAGAATATTCTTTGCTCTAAACAGATACGGATTTTTATGTTTTAATATATTTGTCAGTTTCAAATTGCTGATATTCATAATCCTGTTGTTGTGAAAAATCTCAATATGCTTTTCTACATATTCATTCAAGTCATTTTCATCAATCACGAATAACCTCGCTTAAAACAATACTTGTTGCTGATTTTGAATTTTACCTAAAACTAAGTTATAATATTCAGGATTTATATCTATTCCAATTGCTTTTCTCCCCATATTCAAAGCAGCAAAAACAGCAGTTCCCGAACCCATAAAAGGGTCTAAGACCATATCACCCGGTCTGGTAAATAGTTTAATAAACCATTCCGGCAAAGCATAAGGAAAAGTTGCGCTATGATTTTTATTACCGCATTCAGTAGCCAAGTGTAAAACATTTGTAGGATAGACCTTATCTTTGCCTACCCAGTTAGATACATTTTTACCAAATCCGCTGCCTACTTTGGAGGTCTCTCTAATTTTATCGGTATTGCTTAAGTTGGAAAGTCGCTTTTCTGCTCAGTCACCTATGGGTATCATTACTTCTTCTTGATACATCTTAAAAAATTTGTTTTTATTGAATTGTAATAATCTTTCCCAGGCATCCCGAAATCTGTTAGGCCATTTTCCCGGGTAGCAATTCTTTTTATGCCAGATAAATTCTTCTGTCCAAAGCCATCCCTGTTTTCTCATATTCAAAATCAATTCTATAACATAAGTATGTCTTTCTCCGTTAACTACTTTTTCTTTGATATTCAGGATGAATGTTCCCGTGGGTTTTAGAATTCTTAAAAGTTCTTGTGTTACGGGTAGAAACCATTCATTATATTCATCCGGTTTTATCCCTCCGTAGGTATTAGTCCTGCTGTCTGCGTAAGGAGGTGATGTTACTACTAAATCAATTGACTCTTTTTCAATCTTTTGCAGAATTTCCAGAGCATTACCAAGGTATAATTCATAGTCATTATTGCTCATAAAGTCACTTCACCTCCTCACTTATAATATAATCACTTTTACATATTTTCCCAAAACCCGTCAAGAAGAAAAAAGTCAAGCCGTGTAAATGACTCCTGACTTAATAAGTGTTTCAGTTTTTTAACCTAAAGTAGCAACCATCACAGCTTTGATAGTATGCATCCTGTTTTCGGCTTCATCAAAAACAACGGAATGGGGTCCTTCAAAGACCTCATCGGTAACTTCCATAGCAGTCAAACCGAATTTTTCGTATATATCTTTGCCTATTCTGGTCTTCAAATCGTGAAAAGAAGGCAAGCAGTGCATAAAGATAGTAGTGCTTTTTCCTGTTTTTTTAAGCATTTCACCGTTTACCTGATAGGGTTTTAGCAGGTTAATTCTTTGTTCCCAAACGCTATCAGGTTCACCCATAGAGACCCAAACATCGGTATAAAGGACATCTGCATCTTTAACCCCGGTATCAATATTGTCTGTAAGGGTAATTTTGGCACCGGTTTCTTGGGCAACTTTCAGGCATTTGTGCATCAGATTTTGTTCGGGAAAAAGCGTTTTTGGACTTACAATCCGGAAATCCATTCCGGTTTTACAAGCACCTATCATTAAAGCATTTGCCATATTATTGCGTCCATCTCCGCAATAAACAAACACCATTTCGTTTAAGGGTTTATTCAAATGTTCCAGAGCAGTTAAAAAATCAGCTAATACTTGAGTAGGATGATCCTGATCCGTTAAACCGTTCCAAACCGGAACACCGGCATATTTTGCCAGTTCTTCCACAATTTCCTGTCCAAATCCGCGGTATTCAATGCCATCATACATTCTTCCTAAAACCCTTGCCGTATCGGCAACGGATTCTTTTTTGCCCAATTGTGAACCGGTAGGACCCAAATAAGTTGTATGTGCACCTTGGTCTAAAGCGGCAACTTCAAAGGCACAACGGGTGCGAGTGCTGTCTTTTTCAAAAATTAAAGCAATGTTTTTTCCTTTTAATTTCTGCTGTTCCGTTCCGGCATATTTGGCTTTTTTAAGCTGGATAGCAAGATCAAGCAGGAATTGAATTTCTCTGGGAGTAAAATCCATCAGGGTAAGAAAGTTACGATTTTTAAGGTTGAAAGACATTTTGGTCTCCTTTTAGTTATTTATGCATTTAATTTATTTTTTTTTTAGATTTCTCTTACTGCAGACAGATTTCTTCACTTAAAAAAAACACATAACAAACATATTCAGATTGTAACCTCTTTTTTAAAATTACAACCTAACTGTCAATAAGTTTCTTTTTTGCGGGTAAAACTATGGTCTTGGCAATTTTTTACCCAAATCAAAAGTAAAAATACAGGTAATATAATTATTTAGTATGGACAAAATGTAAGAAAATATACCGGACAAGAGATTCCCTTATGCTTCCCGTATCGTGATATGGGAATGATATGGGGATCATATTGTGCACAACTTCTATAAGCAATGTTTGATTAGTTGCGATCAGCATATTTTATAGCACCCAATATTATGCCTAGATTTGTCACCACCTCCTCAATTTTGTCACTCTATATAAGTGAGAACCCCAAAAGGAGTAAAAAAATGAAAGTTAATTTTCAATATGGACTGGCTGGCTACACCGGAAAAGCTGATGGACTGGTGTTTTGTTATGATAGAAGTTCCGGTATTGTTTATGCACGGAAGAGAGTTTATCCCCGATTAACTGCTGAAAATCACCGAATTGGTAATATTTCTCGCAACATATTTGCCCTGAAACCTGCGGAAGAATACAAGGATGATTTACGACTCTATTTAATGCGTTACAACGGATTGGTGGTGAAGTCCCAAACATCTACGCTCTTGGGTAAATTTATATCATCGCTTAATGGCAAATATGGCTAAAACTATCGGAAATAGACCTGAAAACCATAACTCGTCAGCAGATATATCATGAAAATTTGCCCTGCATAAGCGTAAAAAATGCTGTTGAAGCAGGTATTCTTCTCCCGTAAAGGGCTATGAAAGAATGATCACGCGACCTTCACGGAAAAACGATAAATGTCGTGGAAAAACGACGTCCCCGTCGTTTATTAAAAATCTACCTACCTATTTATCCTTAAATTTACTATTTCAATTCATTTTCTTATTTAGGGTTGACGAGGATGTCAACCATCCGGTGATGTTTGGGTTGACCAGGATGTCAACGATCCGGAGCAAAAAATGATTGACGATAAATACGGTTAGAAAAAACAAGAAAAGAACTGGTCTGTGTTTAGAGAAGAAAATAAGTTGCAGGATATACCGCTCAAAAAATGGTATAAATAAATGTATCGTTTAAAAAGACATAGACGAGGAAAAGGAAAGAACAAGCGAAATAGAGGAAAAAATGAAAGTTATAACAGTGATAATAATGCTATTGCCATTACTTCTGGCTGCTCAAAGTTACACTTTGGAAGAACTGATAACTTATGGCTTGGAAAACAGTTTTAGCGTGCAAAAGAGCTATCTGAGTTATCGCAGTTCAAATCAATGTTGAATACTTCCAAATGGAATTTATTGCCTGATGCTTCCGTTAACGGAGGAATAAAGAAGGATTTTGACCCTGCTGTGGAAACTGATGATGTAACCAGTTCCGCTGGATTTCCTTAAGTAAAACCATCAGTTTGAACGATGCTGCTTACTTCAATTATCTGTATGCCTCTTTGGATACAAAAACGCAAATATGCAGTTGGAACAAACCCGCAAGACATATGCCTATAATGTTTTCAGTGCCTATTTAAAAGTGCTCAGTTCACAAAAGCAAAGAAGTTCTCTGGAAGAAAATTTACTGATTCAAACGAGGGTTTGGGAACAAAGCAAAATCCTTTTGCAATTAGGCAAAACCACTCCCTTTGAGGTAAAGCAGATGAAATTGCGGTTTTAAATTCCAATATCTCTTTAATGCAACTGGATAATACAATTGCCAATGCCCGCAAAGAACTTTTTGCTCTCGTCCAAATGCAGGATGAAAGTTATCCTCTAACAGAGCTTGAATTGAATATCCGGAAAGAGATTCCTGAGTTTAGGACAGATAAGAATATAGACATCAATATCCTCAATCAGGAACTGAACCGTCTTAATCTGCAATTAAAACAAAACAAACTGGATGATTTTCCCCGCTTTAATCTTGCTTACAATTTAGACCGTTCCGTGAGTGGTGCGGATTTTGATTTTGACCGTTATAACACCAATCACGGCATATCTCTTACTCTTTAGCTATCCCTCTTCAATATTTTTGAAAATTCCGAAAGCAGAACCAGAACCAAAATCAGCAGACAACTTTCCCAAGTGACAATGGAAGAAAAAAGATCAATTACAGCGTGATTACGACAGTGCTTTAAGAGAATTGCAATACTTAAAACGAATGAATGAACTTTACAGCGAACAACTGGCTCAATCCCGGGAACAAATTACCCAGGCAGAAGAACGTTATCGCTTAGGTCTGATTGACCTTCTGGAACTGGATAAAACCCGCACCAACTATATTGAAACAGACATCTCTTATAATACAAACCTATATTCTATTATCGCCAAACAGGAAGAAATAAATTATCTTCTTTCCGAACCCGTTTTAGGAAAATGGTAAGGTAACTTCTATATATTTAATTGATAAGGAACACCAATGAAAAAATACCTTAAGTATATCATCATAATTGCGCTTATTCTTATCGCCATAATCGTGATAATATCCTTGCGCAAAGCGAAAAACAAACCCGAATTCAGAACAACATCTCCCTCCTTTGGCAATATCAGAGAAGTTGTTACCGCTACAGGTTCCCTAAATCCCTATGTTTTAGTTAGCGTTGGCACCGAAGTTAGCGGGAAAATAGATAAACTATATAAGGACTTCAATGATCCTGTGAAAAAAGGAGAATTACTGGCAAAACTGGATACAGAAATCCTTTCCACCAATCTGGAAGCCGCAAAAGCTGATTTAGCAAAGGCAAAAACCGCTTTAGAACAGGCAAAACTGGATTATGATCTGCAGGCAGAATTGCTGGAAAAAAAGATGACTCCCGAATATGATGCTAAAAAGGCACTCTTTGCTTATCAGACAGCTCAACAAAATTTTAATAATGCTCAGCTCACCTTACAGCGTGCTCAAAAGAATCTTGCAAATGCCTATATCACCAGTCCTATAAATGGAATTGTGGTTTCCCGCGATGTTGATGAAGGACAAACAGTTGCAGCCAGTATGAGTTCTCCCACTTTATTCAAAATAGCCAATAACCTTGATCAGATGCAAATATCTGCTAATGTGGACGAGGCAGATATCGGAAAAATAAAGGTTGGCTTGCCTGTTGAATTTAGTGTTGATGCTTATCCCAGCGAAAATTTTTTCGGTAATGTGAAACAAATTCGCCTGAATCCTACAACGGAATCCAATGTGGTCTCCTATAGTGTGATTATTGATGCTGCCAATCCGGAACAAAAACTCCTTCCTGGTATGACTACTAATGTAACTATCATCATTCAATCCCGGGAAAATGTGCTGCGCATATCTGAAACGGCTATCCGTTTCAAGCCCAGTAAAGAAATATGGGAACAACTTGGTTATAAATGGAGTGACGACCTTTTACAAAATGCCCAAAAAGAAGCTTATGCTTCAATGGCTAAAACAAAATCTATACCTGCAAAAACTGATACCGCTAATTTCAGCCCCAAGAAATCCGCTAAAACAAAACAGGAATTCAGTTCAACTAAAGTAAGTTCTTCAGGTAAAGCGGCACTTATTTGGGTGCTGGAAGATAATCAACCCAAACCCAAAGGAATTAGAACCGGAATTTCCGAAAGCGGATATATTGAAGTTATAGAAGGACTTACAGGTAACGAAACAATTATTACCGGAGTAAATACTAAAAGTAGCACTGAAACTAAAAACGGAACTCAGGGTGGTCCTGGAATGAGGCACTTCTAAAATGCCCAATCTGCTAATTAGAACAGAGAATTTAACCAAAATTTATCAGATGGGAGAAGTTCAGGTGCACGCCCTCAGAGGTGTTTCCCTCCAAATTAAAGAAGGTGAATTTGTCGCTATTATGGGTGCCAGTGGCAGCGGAAAAACAACCTTAATGAATCTTCTCGGTTGTCTTGACCTGCCAACAAGCGGTGAATATTACATCAATGATATCGGTGTTCACGAAATAACTCCCGCGGAACTTACCAAAATTCGTAATCAGATGATTGGTTATGTATTTCAGAACTTTTATTTGCTCCCGCGCACAACCGCTTTGGAAAATGTGGAACTCCCTCTGCTATATAGAAATAAAATGACTCATCACCAGCGATTGCAAAAAGCAATGGAAGCTCTTTCAACCGTGAATATAGCGGATAGAGCAAAACATTATCCCAATCAACTTTCCGGTGGACAACAACAAAGAGTTGCCATTGCCCGTGCTATTGTGAATGATCCTGTTTTTCTTCTTGCCGATGAGCCAACCGGAAATTTGGATACCAGAACCAGCTTGGAAGTGATGACTATTTTTCAGGAGTTGCATAAAAGCGGAAAAACCATTCTGCTGGTTACCCATGAACACGATATTGCAAAGTATGCTCACCGTCTGATAACTTTTCGTGACGGGCGCATAATTGCCGATGTGCCCAATAACAATCCTCAAGATGCTGCTTATGATTTGGCAAATTTGCCTAAACTTCCCGGAGATGAAGAATGAGTATAGTAGGAATTATTCGCATCGCTTTCAAATCGCTTGCCCGCAATAAAACCAGAACTTTTTTAACAATGCTGGGAATAATTATCGGCGTAGCAGCGGTTATAACAATGCTGGCTATCGGACAAGGTGCCAAAAAGATTGTAGAAGATCAAATCTCTTCTATGGGAACCAATGTGCTGATGGTTACTGTAAATTTTACGCGTAGTTCCACAAATGTGCGTCAGGCAGCCGGAAGTGGAAGTTTACTTGAACTTGATGATGTTTTTGCTATTCGTTCTCAGGTTGAAGATGCTTTGTATGTATCACCCGTTTATAACAGCTTTGCTCAGCTAAAATTTGAATCGCAAAACTGGAGAACCGGTGTTATGGGTGTAGATACCGATTATTTTTATATCCGGAATATGAATCCTGAACAAGGAGAATTGTTTTATAGCAGCGATGTGGAAAACGGAGCTAAGGTTTGTGTAATAGGCAAAACAGTTGCCGAAAACCTGTTTGGAGATATAGATCCTGTAGGACAAATAATCCGCATTCGGAATATTCCTTTCACCGTTAAAGGCGTTATGGAATCCAAGGGACAAAATGTGATGGGTGCAGATCAGGATGATAGTGTTTGGGCACCTTACACAACTGTCTATACCCGTTTGCTGGGTAGAAGATGGAGAAATATGATGATCATTGTTTCTGCGGTCTCTAAAGATAAAATTGCTAAAGTGCAACAGGATATTCTTGATCTTTTACAAAGCAGACATAGAGGAACTACCAGCGAAGAATTTTTAGTCCGGTCACAAACAGATATTGCCGAAACAGCCAGTAAGGTCTCCGATACAATGACTTTTCTTTTGGCAAGCATTGCGGGTATTTCTCTTTTGGTTGGGGGAATAGGTATTATGAATATAATGCTGGTTTCAGTTACAGAGCGGATAAAAGAAATTGGTATCAGGATGGCTGTGGGAGCAGGAAAAAGAGATGTTCTGTTACAGTTCATTATAGAAGCGGTTACGATTAGTATTTTAGGTGGTTTTATAGGTATCCTTCTGGGTTTTGGGGCTTCCAAAATTGTAGGTAATGCAATGAAATGGAGTGTGGTAGTTACACCTTTTTCCGTTTTGCTTTCAGTTGGATTCTCGGCCGCTATAGGTATCTTTTTTGGCTGGTATCCTGCTTCCAAAGCGGCAAATCTGAATTTAATTGATGTTTTGGTGTTGCGAACAATAAACAGTTAAAAACTAGCTTACAATTTCCTAAAGGTAACATTGTAAACCTAAATTTGAATTTTATAAACAAAGAAAACTCGCCTGCAAGTGATATTTTGCTTGACGAATCTCAACTCCCTAAAAATATGAAAAAACGAAAGGAGACACAAAATGGCTGTCAAAATTGATAAAGAAACCTGTATCGATGCGGTGCTCGCATTGATGTATGCCCTGTTTCTGCTTTAAAATTGAAAACGACAAGGCAGAATGTGACGAGTCACTCGTGCATTGATTGTGCGCTTGCATTGATACCTGTCCTGTTCAGGCAATTTCACAATAACTGAATTCAAAATAATTATCGTTTCCCAAAGTGGCAAATCGGGATGCCAAATTCCGATTTGCCACACGGAATGCAATTTCTAATATTTTATTATATTTTCAAGTATGAGTATAATTTAGCGAAGAGTAAAGCAATAACATCAAACTTTAGAGGAGGTGATTAAAATGAAGCGCTTATTTCTAATTCTTTTTATTACAACTCTCATTTCCCTGAATTTTGCCATTCAGGTAAGCGGAAATCAAAGCGGAGTTTGGTCTCCTGTAAACAATCCTTACGAAGTAATTGGAGCAATAACTGTTCCTGCATCCGATTCTTTAATTATTCAAGCAGGGGTAGAAATTCACCTTTTGGGCTCCTATCAAATTACCGTGGAGGGAATATTAAATGCCTATGGAACAGAGGTAGATAGTATCCGAATTTTAAATATGCAGGCAAATCCGACTGCCCTTTGGCCTGGGTTGCGTTTTGAAAATCTGCAGCATACCAGTCACTTAAATTATGTTTATCTGGAATATGCCACTTATGGAGTGCGCACTATCAATTCCCCTATCGCTATATCTCACTGTCATATAAACTTATGTGAAAAAGGAATGGAGTTTTATGGCATCGGGTCGGCAGTTCCTTTGCCTAATGTAGTAGAGTATTGTTTAATTGAAAACTGCACCCAAAATGCGATTCTTGTCACTTCCAATAGCAATGCCTATATCAGATACAATGAAATCCGTTATAATGGAACGGGAGCTCAATTTCGGGCAGCTATTCAAATGGGCAATCAATCAGGTGTAAATCAGTGCAATCCCAATATCTTATATAATCATATTCATCACAATTACAAGCAGGGTATTTCGGCTTGGGATATTGCTTCTTCGGGTTCCATCAATCCGCAAATTTTGCATAATATCATTGAGTATAACTACACAGGAATCTATCTTTTGCAGGCATCAGGTTATGTAGCTGATAATCAAATTAACTACAATTTTATTCCTGGAGATATGAATTCCGGAGCAGGAGTAATGGTTTCGGGAGTAACTTCCGTGCCCTATTTTGAACGCAATCATATTGAGGGTAATTACACTGGTTTTTACATTACTAATAATGGTAAGCCAATTTTGGGAGATCTGACTATGAACCATATTTGGGCTCAAGGCGAAAACACTATTATCAACAATATTGATGC
>JAXGIH010000058.1:0-12131 GCA_040770845.1 Cloacimonas sp. (SeqCode)
CGAAATCCTGAAAAAGCCCACTAAAGGTATATTTGTCTTATTTGCTCATAAACTTGCACTGGTGCGTTTTCAACTGCCTTCATCTTTTGACAGAGCTGAACTTTTTATGCAGAACTTATTGCAAAAAATGGGAATTAGCTACACTTCTTTAAAAAGCAGAACCGAAGGCAAAACCCTCTTTTTGGAAATCAACGGTAGTCCCGATTCCGGATTTTTAATTGGGAAAAATGGTTCTATGCTGGATACTTTGCAATATTTAATCAATCGTGTGTTTGAAGACAATGCTCAAATTGAGAGAATTTATTTGGATGTTGATGGTTATAGGGAACGTCAGGCAGACAGTTTTTTAAAGCCCTATCTTCCTCAAATTCTGCAAGTTAAAATAACAGGCAAACCTATAACTCTGGAACCAATGCCTGCTGCTGAAAGACGAATTATTCATCGCTATGTGGAACAGGAAAAGGGCTTACGCACCCTCACTATCGGTGAAGGAGAAAAGAAACGCATAGTTGTTTTTTCTGCCGAACAAAATCAAAAAGAAGCACTTTCCCAAAGCAGAACAGAACCCAAAAGGAGAAACAACAAAGCCCCAATCCATACTCATAAACCCGTTCCCACACCAAACAATAAAACCGGAAATACCTCCTTAAAAGTGAAAAAACCCAATCGCCAACAAAAACAACCAAAAGTAAGCAACACCAAACATCAATGAAACAAATTTTCCCTGTCTCGGCTGGTTACTATTGGTCTGATTGCGGTGCTTTTATGGGTGTTCTTCCCTATCCTTTATGGCAAACAAAGACCATTCTGGATCAGAGACAAAGACGCCGACTGAATTTAAACCTGCTTCTTATTCAAAGTGGCAAGCGTAATATTTTAATAGATACAGGAATCGGAAACCGACTTTCCGATAAACAAAGAGATATTTACCAGCCGAGCGAATTTCTCCTGCCTTTCTCTCTTGCGGAATTGGGACTTAAGGATAGAGACATTACCGATGTGATTATGACTCATCTACATTTTGACCACGCAGGTGGAATCATTACCAACTTTGGAACTTGCGATGCCCTCACTTTTCCCGAAGCACGCTATTGGATTCAAAAAGCGGAATGGGAAATTGCCAAAAATCCTGATGAACTGAATCGTTCTGCTTATAACTTTGAACAGCAATTAGCTTTGCTGGAAACAAAGGGAAATATAACTTTAATTGATGGCGAAGCAGAAATTGCACCCGGAATTTTGCTTACCCTTGTTGGCGGACATACTTTAGGCAGCCAAATTGTTACGATTGATTTTGGCACTGACTATTATATCTATGCAGGAGATATTATCCCTACTCTGTTTCATACATCCCTGGCAATAACTTCCGCTTATGATGTTTCCCGCATCCAGACAGTTACCGCTAAAAACTAATTTACAACCGATTAAAAGAACATAATGGAACATTTATTTTAAATCATGATACAACACAATGGCAGATAACATACTCGGAATTGGAACACAAAGATAAAAGTTGAGATAGTTGAGAGGGTTGAGATTTGGGTTTAACTTAAAATTATAAAATCTAATCTGTGAAATCTGTGTTATCTGTGAGAGCTTAATTAGGCGAAAGGTGAAAATTAAGTCAGGAGTCGTCATCGCTTATATAACTTTATACATTGTCACAAATTAAGTTAGCGATGAGGACTTGTGACGATCCCAAAAACAGAACACAGATGACTGGATCAGCAGGATATGTTACTGTATTTATGTTGAAAAGACATAAATACCTTGCTAACCTTATGTGTATTCCTGCTTTATCAGGAATGACAAAGTTCTTTTTCCCTTCAAGAGAGAATGTTACAACTTTGAACCTTGAACTCTCAAAAAGACAAAGTTCTTTTTCCTCCAAGAATGAAAGTTACATCAGTTCGGAAATAATTTTATTCATCATCGGACGCGTATCTTCAACTTTCATAAAGGATAAAGGAAAGCCAAAGACATAAACCTTCCCGTTGGAAGAAGTTGTTCTGCGGAAAGCAACTGTTTTACCATTATATTTATCAAATTGCTCGCTGGTGGGTGGATAAGTAGGATAGGTTGTAGGCTTACAACCGAATTTATAAAGAATATCACCCGAAAAATTACCATTCTCAAAATAGGATAAATAACCTAAACCATCACGTAAATCAATAAGCGGATGAATGGCAGGTGAACCCGTAACATCATAATGCAAATTTAAATCGTTATAATCTGTCATATTAGAAACAGCTTTTTGAAAGAAAGGACTATTTGAATTATTTAGGTAAGATACTTTGGGAATTTTATTAAATCCCAGATTGGTAACAAAGGTTTTGCGTAAACCTCCATTAGCAATTTCCGTTAATTGTGCTCCTAAAAGACTAGTGTGTGAAATTAACAGATTCCCGCCTCTCATTAAGAATAAACTATAGGCATCAAAGTCAAGTTGCAAATTACCCGTCTTCTCATAATTGTCAGTATGATAGATAACTAATTTATATTTTTGGAGGTCGCTAAAAGCAATGGCTCTTTGACGAATATCTTCATTATTTTCTGTTCTGGTTATTACATTTACATTTCCGCTATATCCTTCAAGCATAGCTTGATACCTTTGAGTAATTAGTGCATCGTTTACTTGAGCACTAACCGGATCATCATCAATTATCAGAACTCCCTGCCGGTTAGCAGGTTCTATGTAACGATGTAAATAGAAAGTAAAATCCACTGGGGTAGGATCATATTCATCTTGTAGATCTACTACTCTAACTTCAAATTTGTGTTCTCCCGGTTCTGTTGCTGGAGGAAGAGGTAACTGACCAGCTGTAAGAACGACTGTTTGTCCCAAAGGAGAATTTACAGGAAGGCGCAACCATTTTTTCCCGTTTTGATCGGTAAAGCCATATTTACTAAAAGGATAGGGAGGATAGTTATAGGGTTCACCATCTAAACGAAGATCAAAGGCAGTTATTTCGCTAAAGTAATTCTGCCCTGTTTGGCTATCCAAAACTACATCCACTTTTTTATTGTAAGGAGTTGTTTTGATTTTAATTGTATCACCATAAGTAACAGTTTCCCCTCTTGTTTCTCCATATTCGCCCCACCAGCCCCAACGGATCCAAAGTTTAATATTTGTAGAATAGACAGCAGTATATTTACCCTCAAAATCCTTAAAGAGAGGAAGAGCATAACGCGTTACTCCCTCGGTAACTACTCTGGGTATAACTTTTATTTCTTCGGTGGTATCATCACCATAATCTTCAAAATGATTGTTGGTTAGAGCATAGGTTTTTGTAGGATAGATAAAAGTATGAGGTCTAAATCCAGGACGGACAGAGAAAATCATCGTAGATGCAGCATCCGGAATAGATATAACTCTCGCCAAATCTGTAACCTGAGATATAATTTTGGTTCTTTGGTTTTTGAATGCCAATGTGACTTCATCATAGTCATAAGATAAAGGCGGGTTTGTATATTTTGTAAGCAGATACTCATTAATTCTATTAGTTCTGTTATCTTCGCTGGTAGTGGAAAACCAATCCGATTCAGTTCCTGGTATCACATTTCCCTGGTTAGTTATTTTCATTATTTTAAATTCATATTTATAGGGAACCGCAGTAATAAAAGGATCGGTATCGCTCATGGTGAAGGCAAGTTTTAATCCGGAACCTACATCTTTGCCATTAGGGTTACCTTTAGTGGAAGAAATCATACATTTTGGACGATCCGATTGAGTACGGAAATTCCTCCAAGCAGGATGAGGAGTAATGGCACCTCTGTTATCAATAGCTACTACTTCAAATTTGCTAAATTTAACAATCGGATTCCCTATAGAATCAGCGGAGGGAAAATTGATTACGGCATATTTTTGTGAAGTCCAAATAGAACGACGTGCCTGCGGATCATCAAGTGGTATATTTTGATCCGCTCCAGTCATATAGTGAATTACCCATCCCGTTCCCAAAGCTAAAAGATTATCAGGGGTAAGCTCTCCGGTTAAATCTATATATTCATAACCGGGAGTAGGAACAGGATTATTATTTTCATCCAAAATTCTGAATGCATAGCCGGTAATTACTCCATCAGGATCAGTAGCATGCCAATAAATACGCTGCTGAAAACTATAAACCTCAGTTGTATCGTAACCGGCACTAACATAAGTTGTATCCCAGCCCTCAAAAGAGGTTATTTGAATTGTTGGTGGCTGATTGGCAAAACGGTTTCCGGATTTTCCGCAGCCCGAAATCAGCAATACACTACTTATAATCATCACTATGATGAATAAGAGTTTAGCACTCTTCAACTGCATCATTCCTCCCAAACATCGGAATTAGTAAATTTCATTATTTACCATCAAAAATAAGATGGATATATTCGTCAATACTTTTGTTTGTATTTCTGGATTTAAGACAGGCATCAACCAAATTCAAAAAGAGCACTGAGGTAGTAATTCTGCCTATTCCTCCGGGAACAGGTGTTATAGCCAATGCCTTATCGTAACATAATTTATAATTAACATCACCCACATAATTGCTTTCTCCGTTTGCTAATTTAATTTCATTTATTCCCACATCCAAAATAATGGCATTTTCTTTTACCATTTCAGGAGTTACAAATTCCGCTTTGCCTATTGCCGTAATGAGGATATCTGCCTCCTTGGTAAACTCAGCAAGGTTATTTGTTTTGCTATGGCAAACAGTAAGCGTAGCATTCGCAAAACTTCTTTTCCAGAGCAGAATATTAGCTAAGGGCTTGCCAACTACATTACTGCGACCTAAAATTACTATATGCTTACCTTGGGTTTCAATTCCATAATAGAACATACAAAAAAGAACTGCAGCAGGGGTACAGGGAAGAAAACCTTCTTCTTCCAGCATTATTTTTCCCAAATTGAGTGGATGCAAAGCGTCCAAATCCTTTTCTGGATTTACAGCTGAATTAACTTTGCTTTCCTTTATATGCTTCGGAAACGGTTTTTGGACCATTATACCATTAACATCAGGATTGTGATTGGCTTCATCTATAATAGCTAATAATTCGTTTTCGCTTATATTATCTGACAGGATTTTCAATTGAGCCAGGCAACCTAATTTTTTCCCGCTATTTATAATGCTTTGCACATAATAAGTAGAAGCAGGATCATTCCCTACCTGGATTAGAACCATTTGGGGCTTTAGTTCATACCGGGTTATTAAATTGATACAAGTCCGATTTATCAATTGGGCAACTGGTTTTCCGCTTAAAACTTTCTCCATAATTTTACTCCATAATTCTTCTTATACGCTTGATATTTAATGCTTTCCCGGTTTCGGTATCCAGTTCCAAATAAACAGCATTAACTTGTAAACCCTCGTCAGATGACTCAAAACGGTTAGGAACAGAAGTACGAAATTTTTCTATAATGATTTCTTTCTTCACACCAATTACACTGTTATGCGAACCGGTCATACCTACATCAGTAATATAAGCTGTTCCCAAGGGTAATATTTCTTCATCTGCGGTCTGAATATGAGTATGGGTTCCTAAAACTGCACTTAGCTGTCCATCTGCAAACCAACCCATAGCTCTTTTTTCGCTGGTTGCTTCACAGTGAAAATCTAAAATAACAGGATAAGGTAAGGGAAAAAGTGAGACCTGTTCAGTGTCTTTAGCATAATGTAACTTTATAAACTCAGCCAATGCTGTAAAAGGATTATTACAGGGTGGCATCAACAACTGACCACAAAGACAGAGAATCCCAAACGCAGGTTTTCCTTAGCCAGTAATAAAAGGATTTCCCGGAGCATTCAGGATAATTAAGCGGTTTAATTATTCTTGTTTTGACCGCGAATATATTCCAGAGATTCTGTTCTATCCCATAAATGATTGCTCCCCGTAACAGCATCAACTCCTGCATTAAAAAGCTGGTTGAGTGTCTTTTTCGGTAACCTCTTTCCCATCTGCAAGGTTTTCACAATTAGCTAAAATAAAATCCGGTTGAAATTCTTCTTTCAATTCCGGAAGAGTAAGCTGAACTGTTTGCCTACCTGCTTTACCGTAAACATCACCAAAGAATAGAACTTTCATTACTTTGCCATTGCTATCTGGCGTGTTTCTCTGATAACCGTAACTTTAATTTGGCCGGGATACTGAACCTGTTTCTCAATAGAAGCGGCAATTTCGGTTGCCAATAAAGCAGTTTGATTTTCATCAATCAAAGAGGGCTCTACAATTATCCGTAATTCCCTGCCTGCCTGAATGGCATACGATTTACTTACTCCATCTATACTATTGGCTATTTCTTCCAGTTTGGATAATCTCTGCATATAGGTTTCCAACATTTCTCTTCGGGCACCTGGTCGGGCACCGGAAATAGCATCCGATGCTTGAGTTAAAGCGGCATAAACAGAAATTGCCTCCACTTCTTCATGGTGAGCTTCAATAGCATTCACAATTATTTTTCCCTCACCGTTTTTGCGTGCCAAATTGGCTCCAATAATAGCGTGGGAACCGTCAAATTCGTGGTCTATAGCTTTTCCTATATCATGCAATAAACCTGCTCTACGAGCAAGTTCTTGATCCAGACCCAGTTCAGCAGCTAAAATTCCACAAATCCAAGCGGACTCTATTGAGTGCTCTAAAACATTTTGTCCGTAGCTGGTTCGGTAATGCAAACGCCCCAAAACCTTAATGAGGTTCGGTGAAATATTGTGTATATTGGTTTCCAGAACTGCTTTTTCTCCAATCTTAACCAAATTCTCTTCCATTTCCTTAGCTGTTTTGGCTATTACTTCTTCAATGCGACCAGGATGAATTCTACCATCGGCAATAAGTTTTTCCAAAGCTAATCTGGCTACTTCACGACGGACAGGATCAAAACAGCTGAGCACAACTGCCTCGGGAGTATCATCAATAATTAAGTCCACTCCGGAGACCTTTTCAAAAGTGCGGATATTTCTTCCTTCCCTGCCAATTATTCTTCCCTTCATTTCATCGGAAGGAAGCGATACAACAGAGACGGTTGTTTCGGATACATAATCTACTGCCATCCGTTGAATAGCAGTGGAAAGAATTTCTGCAGCTTTTCTGTTGGCATCCAGTTTTATTTGTTCAATAGTAAGCCGGGCATCATTTGCCGCAACCTGCCTTGCCTGCGAAATTAATTCTTCCCGCAAACGGGCAATTGCTTCTTCACGACTGAGCCCTGCAATTTCGGCCAGCTTATTTTTTTGTTCAACAATGATAGCATCAAATTCATTTTTCTTATTGAGCAGTTCTTCTTCTTTGCTTTTTAATTTTCTTTCCTGTTCCGCAAGGGCATTTTCTTTTTTATCCAGAGAGTCCAGGCGTTTATCCAAACTGCTTAAACGTTCATTGTATTTTTTTTCTTCCAGGCGCAGTTCTTTTTGGCGTTCTTTAATTTCCTCATCCAGAAGCCGTTTTTGTTTAATCCATTCTTCGCGTGCTTCCAGTAGAGCTGCTTTTTTAGCATTTTCGGCTTCAATTTTAGCGTTCTTTTCTAACTCTTCGGCAATTTTAGTTGATTGCGAAATCAGTTTGAAAGCAGTATTACGCTTTATGAAATATATAATAAGAGCAATGGCAAAACCGCCTACCACTCCTATGATGAGTGCTATAATAGGATTTATAGTCATTGTTATTTCCTTATTTTAATCTATTTAACTTTGGTTTATAGCCAAAGCGAATTATTTAAGTGCCCGCAAGAACCGTGTATGCTTGTCATTAGAAAGCCAAGCATGAGGTGGGTATCTACCTTGTGAGCTTTATGTATCCAGGACCAGCTGGCGCGCATGCCACTCATGGCTCGACACCCGAAACTATAATAGCTTTTATGCAACCCATATCACGAATTCTGCAGGCACTTTTTATATCTTTATTTTTGAAAGCATCTGATTCAAACGCTCAAGTTCGGAGCTTAAAGCACGATTCTTGGCGTCCAAAGTTAAAACTTCATCCTGTTGCTGAAGACAAATCAAAAGCAACAGTTTAGTAAAATCCAAATTATCGTAGTGTTTGGAAAGCGCATCTATTTGGTCGTTAATTTCGTTTGCAATTTGTTTTGTCCGCTCAGGATCATCACTACGCAAACGAAATCTGCGTCCAAATATTTCCACTTCCACCGACTGCATTATCAGGTCTCTTTTTCGCTGGAGGCGAATAATCCGTCAATCTTTTTAATAGCACCTTCAGCAACACTTTCTAAACCGGCAAGGATTTTCTGCAGTTCTTTATACCTGTTTTCCAGGGTATTATATTCTTCCTGCAGTGTCTTATATTTTTTCTCCTGTTCACCAGTTGCTTTTCCGCTGGTTTGAATTTGGGCAATCAGTTGAGAATTTTCTTCTGCAAGTTGCCGATTTTTCTCTTCCACTTCCTCAACTTTTTTAGTTGCCAGAGTATACTGGTCTATTAATTTTTGTATCTTGTCCTGTAGGTTAATTACATTACTTTCCATAAGTTACCTCATTTTTATCTGCCAGGTCTCCCTTAGCTTTTTTATTATCAAATCAATAAGATAATCTACTCGTTCATCTGTCAATGTTTTTTCTTTGTCTCTAAATTTCAGCCGTAAAGTCAAGCTCCTCTTACCTTCAGGAATTTGTTTCCCACGGTATTCATCAAAGGCAGTTACTTCGCTGATTATATTTCTCTCAATTTCCGCAATTGTTTTTATTATTTCGCTGTAGGGAATTTCTTCCGCAATAAGAAAAGAAATATCTCTTGTTACGAAGGGAAAACGAATTTCTTGAAAGTGTGTTTTAAGATTGCGAGTAGCATTGATAATGTTTTCCATAGCGAATTGAACTATCCAAATATCCTGTTTTAATTCAATGGTATCAATATCAAATTTTTCTGCCACTACAGAATTTAATTTCCCGTAATAAGCCAGTTCCTTATTTTCCAGATAATAAGAGGCGCTTTCAGTGCGGGAAAGAAAAGGCACTTTAGTTTCCTGAACAGACCAATTTTTCCAGATACCAAAGGGAGCAGTTCTTCTACGATTCCTTTCACCCAAAACAAAGTAATCGGGCTTGCTTTATCCTGCCAATGTTCTTCTTTATTCAGTCCGGTTACAATTCCGGCTAAAAAGTAGGGTTCGTAAGAGAGGGCTTCCTGCCTGTGATATGTCTTTCCCAGCTCAAAAAAGTTTGATATTTTTTCGCCACGGTTCAGATTATAAGCCAAATTTTGTAATAACTGCGGTATTAAAGAAGTCCGCATACCGCTTTGATTACTACTTTGCGGATTTTTCAAAGTTATCATTTCCAGTTCGCTATCGCCATCTTCATAGCCCAATTTATAGAGCAAATCCGGTTCGGAAAAACTATAATTAAGTGTCTCGTAAAAGCCAAGTACTGATTAAATAATCCACAGCAATTTTTCTTTATCCGATAGGAATGACGGCCCATAATCCTTTGTGGAGGGGTTTTTACAGGTATTTTGTCATAACCGTCTAAACGAGCTATTTCCTCGATTATGTCTATTTCGTGCTCCAAGTCAACCCGATAGGTGGGGTATTTCATAATAGTGAGTATGCTCGCAATTCGGAAGTTCGGTAAATTCGGTTTTCCCCTGTTTCATCTCTTCAGTGTGATGACAGTATAGTTCCGCAAGAGAGTTAATTTTTCCCGGTTTCCAATTCCCGTATTGGATAAATTTCAGTCCCAGACGAGTGAGATAATCTTTAATCTTTTCATCCTCCAGTTCATAACCAATCACTTGAGTATAACGACTGGGACGAATGCCTATAATTAAAGGTTACTGGTATGTGATAACTGTCATAAACAACTTCGCAAAGTTCTGCATTTGCCAGTTCACAAATCAGCTGAGAAGCCCTTATTGAGGCATCTTCAGCAGAACATTCACTTAAATGCCGTTCAAAACGATAGGAGGAATCGGTGCTGATTTTATGCTTATAAGAAGTTCTCCGAATGGAACTCGGATTGAAAGCGGCACTTTCCAAAAACTATGCGTTTTGTAGTTTCACTGATGGCAGAAATATTTCCACCCATAACTCCTGCTATGGCAGAGGGCTTAATGCCATCAGCAATAACCATTTCCTGTCCTTCCAAAAGATAGCTTTTGCCGTCTAAAGTAATTATGGGCTCATTTTGGTATGCCCTACGAATAACAATTGCCGGTATTCCTGGTTTTTCAGGAAGCGCAGCAAGCTTATCATAATCAAAACAATGCAAAGGATGTCCATATTCCAGCATTACATAATTGGTAATATCCACAAGGTTGTTTATAGGACGAAGTCCGGATTTTATCAATGCGCTCTTCAGCCAAAGCGGTGATTCTTTCAATTCCACTTTGTTAAATAAGCGGGCAATATAGCGTGGACAAAGTTCGGGAACTTTATTAACCAATTCCAAAGGCATTGTTTCCGCTTTGCATTTTGCCTCGGGAATTTTAATTTCCGGCATTTTTAAAGAACAATTCAATTTAGCGGAAAGATCACGTGCAATACCTATATACCCAAGAAGATCAGGACGGTTGGGTGTAATTTCCAGTTCAAAAATTGTATCGGGAAGTTCATAAAGTTCATTAGCAGTTATTCCTATGGGAGTTTCTCTATTAAGTTCAATTATACCGCTATGATTATCTGAAATTCCCAATTCTTTTTCGGAACAGAGCATTCCACAGGAATCAATGCCTTTAATTTGGGCTTTGGCAATAGTCATTTCAGGCAAAACCGAACCCGGAAGCGCAATTATAGCCATCATACCCGTTCGGCAATTGGGCGCTCCGCAAATCACTTGTAGATAGCCATCTTCCGTTTTTTCGGGGCAAGGAAAGTTACCAATATCTACTAAACAGCGTTTCAAATGGTCTGTTTCTGGAACCGGTTCCGCAGAAATGATTTTAGCGCTGAAAACGGTTTCCGGTAAAGCAGGAATATTTTCCACTGCTTCTACTTCTATCCCCGAAAAAGTTAATATTTCTTCCAGTTCCTTCGTATTTTCTTTAATTTCTATATATTTTGCCAGCCAGCTCAAAGCTATCTTCATCTAAATTCTCCTTTGAACTGCCTTAACATTCTTAAATCGTTTTCATATAAAATACGCATATCCGGAATATTGTATTTCAGCATCGCTATCCTTTCAATTCCCAAGCCAAAAGCATAACCGGTATAAAATTCGGAATCAATCCCCAATATATCAAAAACATTGGGATCAACCATTCCCGCTCCACCCATTTCCAACCATCCGGAATATTTGCAAACCCTGCAACCTGTTCCACCACAAACAACACAGGAAATATCCATTTCCGCACTAGGCTCTGTAAAAGGAAAAAAGTGAGGTCTGATCCTGCTGGAAACATTTTTGCCAAACATAATAGAAGCAAATTGAGACAGCATATCTTTCATATCTGCCAACGATATTCCTTTATCCACAACTAATGCTTCCACCTGATGAAAAACAGGTGAATGAGAAGGGTCCGGTTTATCATTTCTATAACAGCGTCCAGGGGAAATTATCTTTATCGGCGGCGGGTATTTTTCCATTACCCTTACCTGAACAGTGGAAGTATGGGTTCTTAAAAGTCCCCCTCCTTCTAAATAAAAAGTATCAGCAAGATTCCGCGAAGGATGGTCTAAAGGAGTGTTTAGGGCATCAAAATTGTGAAAATCATCATCAATATCAGGTCCCTCAGCAATTTCAAAACCTAAACCCAAAAAGACCTCATCAATTTCACGACGGATAATTGTTAAAGGATGCAAGCCACCCCGGGAACTGAAAATCCCAGGCATTGTAAGATCGGTGCCTACTTTGGCTTCGTTTTTTTTCCAGGCATTTTCTTTGATGACTTTATTCTGTTGTTCTAAAAGGTCTTCTATGCGTTTTTTGGCTTCATTTATCAAATTGCCGAAAGCAGGACGTTCTTCAACCGGTATATTTCTCATTTGAGCATAAAGAGAGCTCAACAAACTTTTTTTGCCCAAATATTTGGCTTTTACATTCAATAGGTCATTGGGGCTGGAGCAAGCAAAAATATCTTTCTCTGCATATTCAACGAGTTTTCGTAATTCCTCTTCCACCTTTCCCTCATTTAATCTGCACGCAGATTTCGCTGATTATGCAGATTTAATTATTAGGTAAGGGATTTATGAGATTATAAGGATGGAAAAG
>JAXGIH010000059.1:0-12067 GCA_040770845.1 Cloacimonas sp. (SeqCode)
CGCTACAGAATTGTTAGTTAATGTCAGATAACTTCCGGCTATTTCAGGAAATGAACCGAAATCGGTTTCCACCCTGGTAAAATATTCTAAGTTGTCTCCAACCAGGAAAGTAGCGATTCCATTATTATCGGTATATTGCTCACAGTCAAAATGAATGCTGTTTTGCATAACATATAACATTACTCTGGCTCCGTCTACAGGATGTTGATTGGCATCTGTAACCTGAATAATGATGGTAGAAACCCCTTCAGAATATTTATCCGTTACAGGTGTTAAAAGTCCATCGGGATGGATTTCAAAAACACTGCCAAAGACAGTTCCCCAGCTGTTTTCATAAACCAATGGAATATCTATGTAACCATTTACCGGTTCCCAGGCAACCCAATTTTCGTCCCAAAATTCATTCCAGGTATGGTCTAAAGAATAGGATAAAATACTGGTGCAGGGAATTAAGGATAAACGCGCTACGGCTGAAGTTAAATCGGCATATTCTCCACAGCGTCCAATGTGTTTAGTAATAATTCTCACGGGCTGATGAGGTCTTTCATTATTGGAAGTAAAGCTCATTTGCTGATTTATCCACCATTGAATTGTGCGGATGGCATCATTTCCTGTTCCGTCACGATTGAAAAGTGTCTGACATTGCATTAAAGTATCTCGGAGAACGGGATAATCACCTTCCTGAAGATTATACAGATATCCACGCCAGAATTTTCCCGTTGGTGGAGGAGCTATATTGTTGTTATGCGTTGAATTGTTTTCTATTATAGCGGGATTGATATAAGCAGGAATTTCATCTGTCAGCTTGGGATGAACAATATACCAGTAGTAAAGTTCTCTGGGAACCGTAACTTGTTGCATTTCACCCGAAGTATTTTTCTTCCAATAACGGGTTGTAGAATAATAATCTCCTCCGCTGATGGCAGTCCCAGTATCCATAATTTCCACATAAGGCAGTTCACAAGCGATAGAATAAAGCAATTGTGCATTTTCCGTAAAAAGCTCCGGTAAAGCATAAGTAGAATTTAAATACTGAGGCGAAGAATTAGCAATACAAAAACATATTTCATCCACATAAGGGTCTTGCGCGGAAAGAATTAGATTTGACCAAAGTGTTTGTTTTTCGGGTATTAGTTCTGCTAAAATGGATGCTAATTCCGTCTGCACCCAAACAGGAGCTTTATTAACTGCCTGAAATGCTGTTTCCGAAAGACATCCCGGGAAACCAAAGGGTTGAACACTCTGAGAAAGGTCTATAAACTGCAAACCATATTGTCCTTTTGCCGGAAGACGAAAGTTCAAATTCAATTCCTGTAAGGTATCCCAATTTTTAAGTGTCTCAGCTTTTTCCACCTTTCTTAAAGGTGCTACTTGAATTAGTGATTGCACAGGAGAGGAAATTGAAATCGCTTCTCCCGAAACCTCAATTTCTTTAACGGTAAGCCCTCTCTCACCAGCAAAAAGAATTGCGGAAAAGCACAAACAAAATAATAAACGGTCTTCATTCCCTATATCCTTTATCTTTGTTTGGGGTAAACAGAGAATACGATTACTCTAATATCTGTGTAGTCGTTATGAGGCCTCACTGCCAAAAATTGTTTGAGAGTAGTGTATAATTTATTTCAGCAAAGACGACAACTTTCAGCAATAGTTAATGAACATTACGGACTATGCGAAAGCCCAAATTGTTTCCTTAAAATTGGGAGCAAAACCACTCGGGCAGTAGAAGAACAGGCATCTAAATCGCTATTAAAACTTCCGCCTCTGGCAATGCGATAAACTCCTTTTTCCGCTCCTTTTGGGATGAACCTTTTTATCTTTTTTGTAGATGTCATAATAATCCCAACACCATTCAAATACATTACCGAGGTCATAAAAGCCCCATTGATTTGGATTTTTTAGTAGCTACGGGATGTATTTTGTTTTCGCTGTTTTTACTATTCCAGGCGACATCGTTTGGCATTGTTGCTTCCGGAAAATTGAAGCTTGTTATAGTTATCTCCGCAACGAGATACATATTCCCATTCTGCTTCAGTAGGTAAACGGTAACCTGAGGCATTCCAGTTGCAGGAAATGATATAACGCAAAGTATCTAAATTGCAGAGATTGGTAGGATCAGTTTTGGATTTATCTATTTTATAACAAGGAGTTAACCCGTTTAAAATACTTAGAGTATTGCAAAATTGCACTGCTTCATAAAAGGAAACATTGGTAACAGGATAACTATCGCCTTTAATTTCCGAAGGGTTATAGCCCATTACATCAGTCCATAATTTTTGTTCCACTTCCGTTTTTTTCATCAGGAAAGGAAGGATTTGCACTTCATGACGAGGACGTTCATCTTCACTGCGATTCAAAAATTGAGTTCCCATCTGAAAAGTTCCGCCGGAAACATATTGGAAACCATTAGGATACTTGGAAAACTCAGTTTGGGAAAGATTTAACTTTAGGTTATCCTTGTTATAAATTCTAATTTCCTTACGACAGAAAGAATTTTGGTGCATTACCTCCAAAGTGTAAGAACCAGCTTGGACATTAGAGAACTTTTTAGAGGTTTTTGCTGTCAGTTTGCCAATAAAATCACCTCCCAAATAAATGTCTCCAGCAAAAGGACTTTCTATGGTTAAAGCACCTGTGCCCACTGACACTTTTTTGGTTATAGGTGATAGTGGAGTTAAGGAATTGAGCTCTATAGATTGTTTTTCGGAATGCGGAATTTGCTGTTCGGGAATAATTATTTGTTGCTCCGGTATCTTTTTAGGTTCTTCTCTATAAGAATCGGGAGCATCAAAATCAATCATTGTGGTCTGATTTTTATTAACATTAGCTAAACGGATAATTGTTTCCTTCGGACTAACCAATTTCAGTTCATAAACTCCAACCGCTATATCTTTGATAATGGGCTGGTCTCCTGCAAACAAACTTTGGCTGAATTCACCATCTATATACAAGTCCCCGCCAAAAGAGGTTTTAACTTTTATGCTGCCATAACTTGGAGAAACAACAGGTTTGCGCTCTTGAGGAATAGAAGGAGGAATAACAGGAGAAATGGGTGTAACAGGTTCTGCCTTTACAAAATAGAAATCCTGCCTTAAAGTTCCTGTGCTATAGGGTATTTGCCGTTCCTGAGTTTTGATTGCTACTTCGTTACTGACTTTTTGAATAAGATCGGTAATTTTAACACCAGGAGTTGTAATATTGGCAAGTAAGGATTCAGTGAAAGGACTGTTTCTGCCTTCACCATCAGATGCAGTTCTTCCTTGTTCTGTAGCAAATATTACACATTGAGAACCGGCGGAAACTGTCATTGGGGCTAAACCGCTTCTAATGGAACGCGAAAAAGCAAAAGGATTATCTCGGCAGGCATCTAAAATTACAATGCTTATAGCAGCTCTGCTCAATTCATCCAAAAGCATTGAAGTATCATAAGAAAGATAAGCACAACGCGTTGCTGAATCAATATATTCATTCACCGGAATAAGATAATTCTTACCTTCAATTTGAGCTGCATGACCACTATAAAAAAAGACCACTTCATCGGAAGGGGTAAGTGTAGAAACAAATTCACCAACTGCCCTAAAAAAACCTTCCCGATTGAGGTCAGTAAATAAAGAAGCGCTAAACCCTAACCCTTTAAGAGCATTATACACATCTGAAGCATCATTTATAGAATTGCGCAAAACCTGCTCATTGTAATTGGAATTTCCAATTACTAATGCTTTGCGCATACCCCATAAAGGGCATAAACAAGTAATAAGCAGAAGCATAATAATAAACACCTGTTTCACACCCACCTCCTTAGATAAAGTGGTTTTGCTATAAGACCTCTTTAAATATTATAACCGATATTGGAAAGAAAGCAAATAGACCTTATATTAACTGCAGATCATCTTCGCCTACAATGTCCAATAGCTCTTATATCCTTTTTTTACTTATTAATTGTTTGAGGAAAAACTGTCAATAGAAAAGTCAAGAGGTCTACAGGAAATGAAGAATAAAAAGGGAAAACACGCATCAGAGATAGGAAAAATAAACATTGACAATTTTTAGAGTTCCCTTAAGAAGTAAATAGATTAATTATTTTGATGATTAGTAGTTAAGGAGTTTTTATGAAAAAGTTTATTGTTCTACCGGTCTTATTGTTGCTTTTGTTATCCTCTTGTGAGGAAATAACTAAAGTAACTGTTCGGGATGATAATCAGGATCAGGTAGCGCATTTAGGTCCCGATCCCGATTTGCTTGGTAATACGGAATTGTTTTTTATTCCTGGCACTATTCAGGGTTCAGCTATTTGGGTAATAAATGGTCCTGCAGCAAATATAGGAGTTGACATTCGGGATAAAGATAGTTCGTCTTTTATATATTTTGCCGATAGCTATATAGGTTCAGGTTCTAACACTGCTCAAACAGGAACTCAGATACCCTGGAATAAATGGATGAAAGTTCGTGTAGTGGTTTATAAATCAGGACTTTCAGGCATAATAGTGAATATTATTCGGGCTTTGGGTTTGGACTTTTTTGATTCCTTAGAGGACTATTGGATTGAACAGATATTTGAAAATGAGGTCTATTTAAGAAAAGATGGAACACGGCTGACAACCCCTGTAAAGAGTTATTACAAGCTTCAGGAATTAAACCTATAAACACAGGATATTGAAGTAATACAGAGATATATCTTATTGCCTTTATATAAGTTGGCAAAAAAGGAATTGGAGAACATTCCCCTTGCTTACAGGTAAGATAACTATCATATTGAGCATATATAAATGTTTTTTTTGTTTTATGCGGATTCCTGCCTGTGCAGTAATGACAAATGGCTTATCAGTAAAAAAATGGTATCAGATGATAAAACTTGACGGATTTTGTAGTTAGGGAATAAAGGAAAAAATTTTAAGTAAACAATAGGAGATGAATGATGCAATTTTATGAATCCCCTCCTTATTCAATGACTAATAAGATAGAGGAGACACCCTTAGCTCCTGCTATGAAGATAAGTGATTGGATAATCGTTTTGATCCTGACCTGCATTCCGGTATTAAACCTTATTATGTTGATAATATGGTCTTTGGATAAAAGAGGCAATCCCAATCGCCGTAGTTTTGCCCAGGCAGTTTTAATTTTTGTGGCTGTTATGTTAGTCCTTTCCAGCTTTTATTTCGGGCAGATGACTGGTTGGCTTTTTCAAATAATGGCTTTAATGTAGAAATAAGGAGAAAGTATGAAATATTTAGATTTGGCAATGAATGTGGCGGAAAAACTCGGTGCTGAATATGCCGATATCCGCATTCAAAAAACAACTGATCAGGTAATTTATCTGCAAAACCTTTCCCTGAAACATACCAGTAATAATGTTCTGCAGGGTTATGGCATTCGGGTTTTCAAAGATGGTGCATGGGGTTTTGCGCATAGCAATGTTTTTAATGAAGAAGCGGTTTTAGCTACTGTAAAAAGGCAGTTGAGATAGCAACCCTTTCTGCGGAAGTGAATAAGACACAGAAATTGCGTTTAGCCCCGGAACGCAGTTACATAGCTACTTACAGAACTCCCGTTAAAATTGATCCTTTCACTGTTCCCGTATCTGAAAAGATAGACCTGATGATGGAAGTTGCCCGCACAATGCTTGCTTATGAAGGAATTATGAAAACAGTGTTTTTAATGATTCTGCATAAGGATGAAAAACTCTTTGCCAGCACTTTAGGAACGCGTTTAGACCTTACTACGCAGTTTATCAATCCTATGATTACAGCTGTAGCGGTTACGGAAAGTGACAGCCAAAGCCGAACTTTTGATGAAGGTGGAAGAGCTGTCGGTTGGGAATGGATTTTGGAACTGGATTTAAGGGAAAAAGCCAAACAAATTGCCGAAGAAGCACTTATCAAAGTGAAAGCGGATACCCTTGGTGCTGAAGAACGCAGGTCTTTAATTCTTGATCCTAATCATCTGGGTTTAACAATGCATGAAAGCGTTGGTCACGCTACCGAACTGGATAGAGTTTTGGGTTGGGAAGCCGATTATGCCGGTGTTTCTTTTGCCACACCTGAAAAATTGAACAACTACCATTACGGTAGTGAACTGATTAACTTTGTGGGAGATAACACTTTGGAAGAAGGTCTTGCCACTCTCGGTTTTGATGATGATGGGGTTCCCGGTCAAAAATGGTATATTATTAAAGACGGTATATTAAAAGAATATGGCAGCACGCGTGATACTGCTTTGGAAATTGGCTTGAATGCTTCCCGCGGATGTAATCGTGCAACATATTATTTTAATCAGCCGATTAACCGCATTCCCAATTTATATTTACTGCCAGGAACAAAACCCTTAACTCCGGGTGAACTTATTTCCGATACTGAAGACGGAGTTTATATTCAAGGCAGAGGCAGTTATTCTATTGATCATCATCGCATAAATTTCCAGTTTGGAGGCGATTTCTTCTGGGAAATTAAAAACGGCAAACTGATTCGTCCCTTGAAAAAAGTTATTTACAAATCTTACAATCCGGAATTCTGGAATAGTTGTGATGCTATTTGTGATGAGCGTTTTTGGCGTCCCTTCGGGGTTGTAAATTGTGGCAAAGGTCAGCCGCCACAAACAGGAAGAATGACTCATGGTGCCTCAACAGCAAGATTTCGTAATATCCGGGTAGGAGGTTCACAATGAATAGCGAAAAAATTGTGCAATACATCCAGAAACACTGCATAGCAGATGACTGGACACTAAAAATTACTAAAGATGACAGCCACGAAACCCGCTTTGCTCAAAATGTTATCACTCAACATATTGCCGGGGTAATGAAGGAAATTTCTTTAAGCGTTTCTTTTGGCAGTAACTGGAAGCTGCACTGTAAATCAGGATGATGAAGAAAGTTTGGTACGTTCTTGTTAAAACAGCTGAAGAAATTGCCAAATTAGCTCCCGAAGACCCTGAATTTGTTCCTTCCGTAGGGAAAATGATTTATCTGGAGATTGCAAAAATTGTGATCCTCAAACTAAGGCATCTGAACCTAAACAATTAGTAGATATTGTTCAAACCAGCATTAGCAAGGCAAAGACATTTGGAGCAACGGTTTTGGTTTAACCGAAAAAGGCTGAAACCAATGCTCTATTTACTAAAAACGGCTTGTTGGTGAATATGAAAAAAGTGATTTTGGTCACTCGAGACGCTGAAAAAGAAGAAGTAGAAACAAAGGTTGCCTATGAAGCTAAAAATTTCTTATGGACTTTAACCTACAAATCCTTTGAGAAACTGCTCAATCAGGCATCATTCCTTGCTGTAAAACGGACATTTGAACCTCAAAAAATAGCTGTCCTTTTAAGACCTCTTTGCTCTTCAGGAATTATTTTGGCTTATGGGTTGGATGATGGACTGCAGATATGCGGATGAAGGTATCACTTTTACAAACCAAATTGGAAACCCTTCGGAGAGAAATTCAGCTGGTTTTCTACTTGTAAGCAGCCAACTCTTTTAGCACCAATTAAGCACGATGGCATAATTGCCGAAGAAATTCCCGTGAAAAAGGGCATTTTGAAAACTCGTTCTTGTAGCCGTTATTGGGGCAAAAAATCGGCAGTAAACCTTGCGATATCTATAATATGTTCATTCCTATGGTGAAGGATATAGTGAAGAAGAAATATGTACCATTCCCCGTTGGCTTATTGTAAACAGCTTTGCAGATCTTCGCACTGTGGATACAAAAGCAGGTGAATTTACAGGAACCAATTTCAAGTATGGTGTATGGTAATTTTGAAGCGGAAAAATTCAGTATGCCGTAAATAATTTGCGCTTTAATGAAATTCCTCATAATGCAACCGGAAGAATTATTATTAGCAGGTATCAGTGAGCTGGCAAACTTATTTCTTTGTTGCCTCCAATGCTCATTGATAACTTCAATTTTGTAGACAAGACCTCTCTTTTTAGAAAAATAAATTGACAGAAATTTGAAAACTAAAAAAGGGTATTTACAAATGCGATTCAACATTCGCCTTAAGCCAATTCCTTCTATTACGGGAGTGCCTTTGAATTGTGAAATCGTCTGATCCCGTTAATAAAAGGAGATACCAAATGCCAGACAGAACACTCATTTGCCAGGACTGCTCCAGAGAATTCGTTTTCACTGAAGGTGAACAGGAATTCTATAAGGAAAAAGGCCTTCAGAACGAGCCCAAACGCTGCCCCGAATGTCGTAAGGCAAAAAAGGCACAGTTTAATCGTAACAGACGCAGACAATCTAATTAGATAGTTTCACCTGTTAACGCCACTACTTAAATGTAGTGCTGTTTTTGTTTTTAAATGCTGGGATGGTTTAGAAAGTTGGAAATCTTTGTTGTGTGCTGGAGGACATCTGTTTCTCCGCAATTTCAAATTTTCCTAATAAAAGCGGAGCTACCGTGAGCTCCTGGCTAGACATTTGTAATAAAATTATCTCCTTGTTTCACTTTTTTCACTTTTCCACCTTTCCACCTTTTCATCTTTCACTTTTTTTCACCTATTAACCTGTTCACCTGTTAACCCCTTCACCCGTTCACCACTCACATTTTTAACAATTTCTACGGTAAAGGTTCGTTCCTGTGTTTTAACCATCATCAAATATATTCCGGAAGTAGTGTTGCGCTGTTTATTATCCGTGTCATCCTGCGAAAGGTGATGAATTCCTGTTTCCAGATAAGATATTCCCAGTTCTTAATCAATTGTCCCTTAATATTATAGACCTTCACCATAACAGGAGCGGGAGAAGCAATTTTAAATTCCAGAAAAACAGAATTGCCAAAAGGATTGGGATAAGCGCTTAAATATTCAATTTTATCAGGCAGAGGAGGTGTTTCTGGCTCAGTAAAAGGCACTATCAGAACAGTAGACCAAAATCTGAGTAAAACCGCTGTAAGAAACCAGATTCCAACCAATAATACAAAGTATCGGGCAAAGCAGTTTCAGAATCGTAATAGCACACGGCTTCCCGTTGCAATGCTCTGCCGTTTGATAATTACAGCATTCAGTTTTAACCGCATTGACAAAGAAAAATTGCTATTCGGGTAAAGATTGTGAGTCGCTAACATTGCTTCGGAAGCAGATTCCAGTATATATTACCCCATTAGGATAGGTAGCATAAAAAGATGTAAGCTCAACCGGCAGAGTAATCCTCTGCTGAAAAATCCATTATGAGTGCCAAGGTTTGCTCTGGTATTTGTGAAAGTGCCATCCGTCAATTGCTCAAAGCATAGCTAAAGACAAAACCCCGTTGATTATAGCCACGGCAATAAGCATGGCTACACATCCGTAATCACTTTCTTCAAATGCACTTCTGGCATAAGGATAGAGCTCTGTAAAGCGGTCTATATAGTCCACTTTGGTTTGCGAAGAAGAGGTAAATAGCATTCCGGAGGAGGGTGTATAAGAAACCCCCCGCTAAGGTTATCTATAGCGTTAGTTACGCCATCTTCGGCACCGATATTCCAAAAGGGGCCAAGAGAACTTCATAAGACGGTTCACCTTTGAATATCTGGAAGATAATAAGTTAAATCAAACCGACAACATCCACTCCTTCAATATATACTCCTGCCGCCAGAAATTAAATAATTATAAAGGGCATTAAACATAGGGCTTTATCAAAACGCACGATATTACTTTGCCTACTGCACCAAAACTTAAAAAAACCGCATCAAAACTATAAAATGAAGCAGGAAAAGTAGTCTCGTAAACACAATTGTAGCCCAAATTCTGCAAGGTGTTTTTAATAAAAGGTTCCGCTCATATCCTTCCGCTCGAAATGCCTTCCCAAACTCACATGCTCCTCCAGCATTAATAAGAATGCTGAAAGATAGGTTATCTCCTACTACAACAGGTATATCCGCAGTTGTCGGCAATTGAAGGTTACATATTGAGAAGTTGCAGTTGGCAGAACATAAATATTAAAGACCTCTTCCAAAGTAAAATACGCTTCCAAGGGAATGCTTGGATTGTAGCTACCGGAAAGGATATTTACATTAGGATTGGTAGAAAGAGTAAAAGTGCCATTAGCAGAGTATTTCACCGTAACTTCTCAGCAACAGATTTACCGAAAATGTTTCCCCGGCTCCACTGCCAAATTTCCATTAGGCGTCGGTAGCAATTCTTATTTTCTATTAAGGCAAGGATTTCACTAGAACGAGGATTATCTTCTTGTAAAGCACGCCGGGCATTCAGTTTGCCTTCTCCCAAAAGATTTTCTTTGCCGGGATTAACGGTATCCACATCATCACAGCTACCTTTAATTCTATTTAGAAGGTCATTTTGGCTAATATCGGTAATGTAGGATTTTATTAGTCCTGCTAAAGAGCTGGCTATCGGGCTGGCATAAGAAGTAGCATTACTAACTGTAGTATAACCACTTGCAGTTACAGTGCCGATTGAGCCGGTAGGAGAACCTACATCTACAAAAGAACCATAACTAGAAATGGAGGATTTTACCCCGTTATTTTGTAAAGCAGCTACAGCAAGCACATTTTTATAGGCAGCAGGATAAACAGGAATCGTATTATTGCTATTACCGGCAGCAGCAACTATTACCGACCCCAGAGAGTAGGCATAATTTATAACTTCCTGATATGCTTGCGAATAAGTAGTGCCACCCCAACTGCAATTAATGATATCAGCTCCGTTTTCTGCAGCATAAATAATACCCTGATAACCATTATAAATGGAACTTGAACCAGGATAACTACAGGAAACAGGCATTATAGTTAAATTCCAGGCAAGCGAACTAACCCCAATTGTATTGTTTGTTCGGGCAGAAGCAATTCCGGAAACAGTTGTGCCATGACCACTACTTTCATAAGGATTATTGGATTCGCCTCCACTACTGGTGAGCATAAAATCCCAACCAATAAGATCATCAATCTTTCCATTTCCGTCATCATCAATTCCATTCAAGTCACCTGTATCCATAACCCAAGTGCTTCCGTTATAATAAATTGTGTAACCATTGCGGTTGCTATCTTCCCCTAAATTTTGCCAAATATTTTCTGCCAAATCAGGATGAGTCCATCTGCAGCCGGTATCTACCAGAGCAATAATTACAGGTTGAGTGCCATTTTCACCTTTATGAATATCCCAGGCGGATTCTGCCTCCAGAGAAGCAAAATAGAAAGATTCTGAATAATGCTCGTCATTGGGAACAGCAAAAATGACCTCGGGATAAACAATTTCCGCATATTGCACAAAGGGGTCAGAAGAAAGTAAATTTACAACTGCCTGAGGCGAATAAGGACTTTGCACTGTAAAAATTAGAGAAAGTTCACATTCTTCTCTTTTTTGCGGCGAAATGCTGAATTTAGGGCTTAAGGAACTGACCTGCAATTTCTGCAGTTTTTCATCTATAGAGCTAATTCCTGTGCGATTATCGGACTTTTGTAAAGCAGAACGAAATTCAGGTTTCAGCTTAAAAATAGCCGTTCCTTCATTTTCCTTTAAATCAGCAGCAAAAAGTCCAAAAGCAACCAATAAAGCTAAAAAAACGGTAAAATGTTTCATTTCCGCCTCCTAAAAAACGGATTCTCGCCTTCTTGGAAAGAGACCTTTATCTCCTTTTCCGAAACGAGGAATGATATGCAGATGAAAATGGGGAATACTTTGTCCCGCAACAGAACCGCAATTCATAGCTAAATTGTAACCACGCGGCTCAAACTTATCTTCCAGCAATTTCTTTTCACCTTCAGAGTTATATCGTGCAAAGAAATTGTTTCTTCCGCATTTAGATTAAAATAATCGGGTGTATGACGCTTGGAAATAATCAGGGTATGACCCTTGCTAACAGGATATTTATCCCAAATTGCAAAAAAATGTTCATTTTCTGCCAGATAAACTGAGCAATCAAGATTACAAAATTCACAAGCCATAAGTTGATACCTCTTTTTTATATAATAATGCAATCTTTCAGCTAAGCCAAAATAATGTTTGGCAGGGAATAAAAACAAGCTCTTTAGGTATAATGTTTCAGTTTCGCTTATGCTTTGTTAAAATCTGCTGTTATATAGATGTAAATAAATAAGGTAAGAAATCTCTTTATCCTTTTAACTCACTATAATATTATATA
>JAXGIH010000060.1:0-11626 GCA_040770845.1 Cloacimonas sp. (SeqCode)
TAATTTCGTTAATTTAAGGTGGAGGAATTTATGCCCCTATTTCCTTTGGATATAAGACATCAGGAGTTTTCCACTGCAATGTTTGGCTACAGCAAAAAAGAAGTGCGTGCCTTTTTAGACCAGATAGCTTCTGAGGTTGAAGCATTTCAAAAACAGCTGGAAAAAGAAATTGCCCGTCAGGAACAAAAACAAAATGAAGTGAAACAAGAAGCATTACAAGCCGGTAGTGCTGTAGAAGAATTGAAAAGAAGAGAAGAATTAATTAGCCGAACTCTTGTTTTTGCAGAAAAAACCAAAGCGGATATTATAGCCAACGCTCGCAAGGAAGCAGAAAATATTATTAAGGAAGCAGACCTGAAAGCTAAAAGAGCTATCCAGGAAGCAAAACAATATTTAAGTGTTTTGGAACATCAATATCTGCAATTAAAGGAACAGAAAAGACAATTCCTGATTCAGTTTAAGGTGGAACTGCAAAGTTTTCAGGATAGAATAAGCAAAGACCCTCTTTTAAGTAAAGACAGTGAATTAAGATTAGATAGCGAATTTCATCAAATAAAAGAAGAATTTGTTCCCAAACCGGAACATACGGAAACTCAAACTGATAAGAGTAAATAAATGAGCAGTTACAAAAATACCTCTGCCTGGCTGAAAACCAAATTACCTAAAGAGCCACAAAGGTTTTAGGAACGGGATTAAGTAATATGGCAGAAGTATTTCCGCTACTTTATTCTATACCTTATAATCAAATACTCCGGTTTTGTTCAAAGCACTGCTCCTAGAGTGCATAAAGGAAATTTGCTGTTATGTGAAGCGTTGAGGGAATTCCTGTTGATTTTTTTACAGGGACGCTTTCATTATTATGAGGGCTATTCAATGCAGGAAGTTGTTTTCCCGGTAAGGGTTTTATCGGCATTAGGAATAAAGGTTTTAATTGTTACTAACGCTTCCGGAAGTTTAAGAAAAGAACTGGAACCAGGAACTATTGTCCAACTGCAGGATCATATTAACTTTATGGGCACTAATCCCTTAATAGGAATGAATGATGATGATTTGGGCGAAAGATTTCCCTCTATGAATAAGGTATATGATCCGGAACTTTGTTTGTTGGCAGATAAAGTAGCTTTTGATTTGGGCATTAAAACAGCTAAAGGTGTTTATATAGCAGTTACAGGACCTTCTTTGGAAACAAAAGCTGAATGCTCTGCTTTTGCTTCTTGGGGTGCAGACCTTGTTGGAATGTCTACAGTTCCGGAAGTTATAACAGCACGCCATTCAGGGCTTAAAGTTCTTGCCTATTCAATTGTGACTAACTATAGTAATCTGTTTCATAATTTGGCACATAGTCAAGAAGAAATTCAAAGAATTGCCGATATATCGGGAAAGCAGCTACAAAAGCTAATAGCAGAATTGATTTTAAGGTTAACAAGGACTTTTTCATTGACATCATAATTGATATTATAATGTTTGGATAATTTGATTTTTAAAAGAGCAAAACCGAAGGAGAATATAATGGCAACGAAGAAGTTACCGCCTGAAAAACTGAAACACTACGAAGAAGTTATTCGGGCTGAATTAGAGGAAAGTATTGCTTATATTGAGAGCATCAATAAAGAACAAAGTTTGGGTGCTCGTGAAAGTAGCGGTGATCTTTCCAGCTATGCTTTTCATCAAGCAGATCAAGGTTCGGATACTAACCTTATGGAGCAGTCGGTTATGATGCTGGAAAGCGAGAGAGAAAAAATTCGTCAGCTGAATGAGGCATTGCAAAGAATAAGTGATGGAACCTACGGTATTTGTGAATTTTGCGGTGAATTTATTCAGGATAACCGTTTGGAAATTATTCCTTATGCCACCTGCTGTGTTGCCTGTAAAGAGAAAAACGAAGATAAAAAAAGGCGGCAAAGGCGTTGAAACAACCTCGTACACAGTTAAAAACAGCTCCGGCTTATTTTATTATGCTGCTGATTTTAGTTTTGGATCAATTAACCAAAACCTTGGTGCGAGTAAATATGGAAATGTATGAACGCATTCCTTTGTTGCAAAATTTATTTGGTGATACCTTTATCTTAATTAGAGTGCAAAATAGTGGTGCTGCCTTTTCTTTTGGTTTTGGTAGTGACTTAGTCAACCGTATTATTTTTATCTGTGTAACGGTTCTGGTAGTAGGTATTATTATTTATTTATTACATTATGCTCAACACAAGATTCAAGTTATCGCTTTCGGTTTGATTTTGGGTGGAGCTTTGGGAAATTTGATAGACCGGGTTTTATTTGGACCGGTAACGGACTTTTTTTCTATGGATTTTCCCGATTTTATTATGGAACGTTTTCCCGTGTTTAACATAGCTGATAGTTCAATCTTTATCGGGGTGGTTTTGATGATCATTGATATGCTGTTTATCAAAGATAAGCCGAGCCCTCTTCCCGAAACAGGAGAACATATAGAAATCAGTGAATTTAATAAGGAGCTATAAATGAAGAATTATATTCTTACCTTTCTGGCAATTTTCCTGGTGGCAGGAATATCTGCTCAAACAGTTCTTTCCTGTCACGACATTCAATATACTACCGATCCCTCAGGCAATTCACCTTACTATAATCAAACAGTTACTGTTCAAGGAATCGTAACTCATATAATACCCAATTCTGCTTTTTATATTGCAGACCCAGAAGGGGGTGAATGGAGCGGACTTTATGTTTATCATAGAAACACCAGTAATGTTGTTAGTGTGGGTGATCTGGTAAAGCTTACCGGAACGGTTGATGAATATTTTAATTTAACCGAATTTACCAATGTAAGTGCTTATGAAATAATATCTCAAGGTAATCCTTTGCCTCCTTTCTTAGAATTGTCTACAGCAGATATGCCTTCCGGAACTAATCATCCTGAAAATGAGAAGTATGAAGGTGTGCTGGTCAGATTTCAGGATGTAACAATTAAGTCCACTCCCGATAGCTATGGTCAATTTTTAATAGCGGATCACAGTAATATTTGGGCTATGGTAGATAATGGATTATATGCTATTCCGGCAACTTCAATTGTTGTAGGTGAGAGTTGGTATATTATACAGGGCATTGTTGATTATCATAGTAGCGCAGGTTTTAAACTAAATCCGCGTAATGCCAGCGATATGATTAAGCAGGATACTATAGAGAATTCCATTATAAAAATAGTAAGAACCGATCCTACAACTGAGCCCACCCTTAATTCTGATGTTTCTATGAATTTAATTAGCACCAAGATTAAGTCCGAATGGGGAGTGATGAGTTATTCCGTTACTTTCAAAGTTAATCCCACCAAACTTATTTTTTCGGGGTTGGATATTGACAGCACTTTAACTCGTGAAATGCCTGATTTTCAAATTAGTGCCGGTGGAGATACTATCAGCTGGACTTATTTTTCTCAGGACGGAATTATTTATCCTGATAATGATGCTCTTTTAATTAAAATTCTGGTTAGACCTCTTGTTTATGGAGAAAACATAATTGACCTTGTCTCCTTTAAATATAATGAGACAGAAGTTAATAACCTGATTGATGGCTCTGTAATTGTTAAAGTACCGAAGAAAATTGCCTATCTGAATATTGCAAACAAGGGGACAAGAAAAAATATCTTCAATCCGGAAATGGGGGAAGAAATTATTATCAGCTACGGAACCTGTACCGGTTATCTTTCCAAAGCAGTTATAAGAATTTATGATGCTCAAGGTCGTTTGGTTTATACACCTGTGCATACAAATATAACTTCTGCCACAGGTATTCAGGAATTTAAATGGAATGGACGCGATGCCAATTTAAAATTAGTGCCTCCGGGTTTGTATTATTGTCATTTGGAAGTTACCGATCGGAGTAGCGGGGGAAAAGATAATACAGTTCAGCCCATTGTAATTAAAAGTGCTTTGAAGTGAGGTTTATAATGAAAAAATTATTATTTGTCTGTCTGCTTATAATCCCATCCGTATTACTTTTAGCTGTGTTTGATGATTATCAACCCTCTGCCATAGCCAGGGGAATGGGTGGTGCTTATACAGCTGTTTCCAAAGATGCCAATGCTATATTTTTCAATCCTGCCGGGCTGATTAATACTGCTTTTAGTGCAAAACTTAGCTTTTCTCAACTCTACAATCAGGACTTCAGTGAATTGAAAACTGTGGCTTTGGGTTATAAACTTCCTAAAAATCTGGGAACAGATGCTATTGGTGCAAGAGCAATGGCTGTGGATTTTGAAGATGTTAACCTGATGAGTGAGCAGGTTTATAGTTTGGCACATAGTTTCATTTTACTGGAGGATATCCATTCCCGAATTTCTTTCGGTTATACAGGAAATTTGTACCTCTTAAGTATGGATGGTGAAGATGACGATACTGCCTTGGGAATAGACCTGGGAGCTTTAGCTGTTTTGCATTCCAGAACCCATATTGCCTTTGCCGTTACCAATATTAATAAAGCCACAATGGGTGATGAAAATCAAATAGACCTGCCCAGTAAACTGGCTTTAGGAATTGCTTATGTTCCTTATGAGAAAGTTACTACCTCTATAGAAGTGAAAAAGGACTTTGCCAAAGAAACGGAATTTATGGGTGGAGTGGAAGCGCATTTATTAGAGCCCTTGGCAATTCGCTTTGGTGTCCATCAAAATCCCGCTACCTATAATGCCGGTTTAAGCATCTATATCCAAAATTTGGAAGTGGATTATTCCTTTACCTATCATAGTGTTTTACCCGGAACACATTATTTTTCTTTGGGCTATAAATTCAAATGAGGGTGAGTATGAAATTCAAGAAATTAATTCCTACCTTTATCCCCTTTGCTTATGAATTGATCCATATTTATAAGCGAAATGCCAAACACGATCAAAATATCAGAAAAAAAGATCGGACAGCTGAAAAAATTGGTTCCCTGGAACATTTAATGGTTCGTCTGGAAAAAAAGGTTCAGCAAAACCGGGAAGTATACATCAAAAGCTTTAACAAAATAAAAATTTGGCTGGCAATCAATTCCATACTCCTAATAGCTATCCTCGTAAAACTGTTTATCGGATAGAATGAAAAATGAAGAATGATAAATAAAAAGCACAGGAAAGCTATAAATAACTCTCTGTGATTTAGACAATTACAGTGTTTTTAGGAGATAAAAAATTTCCCGATTAGAGAACCTTAATTCAGTTACCTTGTTACTGGTACATAGTCAATTCTCTAACAACCCCGTAACACTTCCATCAACACTTGTGTTCCGTTACGGAGTTGTTTGCAGAGTGTTACACTTGGTTATAATATAGTTTTCATACTGAAAAGGTATAAATATTTTTCTGTGCGAGGTGGATTCCTGTAAAAACAGTGGTCGGGGATGTCTATGGGATATATCTTTTATACTTTAAAGGAAACAATGTTAGTAGCAAAAAGTAAGTGGCGAAAGAATTTTCTTTAACCTTTTTCTCTATTTCCTGTTCATAATTTATAGTGGCCAAAATTAAAAATTTTATTCTATGTTACAATAATAGCTTGCAATTTGCGTAACATTTACCTTTTAGACAGTGCATTATTCCCTTGCCAAGTTGAATCTTTTATGCTGCACTTAACATATCTTTAACGATTCTTAAACGCCGTTTGGTATTGTTAAAGGATCGTTAAGAGTCGTTAAGAGTCGTTAAAGAAGTGACTCGGCAACAAGTAGTTAGACAAAATCCCCAAAGAGGGTAATTTAGTAAATCAAAATAATGACCGGAGCATTGCTTCTTTCTTGTAATTTCATTCAGTAAAAAAGTGGGACTATTATAGGTCTACGAACCAGAGTACAAGTAGTAAAGTATTTATTGCCAGCTTAATATGTTCTAATGTAGCATTAAGACATTATCTTCATTCTATAGTATTCCTCTGATTTTTTATCACAGGAGGAGATAATCATTATTTATGACTTATCAATAAAACTGTTGTATAATTTTAGGGAAATAACAGGATGCAATTCAGAAATGCTGAAATGATTGACAGAATAGGGCATAAAAATATTTAGTGTTTTATGTGCGCGTAAGCTCAATTGGATAGAGCATCGGCTACGGATCAAAGTTTGAAGTTCGAACTCGCTAGGGCGTGCCACTTTTTCTTGCCAGCACTTGCTGGCTTTTTTTATGGAACAATTATGGCTATGAAACGGAGAATCAAGAACAGATGGAATAATATTATCCTGATTTTCAGGATGATGTTGCGTTACTGGCATTATATGCTTGCCGGTTTTATATGTATGTTACTTTTTGCTCTTTTTAATGGAGTGAGCGTAACTTTAGTAATTCCCCTGTTTGATTATGTTTTCAAGCCGGATAAAGTTAATTTGTTATATACTGATTTCAGCAGTTTTCTTGTGGCTTCAGGAGAGATGCTAAAACAGCATATTAGTTCTTCCGGTGGTTTTTTCCCGGCAATTCAAAATTATAGTGGCTTATGGGAAGATGCTAAAGTGCTGATGCTGCAAACGGATTCCCTTTCTTTATTGTATTTATTATGTATAGCGGTTTTTTTAGTTATCCTTTTCAAGAATGTCTTTTATCTTTTACACAAGATATTTTTCAATTCCGTAAGAGGAAGAACGATTCGCGATATACGCAATTATATGTTTTCCCGTTACTTAAATCAGTCCTTAACTTTTTTCAGTCGTCACCGCATTGGCGATGCTATTGTCCGAATGGTAGGTGATGTAGATATCGTTAGTGAACAGCTAATCAATTCTTTTGTGAATTTTGTTCGGGAAGTGATTACGGTTATTGTTTTGCCAGAATAGCGTATTTATTGAATCCTGTTTTGCTTCTATACAGCATTATTATTTTACCGGTATTTTCTTTAACGATAGGTTTTTTAGGCAAAAAGATAAAAAAATATTCCAAACGCATTCAGGAACAGCTTTCCAATCTCTTCTCTAATGTGGAAGAAGTGCTGAATAGTATGAAAATTGTGCAGGCATTCAGACACGAACAATATGAGAAAAAGAATTTTGAAGCAATCAACAATAAACATTATCATATGTGGTTTAAGGCACAATATTACGGAACTTTAAGCACTCACATTTCGGAATTAAATACTGCAATTACCGGCATAATAGTAATCATTATTGGCGGGAATATGATCCTTACTCCTGGCAGTAGTTTTACTTTAGGTGATTTTACTGCTTTCCTTTTTGCTTTGTTTTCTATGCTGCACCCCCTAAAAGTGATTACTCAGGTCTATACTGATATTCGTAAAGCTCTGGTTTCTCTGGATAGAATTGGCTTAGTGCTAAATCAGGAATCCCGCATTCAAGATAAACCCGATGCTATAGCTAAAGATACATTTGATAAAGAAATAACTTTTGAAAATGTAACCTTTGGCTACAAAGAAAATAAACCCGTGCTCAAGAATTTTAATTTAACTATTCCTAAAGGCAGTAAAGTTGCCTTTGTCGGCTCCAGTGGAGGTGGAAAAACAACTATTGCCAACCTGATGAATCGCCTCTATGATGTCTCTTCCGGGGCAATTAAAATAGATGGAATAGACATACGCGATATTAAGTTGGATAATTTACGAAAGTTCTATGGAGTTGTAACTCAGGATTCCATCCTCTTTTCCAAATCTATTAAAGAAAATATTGCTTACGGCAGCCAAGAAGAAGTTAGCGATGAACAAATCATAAAAGCTGCCCAAATTGCTAATGCAGAAGAATTTATCAATGAATTGCCCAATACCTATAACGAAGTACTTGGCAGTAAAGGTTCGGATTTGTCAGGTGGGCAAAAACAACGACTTTGTATAGCACGTGCCATTGTTGGAGACCCTCCCATTTTAATTTTTGACGAAGCAACTTCCGCTCTGGATACGGAATCGGAACAAAAAGTGCAACAGGCAATTGATAAAGCAACCCAAAACAGAACAGTTATCTTGATTGCTCATCGGCTTTCTACAATTTTAAAGGCGGATAATATAGTAGTTTTGGAAAGAGGGAAAATTGTAGGTATGGGTACACATCAGGAATTGATTCAAAACTGTTCCCGCTATCAACATCTTTATAATCTGCAGCAGGGTAAATAAGTTAACAAGTGGAAGACAGAATGGAGAAAAAACAATGAAAATTAGCGGCTTTCCTTTGTGCGCAATGGGATAAAATTATACTATCCGGTAATTGAGTCCATATTAAGCATTTTGCCAATTTGCGATGAATTTATAATCGCAATGGGGAAAGGTGATGCAGTGACGATGAAACAAGGGAACGCATTTTGGCAAGTAAATGAACCAAAGATTAAAATTATTGATACAGAATGGGAACCCAAATTGTGCCAAAGGGGAGTTATTAATGCGTAGCAAACTGATATTGCTAAAAATGAATGCCAAGGTGACTGGCTTTTATCTGCAGGCAGATGAAGTTGTGCATGAAAAAAATATTTTACCCGTAATTAAGAAACGCTGTGAAGAACTTTTAAATGATCAAGAAGTAGAAGGTTTACTCTTTGCTTATAAACATTTTTGGGAATTGATTATTATCACTTTCAAAACGGGCATGGTTGGTATCCTTTTGAAATAAGAATTATCAGAAATGACCCTCATATCCATTCTTATCAGAGTGCTCAATCCTTTTTCACTATTTTGAATATTATGATAATCCGCGTCGAAACAGGCACAAGGAAACTAAAAGTTGCCAAAGTAGATGCTGAGATTTATCATTACGGTTGGGTTCGTCCTCCCCATTTAATGCAAAATAAACGCCGAGCTTTAGATTCTGTGCATTGGGGGAAAGAAAAAGCAGATGTTTATTATAATCAAGCTCCACAATATTTTGATTACGGACCTTTGACCCGATTAGCTGTTTTCAAAGGTTCTCATCCTCAAGTTATGCAGAATAAAATTTCTTGTTTTGACTGGCAGGATAAATTGCAACTTACAGGCAAACCCAATCCTTATCGTGAACCACATAAGCACGAAACCTTTAAATACCGCTTTTTAACCTTTATAGAAAAACATTTTAATAGCGGTAAACAGATTGGCACTTTCAAAAACTATATTTTATTGAAACGATGAGTATAAGCTTAATTATTCCTGTATTTAATTATTTGAACTTACTGGAAAAATGCTTGTTTTCTGTGTATAGACAAAGTGTGCAACCGGATGAAATTATCCTTTCCGATGATGGTTCGGATGAAGATATTGTTGCTTTTTATAACGCTCAAAAAAGGAAAACCGCAATTCCGCTTATTTTAGTGAGACAGAAGCATCTTCAATTTCGCGCTGCCAGAGTAAGAAACAACGGTGTTTCTGTTAGCAAAGGAGATGTTTTGGTTTTCCTGGATCAGGATATTGTAGTTCTGCGAGATTATTTAAAATGTATAAAGGCAAATCTTACTCCGGGAAGATTTTTAAGCGGTTATCCAGTGCGTTTGAATAAAGAACAAAGCGATAAATTAACTTTTGAAATTATAGAACAGAATAACTGGGATGCAATTTTAACTGCAGAACAAAAGGGAAAAATACAAAAACAGTATAAAAAGGACTTTCTATCCTATTTGCTTTTTCGTTATCTACATCTTGGTGGACACGGGGCAAAATTGCGAGGAGGTGTATCTGCTATCTTTAAAAGTGATTTTGAATTGGTTAATGGATATGATGAAAACTATATTGGTTGGGGGAATGAGGATGATGATTTGGGTAGACGCTTACAGGAATTAGGAAAAAGCGGTTTTAATTTTGTGTCTAACCAAATCCCTCTTCACCTGTATCATACACATTATCACGATCCGGGTGAAAGAAAAAATGCCAATTATAGCGAACGGTGTAAAAAAAAGATTTCACATAGAAATTATAGGTGCCAAAAAGGATTAAGTTCTGTTCGTAATGATTTAGAGATATTAGAATGAATAGCTTAGGGCGAGTATTAGGTTATCCTTTTTATTATACGGGGGTTTTAGCCGATAAGATTTTACATTGGAATAATCCCAGTTCCCTCTTTTTTTTCTTTCCTCATTTTCATACTGGAGGAGCAGAACAGGTTCATCTTGACATTTTGCGTATTTTTGCAGACCAAAAACCTTTTATTATAATTACTAAGAATTCGCGTAACAAAACCCATTATCAGGCAATGCAAAAAAGCGGAAGATTGATTGAAATATACAAATACCTTAATAACACAAATCGTTTTATAGTTAAGAATTTCTTCTATGGATTTCTGGCTTCAATGATAAACAGACATCCTAAATCAGTAGTTATTTCTGCCAACAGCACTATATTTTACGAATTATCTCACTATCTTACTAAGAGTTATTTAATTAATATTTTGCATGGTTTCTACGGCATAAATCCTAAAATCTGGCTTTTGGCTACTCCCAAAATTAACAAACGTATTGTTGTCTCTCAAGCAGTATATGATGAAGTGCAACAGTATTATAAAGCTAATGGATGGGAGGAAAAATATAATAGTCGCTTAAAATTAATCTACAATTCTGTTCCTCTCTGCGATGATATTTCCCCTAAAGATTATCAAGCACCCCTAAAAATTGTTTTTATTGCGCGCCAGGCAAAAGAGAAAAGATTTTACTTATATCAGCAGGTAGCTCGTAAAATTATACGGGAATTTCCGAAAATAGAATTTTACTGCATTGGCGACCATATTAATACCGAGCCCGTAATAAATTTAGGGGAAATTTGTGACCGTCAGAAGTTGTATGAGACAATAAAGGATTTTCATATTTTAATTCTATGTTCTATTTCCGAAGGTTTTGGTTTAGTAATAGCTGAAGCGATGACATGTGGTCTGGTTCCTTTGGCTACTGATGTAGGAGGAGTGAGAGAATCCTTTCAAGATGGAATAAATGGTTTCCTAATTAAATCCAAAGAAGAACAGGAAATAATAGATGAATTTATCTCTGATATTAAGGTATTGAATTCAAGCAAGAAATTATTACAGCAGATGAGTAATTCAGCTCGGGAATATGTGCAAGAGCATTTTAATTATGACCGTTTTAAAGTTGAATACACCAAAGTAGTTGAAGAAGGCAGAAATCGGTAAATGGAGCAACTTTCTGCAGTTTTGATTGTAAAAAACGAGGAACAAAATATTGTCCGTTGCTTAAAATCTATTTCCCGGGTGGAGGAAATAGTTGTGTTGGATACCGGTTCTACCGATGAAACAGTGAATATTTGTAAGAATTTTGGAGCTAAGGTTTATTATTTGGATAAATGGGAGGGCTTTGGAAAAGCCAAACAGCAAGTAGTTGTTCTTGCTACTTTTGACTGGATTTTGTCTATTGATGCTGATGAAGAAATTAGCTCGGAACTGCAAAAAGAACTGCAGGAGCTGAAAAATAAAAGATTTGAGAACACTGCCTGGCGGCTAAAAAGAAGGTCTTATTATTTGGGTAAACCAATTCATTTTTGCGGTTGGCAAAATGATGCTCCATTGCGTGTATTTAACAGAAAGCAGGGAAAATTTAACGAAAAACTGGTTCATGAAGGAGTGCAGACCTCGCAAAAAGTTAAGTCCTGTAAGCATTATCTTTATCATTTTACTAATCCTACAGCAGAAGTTCATTATACTAAAATGCGTTTGTATGGAGAATTAAGTGCCCAACAGCTTTATGCTCAAGGCAAAAGAGCTAACGAATTTATAGCATTTGTTA
>JAXGIH010000061.1:0-11481 GCA_040770845.1 Cloacimonas sp. (SeqCode)
GAAGTAATATATTCCTCTTGAACTTCCTCCGGTTCTTGTGCTGGTGCCGATATAGAGCTACTTTTCACACCTGCAATCAGAGTAAAAATACCCCCTAAAATAAAAGCCAAATTTGCCAGCCAAAAAGCCGGCTGCGCTTTAATAATCAGAATACTGTTCAAATCTATGGAAGGATCAAAAAGCGGCTGATAAGCAGTTATAATTTGCAGTATTCCTACATTTAACAACTGGAGAGAAAGGACACCTATAATACTAATATATGCAGGTAGTAAATAGAATTGGATAGGAAGAACCAAAACCAAAACTAATGCCAAAACAGCTATAAATAATGCTATTAAAGCAAAGGGCTGAATACTGACAACAGGATTTTGATATTTTTTACCTACATCCTCTATTTTTTCTATCTCTTCTGCTATAGAAAGTTTTACTTCACCACCTATAACTAATTTGACGCCACTTAAAGACGCAACTTCTGTCTGATCACAACTGACCATAAAAAACGGCATAAAAAACGCAAGAATTACAATAGCGTAGAAAATTGCAGAGATCTTCATTCTATCCTCCCTTTCTTTTATTGTTTTCAGATATTATAAATCATTATATACTGTCAAGCAAAATCGGTTTCTTCCTTTTTTGACTTACAATTTTCATCTGCTATCCTAAAATCATTCCCCACCTACTTTTTCACTTATAATCTTATTATTCCTGGTTACCAATCAGAAAATTGTAAGTCAAAATGTCTCAGGTAAAAAATACTATTCAGGTTGACAGCAAAGGTATTTTGATTATTATGGTTATAGTAAGAGATTTTTGCAGGGCAAATACCTTTATCCATTTATAGTTCTTTTATACAGTTCATAGGGGGTGAAATGGTTTCGACAGGGAATCAGAGTGCTCGAAATGCATACCGGAGATTGTTATACCACTCCGTTAACAAGTAACAAAAACGCAAATTAACTGCAAACAATAATTACGCTTTAGCAGCATAAGCTGCTAACGTTCAACTTCTTCGGTCCGTCGGAAGAAGATTGGGCGTCGGAACAGTACGGATGCGGTAGAACTGATTGCTGATAAGTTTTACCTAAGTTTAATCGGCTGCGGGAAAGCAGGTCTGATTGTCTTTCACTGCTTTTCTTAAGATAAAGACAACTAAGTATGTAGATTTTCGGGTGATCGGTTTTCTGGACGCGGGTTCGATTCCCGCCACCTCCACCAAAAGGGTTAACGGGTTAACGAGGTTAACAGTTAACAGGTGAGTCAGAAAGGTAAAATTGAGCGTTGAGGGTGAAATTATTGGAAGCTATATTCAAGAGACTAATTCATAGATTGAAGTTAACAAAGAGAACAAGAGGAAAAGGGTTAAAACACATTAACTGGAATTGCAGAAGTGATTTTCAGTTTATTAAGGGCTTTATTAGACACTTATAAAAATCCGGTATATGCTATAACCAACGTTAACCCAAAAAAAACTGGACAGATAAGAGACATTCAAAAAGTTATTTATAAAATCATCTGGAGGATGAAATGCCGTTAAAACCTGAGGCAAAACAAGCTATCATGGCAGAGTTTAAAACTCCATGAATCAGACACGGGCTCGCCGGAAGTTCAGGTTGCTCTGTTAACACAAAGAATTAAAGATATAACAGAGCATCTAAAAGAACACCCTAATGACTTTTCTACCCGCGTGGCTTGTTAAAACTGATCGGGCAACGCAGGCGTCTCCTTGATTATTTGAAAAAAGATATTCCAGATATCGTAATTTAATCAAGCACTTGGTATAAAACAAACTTGAGATAATAAATCCGGAAAAGCATCTCGGCGTTAATTTTCAAAGCGTCATGAGTCCTCACTGCCAAAGAAAGTAGTGGATGGAGTAAAGTTATTGCGGCAGTGACGACTCCGACTTAAATTGTGGTTGACAGGGATGTCAATGTTCCGGTTTTCAAAGCGTTTGGTCCTCACTGCCAAAAATTAGTGGATGGGTAAAAGTTATTGCGGCAGTGACGACTCCTGACTTAAATTGTGGTTGACAGGGATGTCAATGTTCCGGATTTTTTCAAAGCGTCATAAGTCCTCACTGCCAAATAAAGTAGTGGATGGAGTAAAAGTTATTGCGGCAGTGACGACTCCTGACTTAAATTGTGGTTGACAGGGATGTCAACCTACCTGAAAAAAATAGCGGGAGTAATTAGCAATAAGCCAAAGGGTTAAGTAAAAAGACCTTTTCGCCTATTGCTTCTTCTCCCGCTTAAGATAAAAAAGGAGAAGTTATGCCTAACTTCAATATTACTCGTCGTGAAACCGATTTTTGCGGACGCAAATTGATTGTAGAAACAGGCAAAATGGCAAAACAGGCCAATGGCAGTGTTTTTATTCAATATGGAGAAACAGCCGTTTTAGTTACAGCTACGATGTCTAAAGAGGCCGCGGAAGATCAGGATTTCTTTCCCTTAACAGTTGATTACATTGAAAAGATGTATGCAGCCGGCAAAATACCCGGCGGTTTTTTTAAGCGTGAGTCAAAGCCCTCTACGGATGCCACTTTGATGGCAAGGGTTATTGACCGTTCTATTCGTCCTTTGTTTCCGGAAGGTTTTCGGAATCAAGTTCATATTGTAGTAACCGTGTTATCCTTTGATGGAGTTACCGATCCTTCTACAATGGGTGTTTTTGGTGCTTCTTTGGCTCTTTCCATTTCCGATATACCTTTTAACGGACCTATTGCCAGTGTAACAGTTGGCTACATTGATGACCAGTTTGTAGTAAATCCCCATTTTAACGAAATTGAAACCAAATCCAAGCTCAATTTAACTGTAGCGGGAAGCGAGAGTTCAATTGTGATGATTGAATCGGCTGCTTCAGAACTGAGTGAAGAAATAATGCTGGATGCTGTTTTTACAGGTCATAAGGAAATTCAAAAACTCTGCACTTTACAACAGGACTTTATTTCTACCTGTGGCAAGGAAAAGGTGGAAGTAGTTCTGGACAGCATTCCGGAAGAGATAATGAGCAAGGTGGAAAATGCCTTTGGTGCAAAAATAGCGGAAGCAGCTGTTATTTTTGGCAAACAGGAAAGACAGGATGCTTTTGACACAGCTGAGGCAGAAATGGTAGAAATGTTTTCCAAACAGGAAGATACGGATTTAAGCCCTTGGGAAGAAAAGGAGAGATACTACAAAATGGCTTTTGATGAGCTTATCCGTCGCTATGTGCGTGATTCCATTTTAAGAAAACAGCATCGTGTAGATGGTCGCGGAACAGATGACATTCGGGAAATTACCTGTGAAATTGACATTTTACCCCGGGTGCATGGCTCGGCACTTTTTACCAGGGGCGAAACACAATCCTTAGGAACTTTAACTTTAGGCGGAGGAACTGATGAACAAGTGATAGACGGCTTGGAAACAGAATATAAGAAGAGCTTTTATCTGCATTACAATTTTCCCCCTTATAGCGTTGGTGAAGTTGGAAGAATAGGACCTACGGGTCGTCGTGAACTGGGACATGGAAATTTAGCGGAAAGGGCTTTAAAAGCTGTATTGCCCGATAAAGATTCCTTTCCTTACACTATTCGCATTGTGGCAGATACGCTGGAATCTAACGGTTCTTCATCTATGGCATCTATTTGTAGTGGATGTTTAGCTTTGATGGCAGGTGGAGTTCCTATAAAAGCTCCTGTTGCCGGAATCGCTATGGGTTTAATAATGGAAGGTGAGGACTATGTTGTTTTAACCGATATTATGGGTTTGGAAGATCACTTAGGAGATATGGATTTCAAGTGTGCCGGAACGCGGGAAGGTATAACAGCAATGCAAATGGATATTAAGATTTCGGGAATTACCAGAGAAATTATGCAAATTGCTTTAAATAAGGCAAAATCAGCTCGCTTTAAGATTTTGGATATTATGGCTGAATGCATTGCCGAACCCAGAAGTGATTTAGCTCCTTGGGCTCCCCGAATTGAATCCTTCAAAGTGCCTATAGATAAGATTGGAGAGATTATAGGACCTGGCGGAAAGATGATAAAATCAATTATAGAAGAATGTCAGGTACAGATTGATATTCAGGATGACGGAACGGTGAGAATTCTTTCGCCGGATAAGGATTCCATCAATAAAGCTAAAAATATAATTAAAGGAATTGCTGTTGATCCTGTAACCGGTGATATGTTTGAAGGTCAGGTAACCCGTATTGAGCCCTACGGAATTTTTGTTAAGATTTTAGGGGGAACGAAAGAAGGAATGGTGCATATTTCGGAAATGTATACCGGACGCATAAATCATCCTTTGGATATGGTTAAAATAGGAGATACAGTGCAAGTAAGAACCCTGGGAATGGATAAAGGCAAAGCTTTCTTATCTATGAAAGGAGTTGCTGGAAATCCTGAACCACATCCTGATGCCCATAGAGAAGAACAGCAAAATTATCATCCACAGCATCGGAATGATAGAAATAGAGGTAGAGACGGAGGTAGAAATGACTATCACCGCCACAATCGTTAATAAATATTCTTGATAAGAGGAAGAAATGGATTACAAAATAGCCGATTTGAGTTTAGCGGACTGGGGCAGAAAAGAAATTGATTTGGCAGAGGCAGAAATGCCCGGTCTGGTAGCTTTAAAAGAACGCTATCGTCATCGTAAACCCCTGGCAGGTGCCAAAATAACCGGTAGCTTGCATATGACAATTCAGACCGCTGTTTTAATTGAAACATTGGTAGAACTGGGAGCTCAAGTGCGTTGGGCAAGCTGTAATATCTTTTCTACTCAGGATAACGCTGCAGCAACTATTGCCCAAAGAGGAATTCCCGTTTTTGCCTGGAAAGGAGAAACCCTGAATGATTACTGGTGGTGTACATTACAGGCACTTTCCTGGGAAGAAGGACCCGATTTAATAGTAGATGATGGTGGCGATGCAACTTTGATGGTTCATGAAGGATACCGTTTGGAAGAACAGTATAAACAAACAGGAAAACTGCCCGAAGTTGATGCCGAGAATGCAGAAATGAGAATAGTGCAGGAATTGCTTATCAATCAATTAACTATAGACCCTTACAAATGGCATAGAGCAGTGAAATGCTTACGCGGAGTTAGTGAGGAAACAACCACTGGAGTTCATCGCCTCTATCAAAGAAGAAATGAAGGCACATTGTTATTTCCCGCTATCAATGTAAACGATTCGGTTACTAAATCTAAGTTTGATAATCTTTACGGCTGTAGAGAATCCCTTGCGGATGGCATAAAGAGAGGAACGGATATTATGGTTGCCGGCAAAATTGTTATGATTTGCGGTTATGGAGATGTGGGAAAGGGCTGTGCACAATCAATGCGTGGTTTGGGTGCCAGAGTTGTAATCAGTGAAATAGACCCTATTTGTGCATTACAGGCAGCGATGGAAGGTTACGAAGTGAATACTGTAGAAAATATGGTAGAAATTGCGGATATTTTTATTACGGCAACAGGAAATTGTGATGTGATCCGGGTTGACCATATTTTGAAGATGAAAAACAATGCTATTTTGTGTAACATAGGCCATTTTGACAATGAAATTCAGGTAAATAAACTCTATGAGATGGAAGGTGTGGAAAAGGTGAATATTAAGCCACAGGTTGACTTAATCAAACTTCCCAATGATAAAGCAATTATTTTGCTTTCGGAAGGTCGGCTGGTAAATTTGGGTAATGCTACAGGTCATCCTTCCTTTGTGATGAGCTGTTCTTTCAGTAATCAGGTTTTGGCGCAAATAGAACTCTGGCAGAATGAACACGAGATAAATGTTTACACTTTGCCTAAGAAATTGGATGAAGAAGTGGCACGCTTACATCTTCCTAAGCTGGGAGCACAATTAACTCAGCTCTCCAAAAAACAGGCAGAATATATTAATGTGCCTATTGAAGGACCCTATAAACAGGATTATTATCGCTATTAAAGATGGCTACGCATAAACCGGTCTATGTAGATGAACTTTACGGTGAACTTGCGCTTTTCACAGATGACAGGAAATGGGTTGTAGTGCATACCAAACCACGCTGTGAAAAGAAACTTGCCGATTATGCAAAACAGCATCAGATAACTTATTACCTGCCTCAATATACTTCTAAGCGGGTTTATCAAAGACGCAAAGTAGATGTAAATAAAGTGCTTTTTCCTTCATATTTATTTGCAGGTGTTGATTTTAAAGGCAAGCAGGAATTGCAGATATCAGGTTATACTGTAAATTTTCTGAAAGTGAATGCTCAAAAAGAACTGATTGAGGAATTACAAGCAATCTATTATGGCAGGCAGAAAAATGTGGCAATGGAACCCGGTCTTTGGTTGGAAAAGGGTTTGGAAGTGGAAATTGTAAACGGTCCCTTGAAAGGCATCAGAGGTGTAGTTGAAGACCAATCCAAACTTACGGAAGTGCGTTTGCAGGTAAATATTTTAAGGCAGGCAGTACTGGTTAAAGTAAAAACTGAAGACATCAAGATTATTGGTGAATTTGAAATTGTGGAGATTGACAAATGAAGATATTAGTTACAGGAGGAGCAGGTTTTATCGGTTCCAATGTAGCAGATGCCTATATTCAAGCAGGTCACGAAGTAGTTATTGTAGATAATTTGGTAACGGGTAATAGGCGTAACATCAATCCTAAAGCGATTTTCTACGAAATGGATATTTGTGCTGAGAGTTTAAGCGAGGTTTTTGCAAAAGAAAAACCCGATATTGTAAATCATCATTCGGCTCAAATAAGCGTTCCGCTCTCCATTGAAAATCCTCTGCTGGATGTAATAAACAATGTTTATGGCTGGGTGAATGTGTTGCAAAATTGCGTTAGGAGCAGGAGTTAAAAAAGTTATCTATATTTCTTCAGGTGGAGCTATTTATGGTGAGGCGGAAGAGTATCCTACATCTGAAAAATACAATCCCAAGCCCCTTTCCATTTATGCTATAAATAAAAGAGTAGGAGAGGACTATCTCTATTTTTACCGTCATCAATATGGCTTAAATTACACGGTTTTGCGTTATGCCAATGTTTACGGACCAAGACAAATATCCCAGGGAGAGGCAGGAGTCGTCTCTCTTTTTACAGGAAAAACTGCTGAAAGGTGAAATACCAACTGTCTATCGTTATGATAATGAGCCGGACGGAATGATTCGGGACTATGTTTATGTTGGGGATGTTGTTCAAGCCAATTTACTGGCTCTGGAAAGGGAGAGGGTGAAGTTTTCAATATTGGAACTTGCATTCCAACCACTACTAAAGATTTATATTACGCAATAGCAAAACAATTGGGAATAAACCGTGAACCGCTAATACGGACCTCCAGAAAGGGAGATTTACATCGTTCTCTGCTTTCCTGCGAAAAGGCAAAAAAGGTTTGGGCTGGAAACCTGAAACAGGTCTTAGCGAAGGTATTTCCCAAGTTATAAAATATTTAAAGGAGCTACAATGAAAATAGCAGTTATAGGAAGTGGCTATGTTGGCTTAACTACAAGTGCCTGTTTTGCAGAAATGGGGAATACGGTAATCAGTGTAGATAAGGATGAAAACAAAATAGAAATGCTGAAATCAGGCAAAGTTCCTATTTACGAGCCGGTTTGGAAGATATGATTCTGCGCAATATGACTGCCAAGCGTCTTAAGTTTTACATTAGATACTAAACAGGCAGTGCAGGAATCACAAATTATATTTATAGCTGTAGGAACTCCTCCCGGAGAAGACGGTTCTGCAGATTTACAATATGTTATTGCTGCTGCGAGAAATTGCTTCCTACCTGAATGAACCCAAAATTATCGTTAATAAATCCACAGTTCCGGTTGGAACGGCAGATTTGGTAAATGAAAAAATTCAGGAAGTGCTTAATGCGCGTGGTGTGGACATAAAATATGCTGTTGTGTCCAATCCGGAATTCCTGAAAGAGGGCTCTGCCATAGATGATTTTATGAGTCCGGATAGAGTTGTGATTGGAACGGATAATCCTAAAGCCGGAGAAATTATGAGAACCCTCTATGAACCCTTCTGCAGAACAAATGACCGCATTTTGATAATGGGCATCCGTTCAGCAGAAATGTCAAAGTATGCGGCAAATTCTTTTCTGGCTACAAAAATATCTTTCATCAACGAAATCTCCCGTCTTTGCGATGCCTACGATGCAGATATTGCAGAAGTGAGAAATGGAATGTGCAGTGATTCCCGCATTGGCTATAAATTTATTTTTCCCGGAGTGGGTTATGGGGGAAGTTGTTTTCCCAAGGACATCAAAGCACTTATCAATATGTCTCGTAAAGTTGGTTATGAACCGCGTATTTTAAAAGCGGTGGAAGAAGTTAACTCCGAACAGAAGAAGGTCTTGGTGGAAAAAGTGAAAGCTCATTTTGGCAAAAACTTGAAAGGTAAGACCTTTGCCGTTTGGGGCTTGGCTTTCAAACCGCAAACGGATGATATGCGTGAAGCTCCTTCCGTTGTAATAATCAATGAACTTATTGCTATGGGTGCTACGGTTAAAGCCTATGATCCTGTAGCTATGCAGGAAGCGAAAAAGGTTTTCGGCAATAATAATTCCGTAACTCTTTGTGCCGATGAATATGAAACCCTGAAAGATGCAGTGGCAATGTTACTGATAACGGAATGGCATCAGTTTCGCTATCCCGATTTTGAAAGGATGAGTAAAATAATGCGGCAGAAAGTGATTTTTGACGGTCGGAATCAATATAATCCTAAAGCGGTTAAGGAAATGGGTTTTACTTATTATGGAATTGGTCGTCGCTAAAACAGTGCAAAGCTTTTTCAGTAAAGGCATAAAAAATTTATCTTGACGGAAATAAGCATTCTAAAATCTAAGAATAAAATTGAAAATAATTATGTTCATAATGACAAGGAGAATGAATGGTAAAATTAAGATTGAGAAGGATGGGTGCTATAAATCAGCCCTTTTACCGAATTGTAGCAGTTGATTCACGCAAAAAGCGTGACGGCAAATATATTGAATGCATTGGCTGGTATGATCCCAAGCCCGATCCTTCCAAAATAAAAATAGATACAGAACGTGCTCTTTATTGGCTTGGCGTTGGTGCACAGCCATCAGATACAGTTCGTTCCCTGTTACGCAAAGCAGGTGTCTTACAAATTTGGCATAATAGTAAACAAAACAAGAACCAGAAAACTGCGGAAGCAGAATAAAGTATAAAAGAAAACTGAGGTGAAAAATGAAAGATCTCATTGAATTCATTGTTAAAGCTCTGGTTGATGATCCTTCGGAAGTGAATATTACCGAGATCACTGGCGACAAAATTACCCTTTATGAGCTTAGGGTTTCCAAAGCAGACATTGGAAAAGTAATCGGCAAACGCGGTAGAACCGCAAGTGCCATCAGAACCATTATTAATGCTGTTAGCACAAAACAGGGGAAGCGTGCCGAGCTCGAAATTATCGAGTAAATGAAATATCCCTTTTTAATCGGAATCGGCAAACTGGGTAGGCAGAATAGCGATGGCTTTCATCCTGTGATGATCAAGCCAGAATTCATAACTGTGTTTTCTGAGCTTGAAGAATTGTATTTGATCTTTAACAGCGATAGAGTGTTTTATGTAACTATCAGTGAGAGAAAAATAAAGGATAAAAAAACCTGGATTAAACTGAAAGAAGATGGAATCGCTGAAGAGCAATATCTACATAAAGATGTAGTAATTGCTATTGATGCACAAGATACTGAATCAAAAGGTACATCGTTGGATTATCTTTTAGGGTTACCAGGTTATATTTGCGGGTGAGGAATTGGGAATTGTAGAGGACTTTTTTTTCAACGGAGCGCAGGATGTTTTGCAGATTGTGGATAGCAAGGGAACGGAATATCTGGTTCCTTTTGTGGATTATTATATAGATACGGTAATTGATAATCTGCGTTGCGTGATTCTGCAAAATGCTGTAGACCTTGTTGCTCTTTATAAAGTAGAAGCAAAAAAGAAATGATCTTTGAAGTCCTCTCCCTTTTTCCCGATGCCTTTAGCGGGTTTTTAAACAGCAGCATTATTGCCCGAGCCAGAGAGAAAAAACTGCTGGAAGTAAATTTGACGGATTATCGTCAGTTTTCTCTAAATAAACACCATAAAGTTGATGATTATCCTTATGGTGGTTTTGCCGGAATGGTTATTCAGGCACAACCGATTTATAGTGCTTTAATAGAACTTTTAGAGAAAGGAAATGCTCCGGTTGTTTATTTCACTCCACAAGGTAGACCTTTAACTCAAAAGATTTTAGAGAGTTACTCTTCCTATAAACGCATAATCCTGCTTTGCGGTCACTATAAGGAAATTGATCAAAGAGTGCGTGATCTCTGTGTTTCAGATGAAATATCTTTAGGGGATTATGTTTTGACCGGAGGCGAAATTCCGGCTCTGGCTTTTATTGATGGAGTAAGTAGATTACTGCCAGGAGTGCTGAGTGATAGGGAAAGTGCCAATAGTGATTCTTTTAGTAATGAAGGGCTTGGTTTTCCCTGTTATACAAGACCGGAAATTTTTATGGGCTTAGGCGTTCCGGAAGTTTTGCTTAGTGGAAATCATAAAGAAATAAAGAAATGGGCATTGGAACAGGGAAAACGCTTAACAGTAACCCGCAGACCAGATTTGAAAAAGTAAACAAACAAGCAGGAAGAAAGAAACCTAAAACAACTAATGTGAGCAAGGAATTTGCCGGTAGGGAAAATTTATTAATTTCCGGCTTTATTTTATGACAGAAATGCTCTTAATGAAGTAAATAAATATTAGAACGGGATAGAGAAAACTCCTTTTTTTAATCCGTTTAATCCTTGTTTGCATACGGTTTTTTACCTTCCGAGTATATATATGGGAGGAACCCAAATGGATATTCTGCAACAAGTTAGCAGAGACCAAATTAGAACTGACTTACCGGATTATCGCGTTGGTGATACCGTTAAAGTTCATTATAAAATTAAAGAAGGTAACAAAGAACGCATTCAGGTTTTTCAGGGTATCGTTATTCAAAAACGAGGCGCAGGTATTTCTAAAACATTTACCGTGCGTAAGGTCTCCAGTGGTGTTGGAGTGGAGAGGATTTTTCCTCAAAATTCTCCAAATATTGATAAACTTGAGATTATTCGCCATGGACAGGTAAGAAGAGCGAAACTATTTTATCTGCGTAGCGCTCAAGGTAAAGCAGGAAGAATCAAAGAAAAAAGAAGATTCACTGTATAGTTACACAGAAAAACTCAATCTTAAGCCCCTTCTTAAATTTTAGGAAGGGGCTTTGTTTTGTGTAGCCGGAGTACGCCATCCCTCCACTTTTTAAGGAAGAATGAAAATAAATTGAGGCGAAAATGATAATAAGAAAAGTGAGGAGTCATTATCGCTGAAATAAATTATACTTTACCTGCAAACTCGTTTAGCGATGAGGACTCGTAACGATAAAGTTAATAAATCTGTATTATCTATTTGTGAGAGATAATAAGTCGTCACGAGTTATAAGCGTCTTCAAAGAAAT
>JAXGIH010000062.1:0-11406 GCA_040770845.1 Cloacimonas sp. (SeqCode)
CAATTTGGCAGAAGACGGTAAACAAGCATTATTTGCAGAGCCCAAAAACAGTAAAGACCTGGCTGCTAAAATTAAATTACTGATGATGAATCCGCTTTTAAGAGAGGAGATAGCTAAAGCAGGACAAAGATTGGTGCAAGAGAAATATATGCTAAAGGAACTTATTAAAAGAATAATAGCGGTTTATGAACAAAAATAAGATACTGATGATTATCAACGAATTTCCTCCCACAGGTCAAAGCGGAGTTCAAAGACCTTTGAAATTCGTTAAATATGCCGTAAAAGCCGGATGGGAAGTGCATATTATTGCTCCTAAAAAGCCGGTGAGAAAAGTTGTAGATTATTCCCTTCTGCAGGAAATACCCAAAGAAGCACATATTTACAGAGTTGCTGGCTTAGGCATTAAGACCCCGGATGAAAGCAAAATGGTAAATGCCCATTTTGCGGAAACAGCTCCACCTTCCAAGATAGAAAGAGCATTTTGGAGATTGGCAAAGCTGGTAAATGATTTTCTTTTCCTTTATGATAAACAAATCGGCTGCAAAAAGTGGATAGTTTTTGCTTATTATACTGCTTGTAAAAGATTATTAAAAGCAACAGACACAGCTTCTGGGAAATATTTACATCACTGCTTTTCCCTATTCTGCTTTTTCTTGTTGGTTTGGTTTGCTTAAGAAGAAGTATAAGGACAAAATTTTCTGGGTAGCGATTAAGTAGAGATTCCTGGCAGTTTGGCATAATGATAGAAAATAGCATTTTCAAGCTTGAAAACTACGTGAAAATCGATGATAAAGTTCTGGCAACTTGTGATGCAGCCGTTTCTTGTAACTCCGAAACCTAATTGAATATATAAACAAAAAACATATTGTTGAAAGAAAAAGTCCTATTATATTCTAACGGCTATGATGAAGATGATTTTACAGGTATTACCCCGAAAAAGTTGATGTTTCTCGACTTGTTTGATGGGCAAGCTAACTACCAAAGTTTATGGGCTTCTCCCTACCCTTACTGAAGCAGGCACTTTGAGGACTGCTTTCCGAATAATTATCAGGTAATCCATATAGGCAATATAGATAAAGCTATTTTGCACAACATAAAAACCTCCGGTTACACGAGCCATAATTATCTTGGCTATCAAAAACATAGCGACGCAATTGCCTATTCCCTGGGAGCAGACATCAATTTGATTATCCTAAATGAAAATTCCACTGCCAAATATTGGTATCCAGGCAAGCTTTTGAACTTTTACGCTGTGGGAAACCTATTCTGGCTTTAGGACCAAAGGAAAGCAATCTGGAGAAAATATTAAGCGCTACCAAACGAGGCAGATACGCATATATAAACGATAAAGAACAAATAAAAGCCCAAATTGAATATATCCTAAAAAATCCCGATCAGTTTGATACCTCTCCCGAAACGATTAAACAATATTCCCGAGAAGAATTATGCAAACAGTTATTGGCAATATATGAAAAAGGTCAATCCAGTAATTCCTGAACGCGTTTAAATACCATATCCGGAGTAAGCTTAAGCAGACAATCAAGTGTGCACTTTGGTTTCTTTTTCTTATCTATGCAGGGAGCGCAGTCAACAGGATAGCGAATTATGTTACTATTATTTGAAAAAGGAGCTGTCTGTAACTCGTTGGCAGGACCAAAAATAGTTAACCCCTTTATTCCAAAGCAGGAAGCGATATGTCCTAAACCGGAATCGGTATTAATAAAGAAATGTAATCGGGAAATAATTGCAGCTACATTTCAGGCGTGGAGCATTGAGCAGGAAGAGCCGGTCTTGTTTGCCTGAATAGCTTTTCCTACTTCATCGCCCCCCCCCCCCCCCCCCCCCCCCCCCCCCCCCCCCCCCCCCCCCCCCCCCCCCCCCCCCCCCCCCCCCCCCCCCCCCCCCCCCCCCCCCCCCCCCCCCCCCCCCCCCCCCCCCCCCCCCCCCCCCCCCCCCCCCCCCCCCCCCCCCCCCCCCCCCCCCCCCACGACCTGCAATAATCAAAATAGGATAATCATATTGTCTTTTAAGTTTTTCTATTAAAGCAATAAAATATTCCTTATTCCATCTTCTTGCGTTTATTTTTAGCCATAGAGCCAGGATGTATGCCGATGTGAACCTTTTTCCCGTCAGATTGTTTTCCGACAGGAAATTTCTGCCTACTGGATGATTTGCTTCCGTTAAATGAAAGTAAATAGGGGATATAAATTTAGTTCATTTTGATACTAACAATTGCTTCTTCCCAGGAAGGCAGATTTAGGAAACTTTGAAACAGAGCAGAGAATTTTTTTTTTTTTTTTTTTTTAAGGTTAATGGGTTCTGAAAAGAAGAGGATTAAATTTAACATAGACGGATAAAACCCGATAGCGAAACTTTTATATTCTCCAACCTTGATTTCTGCCTTTAAGAGTAACATAAAAAGCCAGGTTTTCCGGCGAACTCCGAAGAAAAAAGGACAGCTTTGATACTTCTCTTCTCGTGGGTAGTTTGAAAAGAGTAGGAAGCAGTAAATTTGTTTTCCCCCAGCCAGTAAAATGAATTTTTACTAATAAAAGGAGCATCTGTTACAGGTAGCAGTATTGCAGCGGACTTCGGAAAAAAAAAGAATTTCCAGTTCCAGCAAAGGGATATGTCTTTACTTGTAAAACAGGAGTTAATAAAATCAGATCACCAATTTCAAGTATGAATAAGTAAACTTTTCCCTGTAACTTTTTTCATTGTAAAGACCTTAAGCCGTTTTATGCAAAATTTTTCCCAAAGACCTTTCAAATCAGCCATATCGTTTCCTGCCATAACCAATAATATCTTTCGTTGGCAAGAGGTATTTTAGCATTTTGCCCTGGCTGTCCTTGTGTTCAAAATAAACAATTAAAATAAACCAGAGAAAATAGGGAAAACTGCTGCTGAGTGCAGCTCCGTTGATTCCTAATAACGGAATCAGCCAAAGATTTAAGCCAATATTAATTAGTAAAGCCACAGCGGGAAGGATAATACTGATTATGGGAAAGCCCTCATACTATTCAAGTAATTATTAAACAGCGAACCAAAACTAAACCGTAAACAGCAGGCATTAACCAAAAATAAACATAATACACAGGCACAAATTGGGGAGAACTCCAAACATTATGCGCATTACGAATTTGGCCCAGAAATGTGCCAAAACCCAAATTTGCCAAAGTATTGTGTTGGAAAAAAGAATAACAGAAGGGTTTTCTTCAGAAGCAGCCATTTACTAATATCATCATCTATATCGGAAAGCTTTACAAACAATAAACCCCCTACAAGGTTTGAAGCAATCTGAATAAAATCTACAATATGTGCTGCCATAGAATAAATTACTACTTCCTTGAAATCCAAAAAATGCTTGATTATTACAATATCGGCTCTAATTAGTAACATAATGAACAGAGAAGAAAGAAAAACACGAAAACCATAACTGTAAAACAGCTTAACTAACTTGAAATTTAACTGCTTATACCAATTAGTCCATTTGGTTCGCAATACTAAATAAATAATACTGCTAATTAAACCTGCAACGGTAAAAACCATGACCGCATTAATTTTATCTACTTCTAACAGAGCAAAATAACCAATAAGCAAAAGAACAAAAAAGATGGCGGAACTTAAAAAATGCGCCAAAGAATTTTCCAGAATTCTATCCATTCCCATATATATTGCCTGCAATTGCATAAATGCCTTATTAAAAGAAATAAACAATATTAAAAGGATCATTTTTGCCGGTGTAAGAGGATAACCAATCAATTTACTCCAAAAATCCAGAAAAACAATTCCCAGACAGCTGAAAATGAGCAATTCCAAAAACATCGTAAGAATAGTCCAGCCAAACATCGTTTTTACTTCATCAGGATATTTACGCACTAAATAAGGATAACTTCTGAAAATTCCCCAATCCAAAATCATCCAGATAAAACCTCCCAAAGTAATTAAATAGCTGTATTCACCTTTTAAAGTTATACCTAAATACCTGGCACTTATCCAGCTGATTAAAAATGAAAGAATTAGGATTACTATCCTGAAACTGCCACTGAATCGATATTTTTCTTCAGGTTTATCTGGAAAGAGAGTTTTATAAAGAAAGCGGCGTTGCTGAAATAAAAAAATAAATATAGCGAGATGATGAGATAGTTTAGAAAAGTTGGAATCTTTATTGTGAAGACGGAGGACGCTGTTCCTCCGCCTTTTTATATCTCTCACAGATAACACAGATTTCACAGATAAAAAATAAGTGCACGCAAAGAATGTGTAGCCGGAGGAACCTGATCTTCCACTTTGTAAGTTTGACGCTTTTTAATTACTGAGAACACTGAGGACACTGAGAATATTTTTACAAAGAGAAAAGAGAAAAAGAGATTTAATGAATAGCGAAAAATGAAGATAACTCGGAAACTATAAAAATAACCTCGGTGTTCTATGTATTTTCGGCGTAAACCAAAATTAAAATCATAACTCTATGTTTTTTTATTGTGAGGTGTAAGTGGACTTAATTTCCTTGACAGTTAACAGCTTGATTTTATCAGGAACTTTCAAGGTAAATGCAATGTTAACTTTATATAAGACACACAGAAAAGGACAATAAATGGTAATCGCGAAGATAGTATTCTGGATTTCCTGGCTACTTTTAGCTTACCACTTTGTTGGTTATGGATTAATCTTATTTATCATAACTTCACTGTTTAAAAAAGCAAAGATTTCAATTCCCGCACCGGATGTCTATCCTTCCATCACTGTAATATGTCCTGCCTACAACGAGGAAAAGGTTATAGAAGAAAAAATCCGTTCCTTTTTACAGCTGAATTATCCTAAAGACAGAATAAAAATGATTATTATTTCTGATGATTCCACCGATAGAACCAATGAAATAGTGCAAAAATATACCGATCAAAACATTTCTCTGGTAATTCAAAAGCCAAGAGCAGGCAAACAAAATGCTCATAATCTTGTTTTACCTTTACTGGATACCGATTATGTTTTATCTACCGATGCCAACAGTATTTTTACTCCCGATTGTGTTCAACTTTTAGTAGCTAAAATGCTTTCTGATAAAAGAATAGGTCTCGTTTCCGGAGAAGTGAAAATGGTTAAAAGAGGCAGTAAACAATCGGGGGAAGCTCACTATTGGAAATACGAGGCATTTTTAAAATTGATGGATTCACGGCTAAAAACTTTAATCGGAGCTAATGGTCCTATCTATTTGATTAAAAGAGAACTTTTTTCGGAAATTCCCCCAAACAGTCCTGATGATTTTGAACGGGTTTTACTTACTTTAAAACGAAGATATATAGCTGCTTATGAACCACAAGCCATCATTTATGAAGAAGTTACCGAAAAAGCGACGGAAGAAATATCCCGAAAAGTGAGGATTATTACCCAGGAATGGTGTGTTTTGAAACGCAATATTGAGTTATTAAATCCGTTTCGTTATCCCGCTGTAAGTTTTATTTTATTTTCGCACAAAGTGTTACGCTGGTTATTCTTTGTTTTTGTATTGACAGGATTTGTCAGTAACGCTTTTTTGTTGCAGTTTGGTTTTTACAGGATTGTTTTTATTTTGCAGGTGATTTTATATTTGTTTGGAACTATAGGACTTATATTCCAAGAAAAAGGTCACCATATTCCTTTAACCGGAATTCCGGGATATTTTGTAGCGATGGTCTATTCCTCAGCTCTTGCTTTTTGGAACTTCCTGCAAAATAAAAAGATTAATTTATGGCAGCCGGTGCGCTAAGGAGAAAAAATGAATATTCTAATTACCGGTAGTAACGGTTTTGTCGGTTCCAATTTAATGCGGGAACTGGAAGAAGACGGGCATACTGTAATCGGTATTGATATCAGTGAACATTGCGAAGGGAAAAAGCATCCCCAAACGCTGAGAGGAGATATCAGGTCGCTAAAGGATTTAAACAGGGCTGTCTCTGTTTTACAAAAGCAGCAATGTCCTCTGAACGATTATTCATTGCGCAGCAGCGAAGAATGACTATGTTTCCCGTCAGGAATATTATAGTCATAATAAATACGGCACCAAAACATTACTGAATTTTGCCTGTGAGAAAGCGTATTCATGAAGTTAATTATACTGTTCCGTTGGCGTTTTTATCATCCATACGTAAAGCAATGAGGATTTTCTTATAATCCGGATACTGATTACAAGCTTCAAAAACTGGCAGGAGAGTTCATTGCATCAAGGGCAGCAGCAAAATCCGAACACGAACTTATTGTTTGCGTCCAGCAGCTATTTTTATCCCGATAATTTTACCAATACTTATAAACTTATAGATACTTTACATAGAAAACCCTATTTAACTATCGGCGAAGGAAACTGGCATTAAACCATCGTTTCCATCCATATTATGATTGATATGATTCGTTTTGCAATGCAGAAATTAGCCCCTGGATACGAACATTATAACTGCATTGATGAGCCATATTTAACCCTGAAGGAATTAATGGAGCTTATTTGTTCGCATCCAGGTTTCCAAATGCCCCGCCTTAAAATCCCCTTGAAAGCAGCAATTGGCATTGGAAGATTGTTTGATATTCCAGCGAAACTTTTTTCTATAGACCTTCCAGTAAATAGTGAGAGGATGCGTAAATTAGGAACCGCTACCTATTTTACTGCCGAAAAAGCTAAAAAAGATGGCTTTGTACAAAAGATATCCCTAACAGATAGCATCAACGAAATGTGCGATTGGTATCTTTCTATAAACAAATAACTTAACAGGAGTATTTTGGATGAAAACAGTGAAAATCGGCTTAATTGGCTGTGGCCGCATTTCTAAAAATCACCTTGATGCCGTTTCTCAAATTCCGGAAGCGGAGTTTGTTGCCGTTTGTGACCTTGTGGAAGAAAAAATGCAGGCGGTAGCAGAAAATTATGGAATTAAAAATCTTTATAACAACTATCAGGATATGCTGGAAAACGAAAAGTTAGACCTCGTTTCAATTTGCACACCAAGTGGCTTGCATCCTCAAATGGGAATTGATGTAGCAAAACATAAAATCAATGTGTTAACCGAAAAACCAATGGCTACAAACATTGAGTCAGCCGATGCTTTAATCCGGGCTTGCGACCAAAATAAGGTGAAACTTTTTGTAGTTAAACAAAATCGCCTCAATGCCACTATGCAACTCCTTAAAAGAGCTATAGATAAAGGACGCTTTGGCAGAATCTATTTAGCGGAGTCCAATGTTTTTTGGCAAAGACCTCAGTCCTATTACGATGCCGAAAAATGGCGTGGAACCTGGGAATTTGATGGCGGTGCCTTTATGAATCAGGCAAGTCATTATGTGGATGCACTTTATTGGCTTTTAGGAAATGTGGATAGTGTTATGGCTTACACGGCAACTATGGCTCGCCGAATTGAAGCGGAAGATACGGGTTGTGCTATCTTGCATTTTCGCAATGGCATAATAGCAACTATCAATGTTACAATGTTAACTTATCCCAAAAATTTTGAGGGCTCTATCACTATCATCGGGGAAAAAGGAACCGTTAAAATCGGGGGTGTGGCTGTAAATAAAATAGAAAAATGGGAATTTGAGGATTACGATGATGATGATCGCATTGCTCAGGACGCCAATTATCAGCCGCCAAATGTGTATGGCTTTGGTCATAATCCCTACTATCGCAATGTGATAGATGTCCTTTTAGGCAAAGATGTCCCTTCCACCGATGGAAGAGACGGCAGAAAATCAGTGGAAATTATTCAGGCAATTTACCGTTCTGCCAAAACCGGAAAGCGCGTTTCTCTACCTTTATAAAGTAAGGATTTTTTTCCCCTTAGGGCAGCAAAATCATTTAGCATACAATTTCAGACCTTGTGCTGCCGAATTTCAATTCGGAAAAGGGAATACCGAAAATGTTTTTAGAAAACTATAGGATATCATTTCTATTTTCATAATCCCTTTGTCATTCCTGCGAAAACTAAAATCCCGATATTTTTAACCTATTTAACTGAATTTTTAATATTGAACATATTATCTGTGCCAAATTGGAATTTACCACCCTTTTTTCCCTCAACTATGTTTTTCTGCTTCATCTTTTTTTGCCTGCATAACCATCTAATAATCCAGTAACACTCAAGTAACAATTCCGTAACGGAACTACGGAAGTGTTACGGAAGTGTTACGGTGTCGTTACTTAATTGACTAAATAACAATTAATTATGCATATTTCTGCGCTTATGGACAAAATATAGGGCTAAAGTATTATATTAGATGGGGGTTATATAATAAATAAAGGGACTAAATACTTTTTCGTTATCCTTTTTTCGTAGGCACTAATATCTCTGAAATATAATTGCCCTTCCGGAATTGAAATTTTATGAATATTTCCCGAAATTGAAGCTCTCAAAAAATGAACGAAACTCTGTTCCTGAACCTATCTTCGGAATATTTTTAGGGATTTAAGATAAGTTTCTCTTATCAATTCAAATACAGAAATCTATTGACAGAATAGTGCTATTTAAGAATTATAACAAAAATGGCTATTTGTGTATGATTTATTATCTTTACAGGAAATGATATTGAGCAGGGATTATGCGTAATTTATTATTGCAAGAGCCGGTTCTGGTAGTGGACATAGGAAATACAAATATCGTATGTGCCATATACTTGAAAGGTAAATCCATTTGGACGGTAAGTCTGAAATCCAGTCGGGAAAATACTTCTGACGAATATTATGTTCTGCTCGGCAGTTTGCTGGAGTCCACAACTCTACCGGATGGTTATAAACTCGGGCTAAAAGACATTCGCTATATTGTTTTAGGCAGTGTAGTTCCCGAGCTTACAAGGGTTTGGAAACATTTATGCAGCAAATATATACAGGCAGAAGTGTATGAAATAAATGCACTTAGTCCTTTAGGAATCAGTTTCAGAGTGGATAATCCCTCTTTTATCGGAGCAGATTTAATTGCCAATGCTTATGCTGCCTGGCAGAAATATCGGACATCTTCAATCATAATAGATTTGGGAACAGCCACAACGATTGAACTTATCAGCCCAGAAGGAATGTTTGAAGGTGCTATAATTGCTCCCGGAATAAAAATTGGAGCTGAAAGTTTATTCAGTAAAGCAGCAAAACTATATGAAATTGAGCTTGTTTCTCCTACGGCTCTTCTGGGTTTGAATACTACGGAAGCAATGCTTTCAGGAATAATTTACGGTCATTCTTTTATGCTGGATACATTCATTGCTAAAATCAAAGAGCAATATTCACAACTAAAACCATTTCAAACAATCCTTACCGGTGGTATGTCTTCTTTGATAAAACCCTACCTTAGTGAAATTAATACTATTGATAAAGGTCTTACTCTGGACGGGTTTTATCTGGCTTTAGGCAAAATTTTGAATCAATAATCCTGAATTTATGACGAAAAAGCTTTTCGCCTGTTTGATTTTATTAGCTTTAACTATATTGTGGGCTACAGAGACGGTTCCTGAGGGTTCTAATCCACCGGAAGACGATCAAACAGAGCAAAAAGGCATTTTTCCTGCCAGATATTTCAGACCCAAAAAGGAAATAAAACACGAGCTTGATCCCTTAACAGAAAAAGCATTATACCCCCGTCTTTACCTTACTGAATACAATCCTATTATTAACAATCGGATAGAAGTTTATAAGATAAACAAAGGTATGAATTATTACAAGACAAAGCCCTATGAAATTCCTGCCTTTGCACCAGAATATAAGGAAGAAATTGATTTTGCCAATAGTAAAGTAATTTTAAGCGTTCAAGTAGGTAATTATAAAATTGCACCCGATGTTCCGATTAGTTTTGACCGTTATTTCAGCAATATGCAAACAAAGGTTTTTCATAAATCCCTGATTGCTAATTTCAAGACCCAAGAACAAGTAGTGCAGACAGTTACCAGCGGTTTATTTAAAGACCTTACCTTACTGCCAGAAATTGCTATGCCGAAAGCGATGCAAAAGGTTCTTGGTTCCTCAGCCGGACGCTTAAATTTGGATGGAACTCAGAAACTTACTATGCAGGTAAGTAACACTCATAGAAAACAGGTACCTATCTATGATCAATCCGGGAAAAATGTTTTTGATCTGAAAATGGAAATGGAAACCAATCTTCGTCTTTCCGGTACTATCGGTGATAAAATTGCAGTTAACTTCAAATACAATTCCAAGCAGGATGAAGAACTGTTTGATATGAACAATGTAAATGTAAAATATACGGGCTATGATGACGAATTTATCCAAAGTATTGAAGGGGGAAATATTGCTCTTTCTTTAAGCGGATCGCGCTATGTAAGCTATTCTGCCAGTTCACAGGGACTTTTTGGTATAACCAGTAAATTCAAATATGGCAATTTGGACTTAAGTGTAATTGCCAGTAAAGAAGAAAGCCAAAAAAATACTCAGACCTACATAGGTAAAAGTCAGGCGGATTCTTCCACGGTCAGTAGCTGGAAATATGCCAGAAGAACAATGTATTATCTGCACGATCCCTATCAACTTTACCAACTTAAAACCGGAACTAATATACCTCCTGGTTGGATAAATAATGCAATTGAAACCGCTCCAGACGGTTCCTGGGTGGTAAATGAAAAATTTTTACCGGCAAATGGAACTGTGCGTTTGTTTTATGATGATGCCAATTATACCAATAATACCGCTTCCGCAGTAGGAGATACTATCTACTATTCCAATAATATGAGACCTCCTTATGAACCGTGGTATGATGAATTAATTGAAGGAACGGATTTTGTAACCGATTATGACAGCGGAATTATTACTATCTTGAAAACTATAGATCGGACTGCCACTTTGGGGGTTCAATATACTCGCAGGGATGGAGTTCAAGTTCCTCCTCCCAATTCTGATACCAGTCGCTTACATGTGAAAGTTCTAAGAAAGAAATATCAGGAATATATTCCTTACGATCCTAATGATGAACTCAATACCTGGCATTTACAAATGCGCAATATATACGATATGGGTAGAACCAACATTAAAAATGATGGTTTTGAATTGCAGGTTTATACTGTTAATGTGGACTTAACCAGAAATTATAATTTACCCGATAATCTGGTCTTTGGTGATATTTCTACCTATAATGACTACTTAAGATTAAATGCTAATGGCAGTCCCGATGGACTTATCAATGGAGATGATGCTACCGTTAATCTTACCAATGGCTGGATTATTATGCCTTTTATTGAGCCAATGAGAGGTTTGGGAGATGGCATAATTTACCGCAAAGAAAATGAGGATGAATATTCCTATCAGGACTCCACAAGCATTTTTATTAATATTAAAGGTAAAATTGGTCGGGAAGCAATTGAACTTTCTTCAATGGGTGTGCTTAAAGGAAGTGTAAAAGTTAAAGTAAACGGCAATGAACAAAGAGAAAATATTGATTATATAGTTGATTA
>JAXGIH010000063.1:0-11242 GCA_040770845.1 Cloacimonas sp. (SeqCode)
GAAAAAGGAGCTGCCATAGTTACCAATCCTCAATCCAATTTGAATAATGCTGTGGGCATTGCTGATGTTTGTAAAATGATGGAATTGGGAATAACAGTTGGACTTGGCACGGATGCAATGACTAATAATATGCTGGAAGAAGTTAGAGTTGGTGTTTGGGCTCAACATTTGAAGCAAAATGATCCTTCCCGTGGATTTATGGAAATTGCCTCTGCCCTGGTTTTCAATAATCCTATTATAGCGCAAAAATATTGGGGTGAAAAACACGGAACTATAAAAGAAGGCAGTCCGGCAGATATTATTGTAGTTGACTATATTCCGTATACTCCTTTTAATGAAGAGACCTGGATGGGACATCTGGTTTATGGAATTTCCCAGGCAAATATTGATGCAACTATCTGCCAGGGCAAAATTCTGATGTGGAATGGGGAATTACTGCTAAATCTTGATGAACAAGAGATAATAGCCAAAGCAAAAGAGTGTGCAGAAAAACTTTGGGATAGGATGTGAAGAAAGTGGGGTGGGGATTAGATATAGTTTTAGGTTTTATTATTATGTAACAATCCTTGAAGTCCCTATAATCCTGTTCATTCCAGACCTATTTATTTTAGGTAATCTGCGTGAAAGATAATTTAAGGAGAAGCGATTATGTATAAAGAAATTTATGAGCGAGCCAAACACTATGAAGATACCAATGCTCGTTTCCTGATGGACATAGTAAAAATACCCTCATTTTCTACTAAGGAAAAAAGAAGTAGCGAAGCGCATCCTGAAAGAAATGCAAGCAATAGGAATGGATGAAGCATTTATTGATCCTTTGGGAAATGTGATAGGACGCACCTGGGCTGTGGGAAAAAAGTGATTGCCTTCGACGCACATATAGATACTGTCTATCGGGAGACCTTTCGCTGTGGGATTTTGATCCTTTTGACGCTCATTTGAAAGATGGTAAGATTTGGGGTCGCAGAACCGTTGATCAAAAGGTGGAATGGCAAGTATGATGACCGCGCATTATCAAAGACCTGAATTTGGACAAGGATTTAACGCATATATTTTACCGGTACGGTTATGGAAGAGGATTGTGATGGCTTATGTTGGCAATATATTTTAAACGAAGGCGAAATTAAGCCCGAACTGGTTGTTATTACAGAACCTACAAATCTTAATATCTATCGTGGTCATCGAGGCAGAATGGAAATGGAAGTAAGCGTGAAAGGACTTTCCTGTCGCTGGTTCCGCTCCCGAGCGCGGAGATAATGCCATATATAAGATTTCGCGTATTGCTTTAGAAATAGAAAAGTTGCATCAACACTTGCGTTCGGATGATTTTTGAGTAAAGGCAGTATCTGTGTTACTCAGGTATTTTTACTGGACCAAATCAATGTGATTCGGATAGTGCTCGCCTGCATTTAATGAGCCGCTTAACTTGGGAGAAAATAAAGAAAGTGCTGTGCAGAAGATTCAAGATACTTGTAAAGCTGGCTATCCTGATGCCCAAATAGAAGGTTCTATCCTATGCAGAAAAAGGCATATACAGGATTAGTTTTATCCACCGAAAAATACTATCCAACTTAGGTCACGCCTTTGGATTCTGTTTATGTGCAAAATGCGGCTGATGCCTATTCTAAAACTCTAGAGATAGAGCCAGTTATAGATAAATGGACTTTTTCTACCAATGCTGGCAATTGCCGGTATGAAAGGAATTCCTTGTATTGGCTTAGGACCTGGCAATGAAATTTATGCCCATTCACCCAATGAAGCAATCCCGATTGAACATTTAACAAAGGCAGCTGCGTTTTATGCTGCTTTGGTATATAGATTGGCGCAGGGATGAAGAGGTCGAGGGGTCGGGGGTCGAGGAGTCGAGGGGTCGAGGAGTCAGGGGTCGAGGAGTGAGAAGATTGAAACCCCGAAGTGATAGTTTTAGGTAGCGGCGGACGCCGTTCCGCCGGAAAAAGTGGAAATGTGAAAAAGTCGAGAAGTCGAGGGGTCGAGGGGTCGAGGAGTCGAGGAGTGGAAAGGTGAAACCCAGTGATAGTTTTAGGTAGCGGCGGACGCCGGTACGCGGAAAAAGTGGAAAAGTGAAAAAGTCGAGGGGTCGAGAGGTCGAGGGTGAAAAATCCTTGCTACCTTGTTCATCCCAGACCTATTTAATCTGTATGAGAATAAATGAAAAGTAACTTGAGTTATTACCGCTGCATTGAATGTGGGGAAAAATTTGATCCCAACGAACTGCATTATCTTTGTGATGAATGTGGTAGGGATTATCTGCGGGAATACCTTGAGGAGTTTTGGAAGCTATATTTAACTATGCAGAAATAGGAAAAAGATGGAAGAGAGGCCCGACCCGCTTTTATTCAGTGCAGTAAATCCTGAATTTTTATCCTCCACTTCCGGTTGGGAATACACCTTTTTTAGAACGGAGATTTTGGGTTTAGAAAGCGAGAGAATGGCGTCCTCCAGCCTACCCAATTGGAGATAAAATTTGATGGTTTAAATCCCAACGGAAGTTATAAAGATGTACCACTCAATTGGTAGTAGCGGATCTTTGCAAAAAGGAATTACAGAAATCGTAACTGCCAGTACTGGAAATGCAGCTTGTTCACTTGCTTGTTTAGGTGCCTCAGCCAGATTAAAAATTGTTATTTTTGCTCCTGAGAGTGCTCCTCGGCAGCTTATTCAAATTCAAGTGTATAATGCAGAACTGCATAAAGTTCAGGGTAGCTATGATGATGCCTTTCAAAGCCGCTTTGGAATATACTAAAACCCATAATTGTATGTGTAGAAATACAGGTTATCATCCTTTGACTATAGATGGCAAAAGAAACGCCGGACTGGAGATTTATATTCAGAACGGTTTTAAAGTTCCAGATTGGATAATTATTCCGGTGGGGGGATGGAGTTATTTTAACTGGTATCTACAAAGCATTTGTGGATTTGCAAAGAGCCGGCATTATACAAAAATTGCCTCAGCTTTTATGTGTGCAGGCAGAAAACATTGATGCTATTACATCTTATTGGGAAACAGGAAGATACAAGGATGCTGAAAATCCTATTACCATTGCCGATTCCATCAAAGTTAAAACACCGGCATTAGCGCATTGGTCAGTTAAAGCGATGAAGAAAACAAGAGGAAAGTGTATTCGGGTGAGCGATTTTGAAATTCAGGAAGCACAGTTAAAACTGGCAGCAGAAACAGGTGTTTTTGCTGAGCCATCTTCGGTAGCAGCTTTGGCAGGACACAAAAAGCGCTTGCCAAAAAATGGATAAATAGTAACGAGGATATTGTTTTACTAATTACCGGTCATGGTTTGAAAGGATCCTGGAGCCGTAAAAAATATGGCTAGCGGAATATACGATTTTCCATGTACATATAGGCGAAACTATTAGCCGGACACCTTTTAGCTGATAGCTGGAAGAGTTTCAACCGTTTATATGAGCATAACGGTTTAGAAGGCATTTGGGTATGTTGTAACCGAAAGCCCAATGAATCCCTTTCTGCCAAATTATCCAGAATGCGCAAAGCTTCACGCAGTTTTTCAGGAAAGGTTTTTTGGCATCTAACTCCAAAGCCTGGATTGTACGTAAACTTGAAATCATCTTCAAAAATGATACCGATTTTAAGCTGTATACCAACCTATCGCGAAAGTGGATTATATCAAAGCTATGAAAGTATTGAACATTTTATGATAGATATGCAAATCCGAAAAAGCGGCTATTGATACACTGTAGGATAGTGAAATTAATAAAGTGAATATAGTGAGCGTTACCCTTTTCATAAACCTTCAGACCACTGTTTGCAGCACATCCAGAAAAAGCGAAATTGAGGCAGTGGATAAAGTGCTTAACTTGTCCATAAAACACCATTATCCTATTCATTTAGTTCATATTTCTTCTCCGCGAGCGGCGCTTTCTTAGTTCAGCAGGCAAAAAAGGAGGCAGATTATATAACTTGTGAAACTGCACCTCACTATTTGCTATTGAATGAGGAGGTCTTAAATGAACCGGAAGGTCATCGCTGGCTTTGTTCTCCTCCTATACGCAGTGAAAGCAGTAGAGGTCTTTTACTGGAACTTTTACAGGATGGTGTTTTTGATATTATTGCCAGTGATCATTGTGCTTTTAGTTCCGAAACCAAAGACACAGGAATTTTGTATCCTGCTAAAACCCCGATGGGTATTGCTGGAAGCGGTGCTCTTTTTACTTTGCTGGCAGAACATCTGGTAGAAAAAGGCAAACTGACTATGGAACAACTTTTTAATTTTATAAGTTATACACCTGCCAAGATGATGGATTTCACGGTAGAAGAGGATACGCTTAGTTATGAACGCCTGGGAGCTCCAATTCCTGTTATTCCCAGTTGGGCAAATACACCTAATCCGTGGATGGACTTTTGGAGCTATTATGAATTGAGGAGGCATCATAATGATGTTTACTGATGCATTTCGTAATGACGCTGCTGCCAAAGTAACAGGCAGAGCAAAATATACTGATGATTATAAACTTCCTGATATGCTTTATGCTGTTCCTTTGCATTCTCAAGTAGCAAGCGCTATAATTAAATCAATTGATTACTCTGAAGCGCTTAAGCAAAAAGGAGTGGTAGCTGTTTATACGGCAAAGGATATCCCCGGGAAGATAAAATTTGGCCAGATTATTAAAGATTGTCACACTATAATTAATAGAAGGATTCGTTCTGCGGGAGATGTTATTGCCTTAGTTGTGGCAGAATCTCGGGAAATAGCTCTTTCAGCTTTGCCATTGATAAAAGTGGAGACCATCAGAATTACCCGCTGTTTTGATCCCGAAGAAGCGATAAAAGAGAACAGTCCTATAGTTAATCCTGATTTTGGGAGCAATATTTGTAACTACCATAAAGTGCGAACTGGCGATATAGATAAAGGCGAAAAAGAAGCAAGGATCTGGCTATTGAACGGGAGTTTAATGTACGTGGAACATTCTTATCTGGAACCGGAAACAGCACTGTGTTTTTTAAGACAGGATGGCGTTTTAGAAGTGCTGGGTAGTATGCAACATCCTTTTTCTACCAGAAGGTTTGTTGCCTCCCACTTTCAGGCTGTAAATTAAGTGAAGTGGAAGTAAAAATATACCAATGGGTGGAGGCTTTGGCGGCAAAGATGACACAGCCTTAGTTTGTGCCCGGGCAGCTTTATGTGCCTATCTTACCAGGAAACCGGTAAAATTAACTTACAGCAGAGAAATGAGTATGCGGGAAAGCTATAAACGGCATCCTTATAAACTGCAATATAGAATGGGACTGAAAAAGAACGGCAAAATCGTCTTTATCAAAGCTCGTATTATTGCAGACGGTGGTGCCTATTGTAGTGTAACGCCTTGGGTAACTTGGCGTTCCACAGTTCAAAGTTGTGGTTGCTATGAAGTTCCCAATGTGCAGAGTGATGTTTATGGTGTTTACACCAACAACATTTTTTCCGGAGCTTTCAGAGGTTTCGGTTCTCCGCAGGTAAATTTTGCCATAGAACAGTTAATAGAAATGGCTGCTCAAAAATTGAATATGGATGAAACAGAATTCCGAAAGATAAATATGGTTCATCAAGGCAGCAAGACAATTACCGATCAGAAACTGGATAATCATACCGTTTCTTTGCAGGAAGTTATGGATAGCGTTTTAAAAGAAATTGATTACCAAAATAAAGTAAAGAAATGCAGTTTCGGCAATCCTAAAATAGACGAATGGTATGGCATCGGTTATGCAATTTCTTATCGGGGAGTTAGTTTAGGAGCAGAAGGAACCGATATGAACAGTGCCATCATTAATATTCAACCCGATGGCAGTGTTTTACTGGAAACCGGGGTGCACGAAAACGGACAGGGAGCCCAAAGTGCGATGATTTTGATTGCCGCCAAAGAACTTGGCATCCCTAAAGAGCTAATTCGTTATCGTTTACCTTCCACTTCCAATATTCCCGATGGAGGATCTACAGTTGCTTCCAGAGGAACAATTATGGGTGGTAGCTCAGTTATTAATGCTGCCAAAATTATTAAAGAGCGTCTCTGTGCAGGAGTGGAAAAAACCTATAATATAACGGACTGTACCTATAAAGACGGTTCTGTATATTCTGCTCAGGGCAATGTAATAGCCGATTATTTTGAGGCAGTGCGTTTATGTTATGAGCATCAAATTTATCCTTATGCCTTCGGGGTATTTTCAGCTCCTCCAATTAGCTGGGATGAAAATACCGGACACGGAAATGCTTATTTTAGTTGGATCTACAGCTGTCAGGCGGTTGAATTGAAGGTAAACAATAGAACGGGTAAAATTACTCTGATGAATCTGGTTGCCGCTCATGATATTGGCAAGGCGATAAATCCGGCTTTACTGGAAGGTCAAATTTACGGAGGAATGGCGAAGCTATGGGAGCAGGTTATGCTCTATATGAAGATTTTCCGCTGGTAAAAGGTGAACCACAGATTACTAATTATAATGGCTATAGAGCAGATGCAGCACGGACTTATCGAAATGACAGCTATCCTGATTGAAATGCAGACCCCATCTTCTTAATGCAAAAGGAATTGGAGAACCGGCTTTGGAAATTACCGCTCCGGCAATTGCCAATGCCCTATACAGAGCTATCGGAAAAAGATTTACAGACCTGCCAATTGCCCCCGCGGTGAGGGAATATGTTAAAGGGAAAAAGCAATGAAAATAACCGTTAATAATACCGAATATTCTGTTTCCGAAGAACTTGCGGAACTGAAACTTTCTACTTACCTGCGAGAAAATCTGTTTGACAGGAACCAAAATCAGCTGCGATATTGGCATTTGTGGAAGCTGCACTGTGTTGATAAATAACAAGCCTTGTCGTTCTCGTTTGTTGAAATTGAAAGATGTTGCAAATAAAGAGGTCTTAACGATTGAAGGTCTTGCCTCTTCCGATGGAACTTTGCAGATCCTGTTCAGCAGGCATTTATTGATGCCGGGGCTATTCAATGCGGTTTTTGCACTCCAGGAATGGTATTAACTGCTTATGCTTTTTGCTGGAAAATAAACAGCCCTCAAGAGAAGAAGCCAGAGAAGCGATTAAAGGAAATATTTGCAGGTGTACAGGTTACCAGCAAATTATTGATGCTATCCTATTGGCTGCGCAGCGAATGTGGAACAATGAGGATAAGAGATTTGATTGAGAATGAATTAAGCGAGATAGTGGGATGGCGAGATAGCGAGACGGAATGAGAGAGATAGCGAGATAGATTAGTTTACAAAGAGAGAAAGAGAAAAAGAGGTTAGTTTTACAAAGAGAGAAAGAGAAAAAGAGATTTGTTTTACAAAGAGAGAAAGAGAAAAAGAGATTAGTTTTACAAAGAGAGAAAGAGATTATAATTGGCAAGAGATATAAACTTATAATTAAAGGAGAAATTGATGAACCAGGAAATAACAAAAGGAGAAATTGATAAGCTTTGCAGTAGAATTATCGGTGCTTGTATAGAGGTTCATAAAGCATTAGGACTCGGTTTGCTGTTTTGCTATTAGAACATTCAAACAATACCCTATCATTCTCTCTTTTTTTCTTTTTTTTTCTTGTAAATAAAAAATAGAGGTATGCTATGGACAAGATTAATACACTGCTTAGTGAACTGGAGACCTAAAACCGGATTTATGGGGTAAGGATTTCCTTTTAACCCGGGAAAACAGTTTAGACACACTGAAAGCCGTGATGCTTACAGCGGAAATACTGCAAGGTCTTATTGGCAGAAAAACCCTGGCGGATTTTTGATTATGGTTTGGCGATATCAATTTTCAGGGATAACAGCACCTTCGTACCCGTTTCAGTTTTGCTTCGGCTGTAAATAGTTTGGGCTTAGCTTTGTCCGAACTGGATGAAGTAAAAAGCCAAATTGCCCATGGAGAAACAGTGCGGGAAACGGCAAATATGATTTCTTTTAACGGAAGTAATAGGCATTCGGGATGATATGTATCCCGGAGAAGGACATACCTATATGTTAGAAGTTGCCAATGCTGTTACCGAAGGTTATCGTGAAGGAATTTTAGCGCAAGACCCACTGTTGTAAATTTACAATGCGATTTAGATCCATCCTACGCAAGTTCTTTCCGACCTTTTGAAACTGAAGGATTATTTTGGTGGATGGGAAAATTTTGAAAGGCAAAAAATAGCTATGAGCTGGGCTTATTCTTCTCCTTCTTATGGAAAACCGCTTTCTGTGCCGCAGCGTGATAAATCTGATGACCCGTTTCGGGATGAATGTTGTTCTGGCTCATCCCGAGGGCTATGATTTACTGCCGGAGACCTTGCAAACTGCCTCTGCTTTTGCCAAAGAGATGGAGGTTCATTCAGCAAGACCTCATTGATGGAAGAAGCATTTCACGATGCAGATATCGTTTATCCAAAAAGTTGGGCACTGATGGTAGTGATGCAACAAAGAACCAAACTACTTAAAGCCGGGGATAAACAGGGCTTGAAAGCGAACTTCTGAATCGGTGGTATGAAGCTCAAAATGAAAAGTTTATTGACTGGGAATGCGATGAAGAGATGATGAAACTTCTACCAAAAAATGGAAATGCTCTTTATGAACACTGTTTATCTGCAGATATCAAAGTGATGGTAAGTTGTGCAAATGGGGAAGTGGCAAAAAACCGTGTTTGAAAGGTATCGTCTGCATACTTACCAAGGAAGCAGGATATAAGCCCTTTGTGATTGCAGCAATGATTTTTATGAGCAAAGTGAATAAACCGGTGGATAAGCTGAGAAGCTTTTAGAACATAGAGGTGTTTAACAAAGAGGGAAAGAGAGAAAGAGAATAAATTGAGAATTGAGAATTGAGAACAATGAGCGAAATGGTGAAAGAGTGAGATAGCGAGATGGCGAGATGGTGAAAGAGTGAGAGATGGCGAGATGGCGAGATGGATTTTTTTACAAAGAGAGAAAGAGAAAAAGAGATTAAATTTGAGAATTGAAAATGGAGAATTGAGACACGAACGGTGAAAGGTGAAAGGTGAACGGTGAAAAGTGAAAGGAAAACTTGGATTTTCATATTAGTTATGCTGCAGCAAATTCAAGTTTATAAATCCCGGAAAATCCCTATAATCTTGTTCATCCCATATCATTAAATCTTTTAATCCCTTTAATCCTGTTCATCCCAGACTCATTAAATCCTTTTTTAATCCTAAAATCCCGAAATCCTCGCTTCTAAAATCCTTGTCCTAAATCCCTGAATAAAACAATTGACAGAGCGGGGCAGAAAAAAAACAAGGTAATAGCATAAAAGCAAAAAAATAACGGAGTTAGACAATGAAAAACATTCTGGTTATTGGAGCGGCAGGTCAAATTGGTTCGGAACTTGTTCCCTATTTGCGTAAGCTCATGGCTCAAATGCAGTTGTAGCTGCCTATCGCAGCACACCTTTAATACCGGAAATTCGGGAAGGGGGTCCCTGTGAAAATATGGATGCTATGGAAGCGGACAAGATGTTTGAGGTAGTTAAAAAATACAGAATTGATACTATTATCAATCTTGTAGCTGTTCTTTCTGCCAAAGGTGAAGCCAATCCCGTAATGGCTTGGAACATCAATATGGGCAGTTTGATAAATTCCCTGGAAGTGATGCGAGAAGTTCAGGGTGCTGTTTTTACACCTTCATCTATTGGTGCTTTTGGTCCTTCTACGCCTTTGGACAATACTCCGCAGGATACAATTATGCGTCCTACTACCATTTATGGCATTTCCAAAGTTGCAGCCGAACTTTGGAGCGACTATTATTTCTTAAAATATGGAGTGGATACGCGGGGAGTTCGTTATCCGGGAATTATTTCCAATGTAACTCTTCCTGGAGGAGGGACGACTGATTATGCGGTAGAGATTTATTATGAGGCAATTAAAAATAAACATTATACCTGTTATCTGAAACCTGGAACTTATCTGGATATGATGTATATGCCGGATGCTATGCGTGCCTGTGTAGAGCTTATGGAAGCAGACCCCAAAAAGTTAAAGCACCGTAATTGTTTTAATGTTACAGCAATGAGCATTGAACCCGAAATGATTGCCAAGGAAATTAGAAAGCATATTCCCGAATTCACAATTGACTATCAAATTGATCCTGTAAGACAATCCATAGCAGAAACCTGGCCCAATTCTATGGACCAGACAGCAGCTATGGAAGAATGGGATTGGAAACCGGAATATGACCTTCCTGCAATGACTTTAGATATGCTGAAGGTTCTTTCCCAAAAGCTTAAGAAATGATAAAAATAGGAGTTGTGGGAGTTGGCCATTTAGGTCAACATCATGCCCAAAAGTTTCAAAACATTGATGGTGCGGAATTAGTTGGCATTTATGACATCAATGAACAACGCGCAAAGGAAATAGCCAAAAAGCTAAATACCAGGTCTTTTAACAGCTATGAAGAGCTTTTAACTGCCTGCGATGCAATAGATATATCTGCTACAACCACAGCTCATTATGAACTTGCCAAAACTGCATTACTTGCTGGAAAGCATATTTTCGTAGAAAAGCCGATTACGAGTGAATTAGCTCAAGCGAACGACTTGCTTAAGCTTGCTTCCGAAAGGAATCTCATTATTCAGGCGGGGCATATTGAAAGGTTCAATCCCGTTATCCTGAAAATAGAGAATGAAATCAATAATCCTCTGTTTATTGAATCGCAGAGGATTTCCACTTTTCAGCCACGAGGAACGGATGTTCCGGTAGTGCTGGATTTAATGATTCACGATATAGACCTGATATTAAGCTTTGTGCATAGTCCCGTTACTGATATCAAAGCCAGCGGAGTGGGTATTTTTACTCCTACCATAGATATTGCCAATGCGCGTATTGAATTTGCCAATGGTGCTGTTGCCAATGTAACTTCATCTCGGGTTTCGCTTAAGCAGGAACGGATTTTAAGATTTTTCCAGCGAGATGCTTATATGAAAATGGATTTTTTAACCAAGCAGGTGCAGGTTATTAAAAAGAGAGCTAACATCCAAGCAGTTCTCTATCAAATTTTGGAAGGGGCAGATAATATTAAGCCGGAAAACTTGGTGGATATTCACAACTATGATGTCGGCGAGTTGAGTAAGGATGCCTTAACTTTGGAACTGGAGTCATTTATTGATTGTATTAAAAATAACAGAAAACCGATTGTGGATGGAGAAGCGGGAACCAGAGCTTTGGAAATAGCTACTATGATTATAAACCAGATTCAAGCACAAAATTCCAAAATAAACCTATAATACAGGATAA
>JAXGIH010000064.1:0-11139 GCA_040770845.1 Cloacimonas sp. (SeqCode)
GGGAAGAAATTTCTTCTTTAGCTGTAGTTAGATGCCAATATTAGATGTATATGGGTCTAATTACAACAGGATTATTTTAGAAGGAGCATTTTTCGGGTTTGGCTTTTGCCCTCCGTAATTAAAGAATAGAGATAAACTCCACTGGCAACAGGATGTCCATTATTATCTTTTCCGTTCCAGACATAGCGGTAGTCGCCTTTTGCCAAATCATTATCTACTATGGTTTTTACCAACTGTCCTTTCTGATTATAGATTTTTAAGGTTGCTCTGCCGCTTGTTGCCAGAGTGAAACTTAAGTTAGTTTGCGGATTAAAGGGATTGGGATAATTTTTATAAAGAATAGTTACCGGAAAAATGCTGTTATTGAGATCGGAATTTTCTGTGGCAGTTCCACTTACAATCATAATATTATCCAATGTCCAGCCCGGATCTGTTAAGTCAATATCATTGGAAGAATCGGTTAAACGGAACCGAAGATAAATTGCTTGCCCGGCAAAGGTGCTTAGCGAAACAAACTCTTTTCGGAAAGAATCCCACTGCCCGGATTTTATCCAAATTTCCTGCCAATTATCTCCATCCGTAGAAATTTCCACTCTACAGGGGTCATAATCCCATTCTGTATAAAGGTGGGAATCAAAAATTAACCAGGTATTATCAGTAGCAGGTATCTGAATAAGGTTGATTGTTTTAATCCAGACATCACAATTCATAGCGTAAAAACCGTTGCCACCAATGCTATCAGTAATTGCATATCCTGAAGCAGCAATTTGATTTTGCACTTTCCAGGGTCCATTTATTTCCCAGGCAGAGCTTCCGTTTTCCCAATCCTCACTGAAAACAATCGCGGCAGAACCAAGGTTAAACTCCCGATGATTATGACCTTCTGTAAGATTTACAGTTCCGATATAGGGAGCGTAACCTGCGGCATAAATCTGGATAGGATATTCCCCAGCATAAGTATTCAGATTAGCAAAACCATTTACAAAAAGTGTATCCGGGAAAATATCACCAATAATTACTCTCGCAGAAACGGGTTCTGAACCGCAGCGAACACCAATTCTTAAAGTAGCTGGAGGTTTTGGTTCCAAATTTATCTGGATATTTGTCCACGAGCCGTTATTAACTACCTGATTATTGATAACTCTATCATAATACCCTTTTTTGCGTATTAAAACAGTGTAAGAACCACTGGCTATAGGTCTGGAGAATTTCCCATTTTGAGGAAAAGAAGTTCTTGGACGAAACCAGGGAGCATTGTGTTGCTGGATAATAATTTCCGCCTCAGCAGGAATTCCGCCTGCAGTTATGGTTCCGGTAAGCATTGAAGAAGAAGGAACTACTGAACTAAACATTAAAGCTCTGTTTATCAACCAGCGGATTCCATTACTGCAACGCTGAACTGTTCCTACCATAACAGTTGAATCCGGTTGAATATCACTGGTTCCACATTCAACTAAAAGAGCGATTGTGCCATATTGCTGATAAAGCCAATCGTGAAATGCACCCTGACGACTCAAATTGGGATATGCCTCATAGGTTCCAGTGCCACTTTGTTTGATAATTTGAGAAGCAAAACCGGTAGCAATAGAAGCAGCAAAATTAAGGTCGGGACTGGGACGAATATATTTCCAGTTAAAAGGATAATAGACCCTTTCCGAGTAATTGCCCGTCCGGGAAGAATGCCAACAAACGGCATAAATGAATTTTCTTTGCTCACAAAGCTGTTGAAAGCCAATAATTTCACTTTCACTCATTGGTGCAGGACCGCGATAATAATCATAGGTCTCATCTCCAACAGGACAATAAAGTGTATCCCCATGCACCCAATTGAAGGCAAAATTGCGATTTATATCCACTCCGTCTATATCACCTCCGGTTACCGGATCAAAATCAAAAATACCGTTGTTATTGTTATCCCGTTTATTCTTACGATAGGAAACATCCAGATTTTCCGTAACTACATTGTGCCCTTCAGGATTGAGAGTTGGAATAAACCATAAGTCAAGCTGCGAAATCCATTGAGCACAAGGTTGCTGATAGCGGTAAGTTAATATTTCGGCAATATTAGCCATAGTTGTTTGAACTCCCAAAACCTCTTCCGCATGAACTTGTCCGACAAATAGCAAAGCCGGTTCGTATTCATCAATTTCCACATTATCGGAAATACGAAGAGCATAAATAGGAATATGATCTTGCTGCGAATAACCAATGGTATATATTTGGCTATATCAGGATGTGACTGCTGATGACTTTGCAATAAAGTATAAATTTGGTCATAAGTATAATAACAAGTAGGCAGGTTTACTTACAATGCAGGCAAAAACAGCATACTGCATAATATTATCTTATCGCTATTTCTTAGCTTCGTTTGGATATTCCTTTTTTCTTCATTAGCAAATTAAGCAATTTTCAGTCCAAACAATTTGAAAAAATGATATAAACAGATATGAACTGAAAGTTAAATTGCAGCCGATTTTGCAAAGTTTTCAAAGATATTGCGGGATTGAAAGTTAAAGTGCAGGAGATGCATGCACATTAGTTTTTTAGTTCTGCGTGGCTGATCCTTAAATCTGTCTTTACCTCCATACAAATAAATATGATCTGTGGAATCCGTGTAATCTGTGCTAAGAATTTTCGAGTATTTAACCAGTTGAAAGTCGTTAATAGTGAACGAACAGTTCACAGAAGATGTCAGGGATTCGTCGTTAAAGTCGTTTGGAAAAGTTCAAAGTTATTCTTCTTGGCACGGTGATCCTCGTTGTGTTCGCAGGATAATTTTAAAAATGTTTAATAGCTTATCCGTTTAATTCTGTTGTTCTCTTTATTATCTATCTTTAATCTTTGAACTTATCTGTAATCTGTTCTTGAGCTAGACATCACTTTTCCACTTTTTTCCCGTCCACTTTTTGCATTGACATAATTCAGCGAGCTAAATTTTTGGTTTACTTGTATTGATTTATAAACAAGGAGAATTAGATAAATGAAGAAAGGAATTCATCCCAAATATGAACTGGTAACAGTTACCTGTGCTTGTGGAAATACATTTCAAACCCGGAGCACAAAAGATAAATTGCAGGTAGAAATTTGCAATGTATGCCATCCCTTTTACACAGGAAAACAGAAGATAGTTGATACTGCCGGAAGAGTAGAGAAATTCAACAAAAAATATAACCTTAAACAAGAGAATTAGGGTTTTACACCCGATATACGCCATTTTGTCCGTTTCCTGAATACGGGAAAATGGCGTTTTTTCTATCTTAGGGAGAAGAATGCAGGAAAAGAAAGAAATCAATGTTGGCGGTCAAGCCGTTATTGAAGGCGTGATGATGCGCGGTCCGGATAAATTAGCGACAGCTATTCGTAGAAAAGATGGCAGTATTGAATTATTAAGAACCCCTTTTATCAGCATCACCCAGAAGAAGAAATTTTTGGGTCTGCCTATAATTCGTGGTTTTGTTTCGCTGATTGAGATGATGATAATTGGCATAAAGACCCTCACCTTTTCTGCCAATCGTTTTGAACTTGATTTACTGGCGGAAGAGGAAAGCAAAGGCAAAAAAACAAAAAAAAGAAGTAAAACGGCAGAAAATACAGCAAACATAGTTAGTTATATAATTGCCTTCGGTTTAGCTTTTCTGCTTTTTGGCTGGCTACCATATAAACTTGCGGATTGGATGCATCTTTCTCGCAAAGATATTCTGTTTAATCTTTTTGCCGGAGCTATTAGAATTGTCTTTTTTGTGCTCTATGTATATCTGATTTCTCTAATGAAAGATATCAAGCGGCTTTTCCGTTATCATGGTGCTGAACATAAAAATGTGAATGCTTATGAACATAATTGTCCCTTGATAATTGAAAAAATACAGGACTGGTCAACAATTCATCCTCGCTGTGGCACAAGTTTCATCTTTTTTGTGCTCTTGATTAGTATTCTTATTTTTTCTCTTGTAGATACATTGGTTTCAGCATATATATTACATTCTCCTGTTCCGGTTTATTTGCGCTTGGCATATCATATTTTGCTTTTACCTCTTGTTTCAGGTGTATCTTATGAAGTGCTGAAATATTCCGGTAAGAATTTAAACCACCCTATTGTAAAACTTTTAACTGTTCCCGGAATGGCTTTACAACATATAACTACTCAGCCACCCGATAATGATATGATAGAAATTGGTTTGGTAGCTATGAAAGCTGCTTTGGATATGGATTTAAGTGAACATAAGGTAAAAATTATAGAGGAATAAATCCCTTGCTTCCCCAAGAAAAATTACAAATCCTGGAAAATGAACTGAAGGAAATGCAGGAAAAAATAAGCGATCCTGCTATTATTAACGATGCCCAAAAATATCGCGACTGCCTGCGTCGCTTTAAGGAATTAAGGGAAATTAATGCTGCCTGGAAACATTATCAAACCCTAAAAAAGCATATTGAAGAAGTTAATGCCCTGGAAAAAACGGAAAATGATCCGGAAATGCTTGATTTGATAAAAGATGAAGAGCATTCTTTGCAACAACAGCTGGAACAGACAGAACTGAAACTAAAGGATTTGCTTATTCCTGCTGACCCTAATGATGCTAAAAATGCCATAGTAGAAATTCGTGCCGGAACAGGTGGCGAAGAAGCAGCTCTTTTTGCTGCCGATTTATTCAGAATGTATAGTTACTATGCAGAAATGAAAGGTTGGAAATTGGAAGTGATTTCTATGAACGAAACAGAACTCGGTGGCTATAAAGAAATAGTTTTTCAGCTAAGCGGTAAAGATGTATATTCTTATATGCGTTTTGAAAGTGGTGTGCATAGAGTGCAGAGAATTCCGGTAACTGAATCCTCAGGCAGAATTCATACTTCTGCTGTTACTGTTGCTGTTTTGCCTGAAGCGGAAGATATAGATATAGACATTCAGGAAAGTGATTTACGCATAGATGTTTACAGAAGTACGGGACATGGCGGTCAAAGTGTAAATACAACCGATTCCGCAGTTAGAATTACCCATTTACCTACAGGAATTGTTGTTACCTGCCAGGACGAAAAATCCCAAATTAAAAACAAAGCTAAAGCACTGAAGGTGTTACGCAGTCGCTTATTGGATGAGGAAATCAGCCGCCAGGAACAGGAAATTGCCAAGGCAAGAAAGGCACAGGTCTCTACAGGTGATCGCAGTGCCAAAATCAGAACTTACAATTTTCCCCAATCAAGAGTTACGGATCATAGAATAAACTTGACAAGTTATAATCTTGATTCCTTTTTGTCAGGAAATATAGAGGAGTTTATTCAAGCATTACGAATTGCCTGGAGAAACGAAAAGGTGAACTCATAAATGGCTGCGGTTCAGATTGTTCTGATCCTGATAGTATTACTTTTCTTTTTACTACTCTGCTTTTTATTTGCCGGTTTGGAAACAGGAATGCTTTCCATAGACCAGATAAAATTAGAGCAGGAAGCGAAAAAAAGTAAAAGTAAAGCAGCCATTCTGCAGTTTGTCCGTCAACCGGATAGATTTTTAGGGACAACTCTAATCGGCAATAACATTTCTAATGTGATTATGGCATCGCTTTCCACCTATTTAGTTAATCGTCTTTTTGCTCCCGTTTTTGATGCGCGTTACACTTCTCTGGTGGTGGGCATAGTTGTGTTGATTTTTGGTGAAATTGCTCCTAAAGCAATTTTTCGGGATAATGCCGAAACCCTTGTTCCCTTATTATTTCCCTTTTTGCAATTCTTCTATTATTTGCTTAAGCCATTTGTAATGGTTGTTACCTGGTTGAATAACTTTCTGCGTAAATTGTTGAAACTGGAAGAGGGTTATCAATATGACTATTTAACTAAGGATGACCTTTCCTTTTTGCTTTCTCAGGCAGCTAATGCCGAAACGGAAGATAACCAAATGGAAATGATTGAAGACGCTTTGGATTTTACCGAACTGGATGCAGGAAATGTTATGGTTCCGCGCACGGAAATTGTAGCTATTCAAGAAAATACTCCTCTTTCGGAAGTTATCAATATTGTAAGGAAAGAAGGTTTTACCCGCTATCCTGTTTATCGGAATAATATTGATGACATAATAGGGATTTTAATTATCTTTGATATCTTGAAAAAGGATTGCACTCCGGATATGATTGCTGGAGATATTATTCACGAACCCCTTTTTGTTCCTGAAAATATGGATTTGGATGTTCTTTTAAAAGAAATGCAAACCAAGCAACGCAGTATGGCTATTATTGTTGATTCCTTCGGTGGGACTGCTGGAATTGTAACAATGGAAGATATTTTAGAAGAAATTGTAGGTGATATAGAAGATGAGTATGATATAGATGAAGATGAACATTCTGTCCAGCAAGTTGGTCCCAATACCTGGCTGGTAGCTGCTGATACGGAAATTGATAGATTAGCGGATGATTATGGCATTGAATTACCTGAAGGTGACTATGAAACAATAGCAGGTTTGATTTTAGACCGCCTGGAAAGAATTCCTCATCAGGGTCAGGTTATTAATATTCCACCCTATAAAATACAAATTTTGCAGGCAACTGCAAAGCAGATTATTAAGGTTAAAATACATAAAACGAGTAAGATAGAGGTTTAATATGAAACTGATGGAATGTGTTCCCAATTTCAGTGAAGGAAGAGACAAGACAATTCTGGATGCCATTGCAACTGCCATTAAAAATGTGAAAGGGGTTGCTTTACTGGATATTGATCCTGGAGCTGATACTAATAGAACCGTTTTTACAATGGCTGGAGAACCTGAAGCAGTTGTAGAAGCAGCTTTTCAGGCAATTAAAAAAGCAGCGGAACTGATTGATATGAGTAAACATAAAGGAGCTCATCCCAGAATGGGGGCTACGGATGTTTGTCCCTTTATTCCAATTTCGGAAATGACTATGGATGAATGCGTTGAATATGCCAAACAATTAGGAAAAAGAGTTGGCGAAGAACTTGGCATACCTGTTTACCTATATGAATATGCAGCCACCAAAGAGGAATGGAGAAACCTGTCTAATATCCGTAACGGTGAATATGAAGCATTACCGGAAAAGGCAAAAGACCCTTATTGGAAACCTGATTTCGGTCCTCATACCTTTAATGCCAAAAGTGGAGCTACTGCCATTGGAGCCAGAGAATTTCTCATTGCCTACAATATAAACCTCAATACCCGTGATAAAAAGAAGGCAAGTGAAATAGCACAAATAATTCGTGAAAGCGGAAGACCCGCCAGAGATGAAAACGGTAAATTACTGAAAGATGAAAACGGTAACACTATTTATATTCCAGGTTTATTTTCTCATTGTAAAGCGGTGGGTTGGTTTATTGAAAGTTATGACCGCGCTCAAATAAGCATAAACCTGACAAATTATAAAATTACCCCTCCTCATCTGGTTTTGGAAAAAGTGCGGGAACTGGCATCTGAAATGGGTATGCAGGTTACCGGAAGCGAACTTGTAGGTTTAATTCCCAAATCCGCTTTAGTGGAAGCTGGGAAGTTTTACTTACAACGCTTACAGGAAAGCACCGGCATTCCGGAAAAAATGATTATGCAAACAGCTATTCAATCAATGGGACTGGCAGAACTGGCTCCCTTTGATCTAAATAAAAAGGTTATTGAATATGCCATTGCCGGAAAAGACCTGCTGGTAAACCTGAAAGTAGATGCCTTTTGTGATCTGCTTTCTACAGATGCTCCTGCCCCTGGAGGAGGAAGTGTTGCTGCTCTTTGTTCTGCTCTGAGTGGAGCTCTTTCTGCAATGGTAGCTAACCTCACAATCGGCAAAAAGGGCTATGAAAAGGTAACTGAAGAAGCAATGAAATTAGCTCCAAGAGGACAGGAAATCAAACAAAAGTCACTGGAAGTTATTGATAAAGATACTGATGCCTTTTTTGCTTTGATGGACGCAATGCGTTTACCAAAAAAGACAGAAGAGGAAATTGCATATCGGAAAGCGCAGATTGAAAATTGTACTCAACAGGCAATTAATGCACCTCTGGAAACAATGCGATTGGCATTTTCCGCTTTAGAGCTTGCCTCCAAAATAGCAAAAATAGGCAATACTAATGCTCTTTCCGATGCAGGAGTTGCTGCTTTAACAGCTTTTTGCGCATCTCAATCTGCCTACTATAATATCTTAATTAATATCCCCGGAATTACAGATGAGAACTTTAAGCAAAAAACCCTTGCCGAAGCAAAAGAACTGCTGGAGAAATGTAAGATTATTGCTTTGTTGTTGTAGAAAAATATGTTTGTGAACAGTTAAAAAACTGGTGAACGGGTTAAAGAGAAGTTGGGGCAAGAGACCCACGATAAACATAGTGACCGAATTAAGCATTTGTGTTATAGCTATGTTTTTTTCCTTCTTGCGAAAGCAGAATCAAGATAAAGCCTCAGCAATACAGCAGGAAGAAGAATATCTGAATGCCGATTTTCTCCATAATTTTAGTCTCTTTTTTCAGGACAACTAGAAAACCCTCACATTCTTCATTTTCATTCGTTATTAGTAATGGCTTGCTTGTGCTGTATACGCGATACTTGTTGCAGGAAATTCAGTTTTATTAGCATAACGCATAACACTTCTAGCTGAAGGAGAAGGTAAAATCCCTATTTTTATTTTCAGTGGGGATTATTTTTCAGGATAAGGGAATTGCCATTATCTCTGATTTCAATAAGATTATAATGTTTCTGCTGTTTCAGATAATCCATAAGCCAATAGTGAACTCTATTTTTGCTGGTGCATAAGATTTTTGTAAGAGAAGGATTATTATAAAGAATTCACAAGATATCCTGATATTCTAGAACCGTTAATTTATAGTCCTCTGCGCTGGTTCTTTCTGCTAAACTTTGGCAGGATATCCTGCCATTCCGAGTTGATTTCAGGGCTAAAAAGCTCATGAAAATCAATCTGATAAGCTGTTTTAATTTTTCTGTCTTCTTCCAATGACCTCAAGGAAGAGATCTTATCTATTTTATCCGGTTCAAAAGCGGTAAATAATATTTCCCAAAGAAGGTTACTGTTACTACCGTAATAGTAGTCCATATCCTTATTTTTCAGGTCATTAGCATTACCGGTACAAAAACGATAGGGAGGTGCACTACCTAAAAGCAGAACTTTAGCATCTTTTGGAATAAAAGGTTTATAGGGATGATTTTGCATTGTCTCCATATCATAAACTCCTAAAAAGTGTAGACGGAGGACACTATTCCTCCGCTTTTTTGGAAAGCACTGTTCTTATATTTTTTCCCATTTCCAATAAACCTTGTAGTTACTCTATTATTAAAAAAAATTAAAATTAAAGCGGAGCTACAGTGAGTTCTGGCTACACAAAAAGGTGAGCTATGTTTACATTTCTGTTTCCTCATCTTCGGGCAAAGGTAAATCAGGAAGAGAGGCAAGTCGTTTTTTTCTAATTCGCCAGGCAATAATTAAAATCACAGGAATCAATAAAGCCAGGAGGGCATTTATACTCCAAAACAGATACTGGTAGCGCAGATGTTTAATATATCTTGCATACTCCTTGTGAAAGTCATAAAAAGTAGTATGAAAAGCGCGGTTAAAGCAGTCGGTAAAAGGTGCCTGCAGATTTTTTCTATGCTGTTGAGCTACCATTTCCCAAAAGGAATTCCACTGTTCATTTTTCTTATTTTTCAGATAGCTGATTGCCATTGTGGAAGAAAGATAGAATAGGGACCAATCCTCTTTTTTTTCCGGGTAGCTGTAACTAAGCCGAAAGAGGTCGCTTTTTTCCCCTAAAAAGCTCTGCTGCAGGAAGTATAAATACTGTTCAAAACCCATTTGCCGTGAAAAATGAGTTGCCATTCCTTCGTGAAACCACAAAGGTGTTTGCGTAAAGACCTGTTCCAGATACCAGTGAATATATTCATGCATTAGAATTTTGCGGTGATTTTCCTGAATGGAAGCCAGGGGTTTTACATAAATTCTTTTTTCGGTTCCGCTATAGAAGGCATCGCTGAATTCCACAATTTTTGCCTTGCCCAAAGCCAATGTTTGATAACTTCTATTATTTTCAATCAGATAAACCGGAGCAAGGGCATCCACATAAACGCCCAGTTCCATCTGAAAAGAATCAATATTCTCATCCATTGCTTTCAGCATTTCTGCCAGAGGTTGGGAAACTGGATTTTGAGCATAAATCGCCAAGTTATTGGTTTTAAGCTGTAAAGAATAGCTGGAAAAAAGAAATCGTGATAGGCATAAAAGAATAAACAGCAAAAAATGCCTTTTCAAGTTTTGGTTCCTTGTTTTTTTAACAGTGAACGGCAAATTCCATTTTGGCACAAGGAATTCGGCACTCCGATATCCTTTAAAAGCATATTCTCAGGAAAGGTCTTCTTGGCGTAATAATTCGTAATAGCGGGTAGCGTCCTTTTTAGCTACATTTCCTTCCGGGATTTGGGTTATCCGAATTTCGTGTTCCGCATTATACAAGCGGAAAATTATAATATCTCCTGCCTTTACATCTGCAGAGGCCTTAGCCGGTTTTCCGTTAATAAGCACCAGATTTTTATCGCAGGCATTTTTAGCTATGGAACGGGTTTTTGTCAGACAGAGTTTATTCAAAAGCACATCAATGCGCATATTTATCCTTCCTGCGTAAATTTCACTAGAGTCCTTTCTGTTCGCAAAAGAACTTTTAACAATTTATTATTTTTCAGGAAAGTAAGCGTTTTGTCTCCCGCGCAATCATCAATTCTTCATTAGTAGGTATTTTCAGAACTGTAACAGAAGAATCAGTTGTGCTTAAAACTTGAATTCCATCTGTTCTTCTGGAATTTTCTTCCCCGTCTAATTTTATGCCAATTGCCTCCATATCGCGGCAAACCTGTTCGCGCAAAAGAGGCATATTTTCACCAACTCCACCAGTAAAAACCAAAACATCCAATCCGTTTAAGACGGCAAAATAACTGCCAATGTATTTCTTAATGCGGTAACAATAGACATCCAATGCCATAATTGCTTTGGGATTGTTTTTTACTAAAACCTCATTTTCAATTTCCCGCATATCATTGGAAATATGACTTAAACCCAACATTCCGCTTTTTTTGTTCAAAATATTGTTTACTTCGTCCACACTTAATCCCAGTTGTTGTTGTAAATGAATCGGAATGGCAGGGTCAATATCTCCACAGCG
>JAXGIH010000065.1:0-10994 GCA_040770845.1 Cloacimonas sp. (SeqCode)
TTATCCTTAATATAACCATAAGGAAAACCGAGACCTGCCATTCTGCTCTCGGTAGCAAATAAAGCTCCAGCAACTAAAATAATTGCCGGAATGAAGAGAAAAATAAGGTTGCGTTTCATTTTCTTACCTCACTTTTTTATTTTCTCTGGCTGATCTAAGCCATAATATTTTTTCAGTGATTAAAAAAGAATTTGTAAAATTTATTACTGCTCCCATCTCCAACTTTGGCAATTTATATATCATCTCGCTAATAAAAGAAATATTTCTTTTATTCGGGCACTTCTTGAGTTTTGGAACACCCCAAAGTTTTGTTTCAGAACTCAACTTCTGATAAAGCATAACATTATATACTCCTAATCTGTTCATTATGAACAATAACAACAAGTTAAAACCTCTTTATAATATTTTAATCCATAACCATCTTTCTGGCAAGAAATATTTTTAATTTCCAAGAATTACAGAAAAAATAAGAAAGATGTTGACGAAATAACCGCTGTCCAGAGAAAATACTTTTTAACCTTAAAGAGCTATAAAATATGGAGAATAAATGCAGATAAACGGAAAACAATACCTTTCGGTATGGTTTGAAAACGAACGGGTTAAAATGATAGACCAGAATAAATTACCCTTTGAATTCCGCATTGCGGAATACAGTAATTATCTGGAAATTTGTGATGCTATCAGAGAAATGACCGTTCGCGGAGCTCCTGCAATTGGAGCTGCAGGTGCTTATGCCATTGCCTTGGCAGCTCAAAATGCCCCGGAGGAAAAATTCCGTGCCTATTTACGAACTGCCAGAGATGAACTTATAGCTACGCGTCCTACAGCCATTGATCTTCGCAATGGAGTTAATTATGTTTATGAACAGACCATCAAGTTTATTCCTGATTATAGGCATTCGCGTCAGGTAGCTATTTTAGCGGCACGGGAATTTGCCAAAAAAAGCATTGATGACTGCTATCAAATAGGCAAAATAGGTAGTGAAATAGTTCCTCATGGAGCTCGTATTCTAACTCACTGTAATGCAGGTGCGTTAGCAACTGTAGATTGGGGAACTGCTTTAGCCGTAATTCGGATTGCCCATCAGCAAAATAAGGATATATTTGTTTATGTGGATGAAACCCGTCCCCGTTTTCAAGGTGCACGCTTAACTGCCTTTGAACTGGAACAGGAAGGCATTCCGCATACAATAATTACAGATAGCGCCAGCGGTTTTTATTTCTGGAAAAAGGAGATTGATTTGGTGATAACCGGTGCCGACAGAATTTGCCTTAATGGTGATATAGCCAATAAAATAGGCACTTATGAAAAGGCAGTGTTAGCCAAAGAACATAAAGTGCCTTTCTATGTAGCGGCACCTTTTAGCACTTTTGATTTAGCCACTAAAGAAGGAGCCGATATTCCTATTGAAATTCGGGATGAAGATGAAATTAAACGCATCAACGGAACCTATCTTGCCAATCCAGGTTCACCGGCATTAAATCCTTCTTTTGATATAACTCCTGCTAAACTTATCACTGGAATAATCACTCCCAAAGGTATTTTTAAGCCCAAAGATGCAGCCAGGCAGGTGCAGATATGATTTTTGACATCGTTTTGGAAGGTGGCTCTATAATTACTATGGATGACAAAAACAGGATTTTGTCACAATCCTGTATAGCTATCAAAGATGGTAAGATACAGGCTATTTTCCCTATTGGCAGTTCCTCTTACGAAGCAAAGCAGAAAATAGATACGCACAACTGTTTTATTATTCCCGGTTTAATCAATATGCATTCCCATTTGCCAATGACCTATTTTCGCGGTTTGGCAGATGACCTGCCGTTAAATACCTGGCTGCAAAAATATATTTGGCCCATGGAAGCGAAACTGATAAAACCGCAATTGGTGTATGATGCAACTCTTCACGGTGCCAGTGAAATGATTAAAAACGGAATCAGCACTACCAACGATATGTATTTTTGTATGAATTCTATAGCGGATGCCTGTTCCCAAGTCGGTTTAAGGGTTTTTATCAGTGAAGCGTTGATTGATAATGAATCCTCAAAAGAAGATAGAGATAACACTATCGGAAGAAGAATTACTCAGCTGAAAGAGGAATATAAAGATAATCCGCTTATTGATTTTACTTTAGCTCCTCATTCTATATATGCTTGTAGTGCGGAGACCCTAAAAACCTGTGCTAAGATAGCAAAGGATAATAACATCCTAATTCATACTCATCTTTCTGAAATTAGGGAAGAAGTAGAGAATTGCCTTAAAATGCATAAATTGAAACCTGTGGAATATTTGAAAGAATTAGGTCTTTTAGAGGTGCGCGGTATTTTTGCTCATGGAATTTGGATTGCTGAAGAGGAAATGGAACTTTTAGCAGAAAAAGGGCTTAGCAGTATTGCTATTTGCACAGAAAGTAATCTGAAACTCAGTTCCGGTTTTGCTCCTATTAAAAAGTATCAGGAAAAAGGCATCAATCTTTGTCTTGGCACTGATGGGGTTGCCAGTAACAATAATTTGGATTTACTTACAGAAATGTCCGTAACTGCCAAACTGCATAAAGCACTGAATAATGACCCTTCAATGCTTCCTGCTAAAGAGGCATTTGCTTTTGTTACAATCAATGCTGCCAAGGCATTAGGCAAAGAAAAAGAACTTGGTTCTCTGGAAAAAGGTAAAATTGCCGATATTGCTGTTGTCACTTTACAGGAACTGAAAAACAGCCTGGCGCCATAATCCCTATTCCCTTTTGGTGTATGCAATTACTACTACAGTATGCGCGATATGATTATTCAGGGGAAAATAGTTATGCGCAATCGCCAATCCTGTAATGTGGATGAACAACAGATCTTGGATAAGGCAAAGTGACTATATGAAAATGATTTACAGGCAATAGAAAAATGAAGACCTTTAAAAACCGACGCGCTGAACACGATTATTATATAATCCAAACCCTGGAAGCAGGTATTGCTTTAAAAGGAACGGAAATAAAAATCCATTCGTGCCGGAAAAGTAAACTTCAAGGATAGCTATGCTAAAATTAAAAAAGGGAGAATGCCGGCTGCATAATTTGCATATCAGCCCCGGAAAAAGCCAAGCCTACTTTAATCACGAAGCTGAACGAAAAAGAAAAACTGCTTTTACATAAACACGAAATTAGACGCTTAAAAACCAAAGTGGAAGAACAAGGAATGACCCTAATTCCTTTGGAGTTATTCATCAATGAAGAAGGCTCGTAAAAATAACCCTCGCTTTAGCAAAAGGGAAAAAAGGCGTATGATAAAGAGAAGCTATGCGTAAAAAAGCGATCTGGAGAGAGATCAGGAGCTACAGTTGACCTCCCGGTCAACATAGGAAGGTTGACTCCCCTCCTTGTCAACCAAAAACTCCGAAGGTTGACCTCCCGGTCGTAACATTAGAATTTATCGGAAAAGATATTAACCCGGTTAAAAATGAACGACGAGGATATCGTTCTTCCTAAGAAAAGGAAAGTATATGGAAAATCAAGTTACCCCATTGGAAACTCACCTAAACCGCATTACTTTTTTCCTGAACGGAGAAAAGATTACTGCAGATATTCCTGCTGGTATTTCTACTCTGGATTGGCTGCATACCCAAAAACAGATATATGGCACCAAGTGCAGTTGTAACGAAGGTGATTGTGGTGCCTGCACAGTTGTTATTGCCTACCCTTTTGAAGGCATAATTACTTATCAGGCAATAACTTCCTGCCTCTATCCTGCAGCCAAATTACACGGTAAACACTTAATCACCATTGAGGGTTTGGGCACTCCGGAAAAATTGCATCCTATTCAGCAAGCCCTGTTAACAAATCACGCTATTCAATGCGGTTATTGCACTCCCGGTTTGGTAATGAGTTTATTTGCTTTGTTTGCTATGCAGCCACACCCCGATAGAGAAATGACCTTAGCTGCTCTGGAAGGAAATCTTTGCCGTTGTGGCACTTATCAAAGTATATTAAATGCAGTGGATGAACTTGCCACCAACCAAAGTGTAAAAGATATAGTCCCTGCCTGGTGTAGAGAAGTGGAAAAGGATTTATTCCATTTTGCCCAAAAAGAGGCATTGTTGGTTACTAAAACAGATATTCCCCAACAGGTTAATTGCTATTTAATCCCTACTACAACTAAACAGCTTTTTGACCTTTATACCGAACATCCGGAAAGTGTTTTTATTGCAGGCGGAACGGATATTATGGTGCAGAAAAATATTAACCGGAAGGAGTTTCCCTTTTTAATAGACCTTACCCAAATCCCCGAACTCAACCGTCTTTATCTGCAGCAGGATGGTTTGCATATTGGTTCTGCAGTAACCTACAATCAGCTTTGGGAATCCGGAATCGTAAAGACCGATTTTCCTGTTTTACATAATCTTATTTCCCAAATTGCTTCGCGGCAGATACGTAATTTGGGAACTTTGGGAGGCAATATTGCCAATGCTTCACCTGTGGGAGATACTATACCTCTTTTAATGGTTTTAAATGCCTCTTTGTGGTTGCAATCCAATTTGGAATTGAGGCATTTACCCTTAAAAGATTTCTTTTTAGGTTACCACAAAACAGCTCTGCAAAAGGGAGAAATTATTAAGGAAATCATTATTCCTCCGCTTACTGAAGACAATTATGTAAAAACCATTAAATCAGCCAAACGCAAGTGTGTGGATATTTCTTCCGTGATTACCGCAGTAAATATTGAACATAAAAACGGCCAGATTACAAATTCCGCATTGGCAATAGGTGGGGTTGCTGCCTTACCGCTCCTTTCCAGAAAAATTCCCTCAAATCCTGAAAAGTAAACAAATTAAAGCTCTTGATCCGGCTGCAATAGTAAAGAAGTAGAAAGTGAATTTGAACCCATAACCGATGTGCGGGGAACTGCCTTATTTCGCAGAGAACTAATCCGCAATCATCTTATTTTATATCTGCAGGAACTACAGGAGGCAGAAATGAACTCTGAACCTATCATCTTTCAGAACCTTGCATCTTGTGGAAAATCCCGTTTTATAGCTGATGAACCACCTTTACCGGGAGAACTTTATGCCAAATTCTCTCTTTTCTCCTGTAGCGCATTCACTTATCACCAAATTAGATATATCTGCCGCTGAAAAAATGCCGGGGGTGGTAAAAGTTATCACTTCTGCCTCTATCCCTGGTATAAATCAAATCGGCACAGTTATTAAAGATGAACCCCTTTTCCCGGAAAAGGAAATTATGTATGTAGGTCAGCCACTGGCAATGGTGCTGGCAGAAGATGAATATATAGTGGAACTTGCAGTGAAAAAGATTATTCTGAAATTTGAGGAATTACCTGCCATTTTTGCTCCTGAAGAAGCATACAGTAAAAAACAGGGATATATTTCCGAGCGCAAAATAGAAAGCGGAGATATAGAAAATGCCCTAAAAAATGCCCCTTACACCTTGAAAGGCAAAACGGTAACTACAGGTCAGGAACATTTTTATCTGGAAGGTCAACGCTGTTTGGCTGTTCCCTTTGAGGGCAATAGAATCACTTTGCATACTGCCACTCAAAGCACAATGGAAGTTCAGGAAGTTGCTTCCCGGGTTTTAGGAATTCCGGCAAATGATGTAATCATAGAAGGTCCCCGTTTAGGAGGTGCCTTTGGCGGAAAAGAACGCGGAGCCACAATTTGGGCTTGTATGGCTGCCTTGGGTGCTTTTTTAACCCAAAAACCCGTTTTAGTAAAGCTCACTCGGGATGAGGATATGCACTACACAGGTAAAAGGCATCCTTTCACTTCTCTGTGGCAAGTTGGCTATGATGAAAAAGGCAAAATATTGGCCTACGATTTATTGCTTTTAGCCAACGGTGGTGCTTATACCGACCTTTCTATAGCCATTTTGGAAAGGGCTATGTTTCATAGCGATAATGCATATTTTATACCTAATATTCGCATTAGGGGTTATGCATGCAAAACTAATTTACCTCCTAATACGGCTTTTCGTGGTTTTGGAGCTCCTCAGGGCATTTTTGTAATTGAAAGCATAATGGATAAAATTGCCGCTCAGTTAGAGCTTGATCCCTTGGAAATACGCAAAAGGAATGCTTATCAGAATGGACAACTAACTCCTTACGGACAAGAAATAACGCAGAGTCAGTTAAATAATATTTTCGCCAAATTGGCAGATAAAGCAAACTACGCTTTACTCCGGAAAGAAGTGGCTGAATTCAATAAACACAATCGCCGTTATAAACGCGGAATTGGTATTACTCCTGTAAAATTCGGCATTTCTTTCACTACTACCCTGTTGAATCAAGGTTCTGCTTTGGTTTGGGTTTATATAGATGGTAGCGTTTCCGTTTCTACAGGAGGAGTGGAAATGGGTCAGGAACTTTCTACAAAAGTAGCAATTGTCGTATCTCGGGTCTTGGGAATTCCGGTAAACAAAATTAGAGTGGAAAGCAGTAATTCTCAAAGAATTGGAAATGCATCACCTACAGCTGCTTCTACAGGAAGCGATATCAATGGCAATGCAGCACGCCTTGCTGCAGAAAAAATTAAAGCGAATTTAACCCAAAGCGCAATTGCCCTTATTGCTCAGAAATATGAGCTGACAGTATTTCCCGAAGATATTATCTTTAGCGAAAATAAGGTCTTTAGCAAGGTTTTCCCGATGCTTATATTACTTTTCCTGAATTGGTCAGTTTTGCGCATTCGGAAAGAATTCCTTAGCAGCTTACGGTTATTATAAAACTCCTGGTTTGTGGTTTGATAGAGATAAGGGTATTTGGTCATCCCTTTCACTATTTTGTGTATGGGAGCTGCCTTAGCGGAAGTTGAATTGGATACTTTGCTGGGAGAACATACAATCCGTAAACTTTTTATCGTTCACGAAAACGGAAATTCCTTAAATGAAGCAATTGACCTGGACAAATTGAGGGAGCTGTTTTACAGGGAATTGGTTGGTGCACTATGGAAGACCTGATTTATGATGAAAAAGGACTTTATCTAGCTGCCAATCCTTCTACTTATAAAATCCCGGAATCCGTAATTTACCTGCAGAAACATATATAGAAATAATTCCTTCCACAACTGAAGAGGCAAGTGTTTTCGGGTCTAAAGGAATTGGTGAGCCACCTTGATTTATGGACTTTCTGTCTTTTTTGCTTTGCAGGCAGCATATAAAGAGGCAAATCCGGAGAAAAGAACTTAGCTTTCCTGCCACCCCGAATCCCTGATAAAATGATAGCGACGGAAGTGTAAGCCCCTGGTACTAAAAGAGAGTGCGATGAAGCCCTCGGGAAATGATTCCTTACTTCATTCATTTTTTATTATTTCATCAGTGCCATTTTCTTTATCTGCACTCCATTTTGCGTTTTAGCTATGCAGAAATAAACTCCCGAAGGCAGTGGCAAACCCTGTTTATCACAGCCATTAAAAGAATTCTTTTGTTCTCCGGAAGGAAGGTAATTCCAAACCCGAACTTTTTGTCCTTTCACATTATAGATTTCCAAAGTTCCTGCAGAACCAGCAGGAATCGTAACGCTTATCGTAGTAGAAGGATTAAAAGGATTGGGGTAATTGGTTAAAGCAATGGGCTGAACTATTGGGTCAGCATTTCCCGTAATCATCAATTCCAGCGTTACAGGAATTGATTCACCTGCAACATACTGTGCAGTTATACCAACTAAATAAGAAACACCTGTGTCTAAACCGAAAAACCCAGATATTTTCTGTGGTGGAACCGCAAAAAACACCATCCAGATAAACCTTATAATGTTCAAAGGGAGAAGTGCTACCAGTTAGAGGTTCTTCCCACATAACGGTAACTTCGCCATTTACAACAAAACTTGATTTTGGGGAGGATTTAATACTGCCCCGGAGTATTTTAGATCCGTAGAATTTAAAAGTGCCGTCATAATCACCTAAAACCAAATCATAATCGCCGTCATGATCCAAATCTACTAAAGCCGGAGTAGCATTTTGGTCGGTTTCAATGCCGTTGAATAAAACTGTATTTTCCACCCAAAGCTGTCTTTCCCGTAAAAACATTGCACCTCACCAAAAAGATTTCCGGTAACCATATCCAAATCACCATCTTCATCCACATCAGCAAAAGCGGGAACACAATCGGAGCCGACATCAATTGTTCCGAAAAAGCCGTTTATCAGTTCCCATAAAGGACTGGCAGGAGTTCCGTTATTCTGATAGTAAAAAAGGTTACCTGCTTCGTTTCCAACAACTAAATCCAGGTCACCGTCAAAATCCATATCTATTAAACGCGGGCAAGACCATCCGCCAACTGAAACAGCAGGTAAAACACCTGTCTGTTCAATTAGTCCTGTTCCTGTATTATGATGGAAGAAAAGTCCCCCATTTAAATCCCCTACAATCACATCCGGCAAGCCATCTGCATCTACATCACCAACTGCTACAGCAGAATCAATAGAGTGATCAATACTGGCAAAATAAGAGTTATCTGCTTGCCAGGCAGGAGCATAAGCTGTTCCTGTATTCCGGTAATATTTTATATCGCCCATTTGACTGCCACTGATTAAATCGTAATCACCATCACCATCAAAATCATAAAAAACCGGATTACTAGCTCCTCCAACATCCAAAACACCGCCAAAAAGAGCTGTATTTTGTTGCCAGGAAGGGTTTTCTGCTGTTCCAGTATTAACATAATACTGCAAAGGACCTGCCGCAGTTCCATATACAAGATCATATAGTCCATCACCATTTAGATCAACTAAATCAGGTGAATTCCAGTAAGTAGACATTCCCAAACCGGAAAAAAAAGTATTATTTTCCTCCCAGATAGGGTTTGTAGCAGTGCCAATATTTTGATAAAAAACAAATCCGTGAGTATCCCTACCGCATAAGATATCCTGTTTACCATCAGAATCAAAATCACAAAAAACCGGATAAGCATAAAGACCGATATCACCAATAAGTTGACAGTTACTTTCACTAAAATTCCCCGCAGCAGCAGAACCGTTATTGAAATATATAATTACACTGCCATTTTCACTTAAACCAACCACCAAATCCAGATCGCCGTCATTATCAACATCCGCTACATCAGGAACAGGATTGGAACCTACATTTAAACCGGAAAAATAACCTCCGCTTTCAGTAAAAACAGGGTTAGCATTAGTTCCGCTATTCAAAAACAAATGTAAACCGGTAAAACCACCTGTAACTAAATCCAAAATTCCATCGCCATTCATATCAGCAGAAACAGCCATTTCGGAAGCAAGATAAGGAATTGGTGGATAAAAGGTCAGGGCCCCCCTTGCCCAAAAACAGGATTTGTTGCAGTTCCATTATTCTGAATGCGCGGAGGCCGATTTGTATTTCCCAGCCAAAAATCATAATCACTGTCACTATCCGTGTTAATAAATCTGGGCTGAGAAAATGTTAAACTGGGAACTCCACTGGGATTAAAAACACTGTTATCCATTTCCCAGGGTTGAGCATTCAGGCAAAATGCCAGAAAAACATAGCACTGAAGAAATAAAACCGTTTCATTTTTTTTACCTCTCTTATCGGGTATAATGTACAATATTTCCTTCCGTTTTGTTGTCAATCTGTAACTGCAATCGCTATTAAAACACAACCGTCTGTTATCTTTTTTCCTTTGCTTCCCAAAAGCCCTGAAGAGTGTAGCTCTCAGGGGATTTTCTATCAAAAAAAGCTTAATTTCGGTCCGGTTATCCTAATTTTCCGGTAAAATCCATTCTTCTTATGGCATCCTTCATTTCCGGCTTAGTTTTACTTTAATGACCCTTTAACGATCCTTTTACGATTCCTTTACGATTCCTTTACGATTCCTTAACGGCGCTAAGGAAGTGTAAAGGAAGTGTTAAAGCAGCGTTAAACAAACGACTGAGAAACAGGAAGTTAGGAACTTTATAACTCGGCATTTGCAAGAGAAAATTTCCCGAACAAGATGGTAATGCCTGTTTTCCGGACTATATTCTGCAAAATGGGGGTTATTTTCCGGATTATACTCTGCAAAATAGGGATAAATTTACTTGACGGTATCCTCTTATTGATTATCTTGTCTATATATTGAATCAAGAAAAGGAAATGATTATGATTAAACGATTTGTTACTTCTCGCATATTAAATAATTTGCATAAAGGAAAAGCAATTTTAATTATGGGAGCAAGGCAGAGGAAAGACAACATTATTAAAAGGTCTTTTCCCTGATCAGCAGGATGTTTTATATTTGAATTGTGATGATTTGGAAGACCGTAATCTACTGGCTGCGGAGACAATAAGCTCAATGAAACAATTTGCCGGGAAAAGCAAATATATCCTTATAGATGAAGCTCAAAGGGTTCAGAATATTGGCTAAAGTTAAAACTCTTAGCGGATAATTTTCCGGAAGTGCAGATAATTGCTACCGGCTCATCGTCATTTGAGTTATCCAACCAAATAAGGGAACCACTCACCGGCAGAAAATATGAATTTTACTTATATCCTTTTGCTTATCAGGAACTTGCAGATAATTTTGGAGTTTATCGGGAAAGGAAAGAATTAGCTAACCGCTTAATTTATGGTTCTTATCCCGATATTGTTAATCATCCATCCGAAGCCGCACTCTGCTTAATCATCTGGTAGGCAGCTATTTATATAAAGATATTTTTACTTTTCAAGACCTGCGTAAACCGGAACTTTTAGACCGTCTTCTTAACGCTTTAGCTTTGCAAATTGGTTCAGAGGTCTCCTATAATGAACTCGCTCAATTAATTTCTACGGATCAAAAAACAATTCAAAAGTATATTCAGCTTTTGGAGCAGGCATATATCATTTTCCGCTTACAAAATTACTCTACAAATCAGCGTAATGAAATTAAGCGTTCCCGCAAAATCTATTTTTGGGATAATGGTGTGCGCAATTGTTTAATAAACGATTTTAGAGACATTGCGGTTAGAGACGATATAGGTAAATTGTGGGAGAATTACATTGTTTCTGAAAGAATGAAGCAGCTTTCCAATGCCGGGATTCTG
>JAXGIH010000066.1:0-10873 GCA_040770845.1 Cloacimonas sp. (SeqCode)
ACCTTGATCTACAACCATATTAGCTGGAGCAGCAGCAGTTCCTCCAGTCCAAACGCGAACGGAGAAGGTTCCTGCCTGGGCAGGCCATACTTTGAGTGTATATAAGCTCATTCCGGCATAATCAGCAAGAGCGGATGCAGGGTAGCGAATGTATACATCAAAGTCATTTGCACTACCAGTACCTATGCTATCATTATTTTCACCACTGTCATAGTGCAGCCATTCACCTCCCGCAGATCCAGGTGCCATCCAAGTAATATTGGCAATAGCTCCATTATCTGTTGCTTGAACATTTACAGGAGGTAAAGTGATTTCGGTAAGCACGAAGTTTTGAGTTGTGGTCTGCATACCTGTAATTACTACACCTGCCTGTGAACCGGGCTGGTATCCAGGTTTTACACAAGTTACGGTGTAAGTTCCGGCATAAACTCCAAAGCTGTAATGTCCGGTAGTATCGCTTTGACCGCCATATTCACCAGCGGTAATAGGCATCTTTGAATAGGAAGATTTGCTCCGAATTCAGTAACTGTTCCGGTTAAGTGCTCCCATCATACCTTTGTGAATTTCATTGAGAATTTTGGCATTGGAAAATACATTATTAGTATAAACAGCTTACAGCAAATTTATAACACCGGAAGGTAAGGGCCGCCAGGCATTATCTACATAAGTAGTAGGAGTAATAGTAGAAGGAGTTAGAGTTGTCCAGTTTGCCTCATTACCTTGATCGTACAGCTAAAAGACGATATACTCTATAGCCAAGCAAAACTCTGTTATTTAGCAGGCCTTTCTATACGGTAACGGGCTCACTGGATTGCAGGATTCTTATCCTGTCACGATCGATAGGCAAAGAAGGATAAAAACCATTTTGGGTGTTGGAATTATTTACTTTGAAGCCTGCTAATAGTTCCTCTGTGCTGAATTTCAGAACATTATCGGGCGTACCGATAAGGATATCATCCACGAACCAAACATACCACATTCCATCAGCGGAAGGCGGATCATCGGCATGCCAGGCAAGCTTAATTTGCTGTCCGGTATAGGAAGAAAGATCAATAGTAATCGGAGTGGCATAATTATTCCATCCGCCTGTTAAAGCAGTTGCATCCCAAAGGACAGTCCAAGTATTGCCATTATCGGTAGAGACCTTAATGTAATAGTGATCATCATTAGTTGAACCAAGATAGACATAGCTCCAGAATTGTAAAACAGCATTTCCGGGGCAAGAGAATTGAGGTGTAATCAACCATTCATCCTGATGGTTATAACTCCACCACATAGCTGCTTGATAAGATCCACCATGAGGTGGAACTGCAGGAGTAAGAGCTATAGTTCCTACCTGACACCAGGTTGGATAGACGCCTGTAGTTCCAGGAGCACTTGTATCTGTGATAATTTGACTCCAGTCAGTAGGCGGGAAGGTTGTGCCTTCAAAGCCCTCTGTAATTGTTTGAGCATTAGGATTGGGTGGTTGCCAGGTAACGGTTACATTAGTGAAATTAGCAGCTTCTTCAGCAACTACTCCATAAGGAGGAAACGCCAATTCGTTGACAATAACATCACCCATATTCACATTTGTTGTTCCAACTACAACCTGACCCGTTGCCGGTTGATAACCAGTAGCAGTAGCAACATAGTTATAGGTCTGATTAGCAAAAACATTAGGAATAGTGAAGTTACCGGTAGCATTGGTTGTTGCCTCATAAGGTTCATAACCACTTAAAGCAATTGTAGCACCAGCCAAACCAACTGTGGGCTGATCGCTACCCACAATACGTCCACTTACTGTAACTTGTGGTAGCAGAGTAAGCTCAAAGTTTTGAGTAGTGGTCTGGTCTTCTACAATTGTTACTGTATGGGTTACTTCATTATAGCCGTGTTTGGTAGCCATAACTTGTTGGGTTCCAATCGGCACATAGGGGAAGTTATATGAACCATCAGCAGTAGAAAGAGTATGGAAAACAGTTCCTACAACTGTAACCGAAGCACCTTCTAAAGGAGCGCCGGCAGAACTAACTACACCGGTAAGAGAACCCATATCGGAAATGGTCATAAACAATCTGGCATTAGCTCTATTGGTAGAAGTGGTTCCGGTAGTTGCCGCGGAAGCAGGTTGTGTATCACTCTGGAACCGTAAGCAGCTGGGGTAACTAGTAGGAGTGTAAGGAACAGAAGCATTTTCCGTCCAGTCACCGGTAATCAAATCCGTGCAGATATCAATTAAGAGATTGGAAGCACCATTCCAGAAGAAGGGAGTAGTGAAAGTATGCACATTCCATCCGGCTGTAGGTAAGTAACTGGGACTATTCCAAACAGTAGTATATTCCCCTACTTCAAATGTTGTAGTTAGCTCGGTCTGATCTGTATGTTTTACTTTTATAGTGTAGTTCGGCATAGCGGAGCAGTTATTCACTGAAGTAACATTAAATGCCAAAGCATTAATCAAACCAGGTGCACCACCGGCTGCGTAGATATCAGCTGCAGTATATAAATATTGCTGGCGGAAGTTCTTATAGAAAGTTCCGTAAGGAGTGGGAGAACCGGTAGTGCTATTTGTAGCAGTTCCCTGACCGATTTGTACCACAGTTAGTCCTGCTTCCATTACTTGAACAGTATAGTTAGCTGTTTGATTATTGGTAGCAATTTCATCCCCGGCAAGTTCTACTACACCATATAAATAGGTAGTTCCCACAGCAGTGGGAGTCCAGCTCAGGTTGAAAGTAGCGGTTTGTAAGGAAGCAATTGAGGTTCCGGGAACACTGGCAATTTGCACTCCGCCTTCTTTCATCAGTTTTACGGTGTAGTTGGTTTGAGTGGCAGTTCCATTATTTTTAACCGTGATTGTATAGGTTGCAGGTGAATTAACATTGGGAGTTGAACTTCCAGTAATGCTAAGGCAAGCCAAATCATTTACAATCTGCTGTCCGGTATAGAAGAAGGTGGTTTTGGGAACCTGTCCTACAGGAGTTGTTCCTGCAGGAGGATTGGCAGGATCGTAAGGAGTGCTATCACTCTGAACTTTTAGAGTGCGGTTGGTACCAATGGTTAAGCCGTAGAAATTATCAGAAGATGAATAATAGTCAGTATCCATTGGACGTTGAACCATCATTACCAAGTTTCCAGGAGTATGCATATAGGGTGTTTGTAAAGGAATGGTAATGGTGTTTATTCCGAAGGATAAGTGATGTTGCCATCAAACACCAAAGTCATCTGAGTGAAGGAATCCAACCACCACTTAAATCTTGAACATTAGTTGAACCCAACCAAATCTTAGTAGCTCCGTTAGGAAGGAGAATCATAGAAGTTAGTGTAAAAAGCCAAAGAAGTAATAGTTCCGGTAACAAAACCTAATTCGTCAGATAAGTAGATAGTTTCAGATAAGGAATTCTTATAGTAGAAATCCATCGGAATCCGCATTGTCGCTGTGCCATCTGCAATTGTAACTGCTTGAATACCTGCCGGTTGAACAGCAATGCTCAAAGCAGGACTTTGGTTGTTGGAAGGTATTTCATCAGTTGCTAAAATAACTTTTCCATAAAGAGTAGTGGGACCTGCAACACTGGGGGTCCAGTTAAAAGTGTAAGTAAGGGTTTGAGCTTCATTAATAGGCAAGCCGGGAAGAGAAGCAAGTTCTACATCACCTGTTTGCATCAGTTTAACAGTGTAAGTGTTTTGTGCATTCTGACCGTTGTTTTTAACGGTTACAACATACTGATAAGATTGGCCAACACTGGGAGTAGTATTTCCGGTAATGCTTAAACAAGCTAAGTCATTACCGATACCTTGACCAGTGTAGAAGAAAGTGGTTTTGGGGAATTTACCGCTTGCGGCTGTTCCGGTTGGAGGATTGGCAGGATCATAGTCAATACTGTCACTATAGATATTCAACGCGCGGTTTGTCCCGATGGTCTGACAGGCAAATAGATCAGATGAGGAATGCCAGGTGCTATCCATTACCCGTTCAACCATCATCACTAAAACACCACCACTATATTGGAAGGGTAGTGAAAGCGATATTAATAGTGTTAGTTCCTGAAGGAAATCCACATTGCCTGTGAAAACCTGAGTGAAGGAGAAAGGGAAGGTATCCAGCCCCCGCTCAAATCTGTTTGGGTAGTAATACCCAGCCAAATATTAATAGGCATACCTGGAAGATTAGAGGAGAAATTGTTATAAAAAGCAACTCCAGTAATACTTCCATTCATACCAACAGCCTGTCCTGGTAGTATAAGCATTCAAAAGCGAGTTTTTATAATACATATCTACCGATACGACCTGTTTCGTTTCGCGCCAATGGTTACTCGCTGGCATTCAGCATAGTAAAACCATTAAGCCCAGAATGAATATCATCACGAGGAGTAATGATAGTCGTTTCATAGTTATCTCCTTTCCCATTTTTTTATTATTTTTAGGGGTTATTTTTTTATTCAGCTCCGAAATTACAGAACTCATACTGCCCTCGGAAACTGTTTCTTTTAATTTTACTTTGGACATTATCATTCTGCCTTTTAAGAATAGCAGGAAACCACACTCTATATGCATCAGAATACATAATTCTTATTGGATACACTGATAAATTAATTCAAGAATTCTGTCAAGCAAGTTTGTGGTCTAGAGTTTGTGACCCTATGAACAATCCGAACTTGGACTTTTTGCTTGCCACAAAAACAAGGTAAAAAAAAATGGCAGAAGAAAATAGATACGGAAAGGAGGTTATTATGATCCACATTTTCAAAGTAAGCGGTTCGGGCGTTTTGTTCCGGCTTTAACTATGGAGGAAGCATTTTGGATACATCTGGAGAACCCTCTCCGGAAGAAATTGAGCGAATTGTTAAAAAATACAATCTGGAAGAGGATTTTATAACTGACCTTCAGGAGGTGGATGAAAATGCCCGTTTGGAATGGGATGAGGGAGCGTTGTTAACAATTTTACGAGTGCCTATTTATTATAAGCATCGTTCTGCCAAGATCTCTTTTGCTACAGCACCGATGGGTAGGGGATAATTTCACTGAAGATAAGTTGATTACAGTTTCTTTTTATGATAATGAGGTTTTAACTCAATATCTTGAAGGCAAGTATCGTCCTTTAATATCACGCAGCAGAGTTTTTTTTACTGAATATAAACTTAAGGACAGCCATCTATTTTTTTGCTCCGCAAAAGAACCAACCGGCGTACTACTTTAATTGAAGATGAGCGCATCAGTCAATGAAGAATAAAGAACTGATCCGTTTATTGCGTATGGAAAAATCCCTTGTTTATTTCAATACAGCGTTAAAATCCAACGAAATTATTTTGGAGCGTTTGCAAAGAACCCGCTGGTTATTGAATGATCCCGATGCTGAGGATATGATTGAGGATGTAATCATTGAAAACAAGCAGGCAATAGAAATGGCAAATATTTACAGCAGCATTTTAAGCGGAATGATGGATGCCTTTGCTTCTATCATTTCCAACAATTTGAATGTAGTAATGAAGTTCTTAACTTCTATAACAATCATCATTTCAGTGCCGACTCTTATTGTAAGCATCTATGGAATGAATGTTCCTTTGCCTTTTCAAGAAAGCAACTTTGCCTTTGCTCTAATAATGGGAATTTCTGTTTTAATTTCCCTTATTTTGGTGCTGGTTTTCATTCACAAGAAATACTTTTAGACACTTAAAAAAGGAGTTAACATTGTTTTTCCTAAATGTAATTGAAACCTTTTCCGCAGCTCATTTATTGCGTGGTTATGAAGGTGCCTGCAGTAAACTGCACGGTCACAACTGGAAGGTGAGGGTTTGTGTGAAGACAAAAGAGCAGGATGAAATCGGAATGGCAATGGATTTCGGTGTACTCAAAACTATTCTGTCTAACATACTAAATAACCTGGATCATTCTTATTTGAATGAGATTGTTCCGTTTACGGAAAGAAATCCCACTTCCGAAAATCTGGCTAAATACATTTATGAATGTATGGAAAAAGAGCTTCAGGATAAGCCCGTAGCTATCTCTGAAGTAGAGGTTTACGAATCCGAAAAAAGCAGTGTGATTTATAAAAATGATCAGATTTGTTGAGTCCTTTTTTGTTAAAAGTGCTATTGAACCGAGTGATTATCCGGCTTCTGCTTATCCCGAATTTGCTTTTGCGGGTAGAAGCAATGTAGGTAAATCCACACTTATCAATTTGTTAACCAATCATAAAGGGCTTGCTAAAACATCATCCACTCCTGGAAAGACACGCTTATTGAATTTCTTTTTAATTCGTTATAAGATAGACGATAATGATAGTTCCGGCTTTTTGCAATTTACCGATTTACCAGGTTACGGCTTTGCCGAAGTTAGCCAGGCAGAACAGGAAAAATGGCGTCGGATGATCAATAAATATTTTGAACAGCGCAAGCAATTGCGTTCTTTGATTGTTATTGTAGATATTCGTCATCCGGCAGACAGCAAAGATATTATGCTTATGGAAATGTTGCGCCTAAGGGGTATTGACTATTGTATTGTAGCCACCAAAGCAGATAAAATTCCCAAAACCAAAGTAGCCAAGACGGTGAAAGACCTGGCAAAGGGTTTGGGTTTGAAAGAAGAGCCGATTTTTCCTGTTTCAGCACTTAATAATACAGGTCTTGAGCCCCTTTATAACTGGTTTCAAAATAAATTAAGCTAAAATGCATACAGATAACAAAATTTGATCCACGTTGTGGGAGCAGGTCATTCCGGAATTGAGGCATCCCGCAGCAGCAAAAAGAGGGTTGAAAGTTGCTCTCTTTACCATTAAAATTGAAGCTATAGGCAGAATGAGCTGTAATCCATCCATCGGAAGGTCCTGCTAAAGGTCATCTGGCAAGAGAAATAGATGCCTTGGGGTGGTGAACTTGGCAAAAAGTGCCGACCTTTCCGGAATTCATTTTCGGATGCTGAATAGAAGTAAGCTGTCCAGCTTATGTTTGGGCTCCGCGCTCAAAATGATCGTCAAAAATACCATCTGCTAATGCGAGAAGCAATAGAAAAGGAAGAAAATTCATTTAATTGAGGCAACCATAGAAGAAATAATTGTAGAAAATGGCTGCGTTCAAGGAGTAATAAATCGGACATTGCTATTATGCTCCTAAAGTTATTTTGGCGACCGGCACTTTTTGCAGGGAAAATCCACATTGGCAAAATAAGTTATGCCGGAGGACGAAGTGGAGAGCCATCTGTAGAATATCTTTCCCGTTCTTTATCTGCTTGGGATTAAAAAGTTCGCAGGTTTAAAACGGGAACTCCACTCCAGAGTGGACTTGCGTTCTGTAAATTATAACAAGTTGGAAGAGCAAAGGGATGAAAACTTGCATATTTTTCTTTACCGGGATATTGAAATTAAGAATCTGGTTTCTTGTTATATAACACACACTACGGAAGAAACGCATCAAATCATTAGAGCCAATTTAACTGAATCCGCTCTTTATTCCGGAATAATTAAAGGTATCGATCTATTGTCCTTTCATTGAGGATAAAATAGTGAAATTTCCCAAAGGGAAAGTCATCACATTTTATTGAACCGGAAGGACTGAATACCTTTGAAGGTTATGTAAACGGCATTTCTACTTCGCTTCCGGCAGAAATTCAGAAAAATTGTGCATAGTATTCCGGGTTTAGAGGAGGCGTTTTATTTTACGCTATGCTCTTGGCGTTATAGAGTATGATTTTATTGATCCGGAAGAAATAGATAGTTCTCTGCAGTGTAAAAAAATAAAGGGCTTATACCTGGCAGGACAGATAAATGGCACTTCCGGTTATGAAGAGGCAGCAGCACAAGGTCTTTTAGCAGGTATAAATGCTTCTCTGGCTTTGGAAAATAAAGCAACCCTTATTCTAAAACGCAGTGAGGCATACATCGGAGTTCTAATTGACGATCTTGTAACCCGGGGAACAAATGAGCCCTATAGAATGTTTACTTCGCGTGCGGAATACCGTTTACTTTTACGTCAGGATAATGCCGATGAGCGTTTAATGCCGGTTGGTTACAAATTGGGATTGGTAGAAGAAAGTCGTTGGCAAAGGTTTTTGCAGATGCAAGAAATTTTACAGCGGGAGCTGAAATACCTGAAACAGCATAACTGCCTGCCAAATGGAGAAATAAAAGAGCCCATCCGTTTTGCTCAATTATTGAAAAGACCCGAAATTTCTTTTAATGACCTCCAAAATTACGGTTACAAAATTCCGGCGGATGTTAATAGTGATATTCAAAATCGCCTTGAACTGGAAATTAAATATTCTGGCTATTTAAACCGAATGGAAGAAGAAATTCAAAAGTTCCAAAATGCCGAAACAATCGCCATTCCTGAAGAGATGGACTATTTTAGCATTCCCTCTCTGGCTTATGAAGCACGCGAAAAACTTAGTAAAATCCGTCCTAAAAACATAGGGCAGGCAATGCGAATTCCGGGAATAAATTATAGTGATAGCGTTGCCCTAATGATTTGGCTGCGCAAAAATGCCAAAAAGGTAGCCAAATGAATATTATTGCCTTAATTCCAGCTCGTTATAATTCAACGCGTTTTCCCGGAAAACCCTTGGCATTGCTGAATGGAAAACCGATTATCCAGTATGTATATGAACGCGTTGCAAATTCCGGTTTATTTAATACTGTTTGTGTAGCAACGGATAATATCTCCATTTTAGAAACAGTTAAGTCATTCGGAGGCAAAGCGGTTTTAACAAAAGAAAGTCATCCCAGCGGTTCAGACCGCATAGCTGAAGCGCTACAATATTTTCCGCAGGCAGAATTGGTTTTTAATGTTCAGGGAGATGAACCGCTTATTGAAGAAGAACCCTTACAAAAGCTTATTTCCGCTTTTGAAGATAGAAAAGTGCAGATGGCAAGTTTAATGACCGTGATTGAAGACCGGGAAATGATATACAATCCAAACATTGTAAAAGTTGTAACTGATACGCAAAATTATGCTTTGTATTTTTCCCGTTCGGTTATTCCTTTTAATCGGGACAGTCAAATAGATATTAAATATTACCGTCACATCGGAGTTTATGCTTATTTACCGGAATGTTTGCAGCAATTTGTATCTTTGTCACCCTCTATCTTAGAGAGGATAGAAAAACTGGAACAGCTAAGAGCTCTGGAAAACGGAATTCCTATTAAAATGGTAGAAACCAGTTATCAAGGCATCGGAATTGATACACCACAAGACCTGAAAACAATAGAGAAACAGCTTTCTGTTACTTCACCCCGTCATTCCTGCTCTCTTTTCACATTCCTGTTTTCTTTCCGTCATTCCTGCGCAAGCAGGAATCCAGAGAAGAGAAGAATTATGAATAAGAACAAAAGCAAAGTCCTAACTATCATCTTTTTAGCTGCCAGTGTTTTTGTCACTGCTGTTCCTGTAACTATTTTGCATACTAACGACACCCATGGTGCCTATCTACCTCAAAATTCAAGGTTTGGCAAAATTGGCGGTTATGCTGTTCTGGAATATTATTTGAATGCAGAAAGGGAAAAGACATCAGCAGCGCTTTATCTGGATGCCGGAGATCAACAAACGGGCAGCATTTTTGCCTCCTTAACTTATGATAATGCCATTGGAGGTGCTGTTATAAAGGTCTTCAATTATCTCAATCTGGATGCCACAACTTACGGTAATCACGAGTTTGATTATTCGCAAGACAACACAATCAAACTTAGGGAACTGGCAAATTATCCTTTTATCACCACTAATATTCTGGATGAAAAAAATCAGCCCTTCGGCAATATGCCTTATCAAATATTTTCTTTAGATTCCTTGAAAATTGGCATTATGGGTTTAACTTTAACCGAACTGCCGCAAAAAGTGAAAAGGGAAAATATTACCGGTTTAACCATTTTGCCCTATAAAGAGGCAATAGATAATTATATTGAAGAAGTAGACAAACAAAGCGATCTGATAATTCTGCTTACTCCATAATGGCTTTGAAGCGGATTCTTATTGGCAACCGTTTTGGATAACCGGTGGATTTAATTATTGGAGGTCATTCTCATACCGTTATTTCTGAGCCCTGTCAGTGAATGGAATTTATATTGCCTCCGGAATTTATTTAAACTATTTGGGAGCCATCAATATAGAGGTTCAAAACGACCGTATTTCTTCTTATAAAAGTAAACTAATTCCGCTAATTGCACCGGAAAATTTACCCCCAACCCCCTTAAACCAATTTGTAAAAGCAATAGCAGACAGCTTGGGAAAAGAAACAGGAAAAGTTATTGCCCATATACCGGTGGACTGGATTCCGGATAAATTCAAGGAAACTGCCGTCTCCAAATGGTCTGCTGAAGCATTAAAACAGGAATATTATGAAACCTGTAAACCCGATTTGGCAATTATCAATAACGGGGGTATCAGAAAATCTGTTCCGGCAGGACCTGTTACCCTGAAAGATATGTATGAACTATTTCCCTTCAATAATTACATTGTCCTGTTTTCCTGTTATGGAAGAGATTTATTGACTATGGAAGCACTTAATAAAGAAATCGCTAAAAACAAACCCTACGATATTGTGCAAACAAGTTCAACGGAATGGAAAAAGAAAAAGCGTCTGTTCGGTTTGCTGAAACCCAAAGAGGTCTATTATATCAATGAAAAACCGGTTGATCCGAATAAAATATACCGCGTTGTTAGCTTTGACTATGTTTTGGGGCAGTGGGATAAATATTTGGGTTTTAAGCCCTTTGATGTACAGGAAACAGGTGAACTCTTTACCGAAGTGATGATTAGACAAGTAAAAAAATGATAAATGAAGAATGAAATTAACAAGGAAAACCTATTAGAATTGAGAATTGAAAATTAAAAAAGGTTGAGAAGGTTGAGAGGGTTGAGATGGTTTAGTTCTTGTTTTAACTCACAATTTTTAGATTGGGAAA
>JAXGIH010000067.1:0-10355 GCA_040770845.1 Cloacimonas sp. (SeqCode)
TTGAAGAAATAACAACAACCGACTCCCTATATATTATGCCCAAAACTCAGCAGGATAAGAAGCAGACAACTAAACCCGCTAAAGTTAAAAAATTATATGGCAGAAAATGGATTAGCAGAATTATGCTGTTAATCATCCTGATGTTGCTGTTAATTTTAATATATCATTTCATTGCAAGCATTAGCAGAAAGAAAAGGAAAACAACACTGAACATCAATATTGAACCCGAAAATAAAGAAGATATTCACCCCGAGGAAAATAACACCCTCTGTCTTATGGTTCGTCGTTTGCTTGATTTTGGCTGGACAAATAGTGAAATTGCTAAAGAATTAAAAATATCCGAGGAGGAAGTGGAACGCCTGGTGCAATTGTGTAATCAGGATGAATCCCAATAAAATATGGCTAAGAAAATATGTTTGGCTATCCTGTTACTTTTTTGTTCATTATTACCTGCTTTGCGTTTGATACCGGATTCTGCCTTTGCTCCGGAAATTCAGGAAGGGTTAAAACCCAGTTTATTAAGTTATTCCCAACGCGCAAAAGAAGATAGTATCTCTATTTATAATAATGGATTATACCTTCCTTTTGTCTCGCGTTCCAGCGTAGGTGACGCGGTCCTTGATATTTGTCGTTTGGGAAATACCAATTATTCTATATTGAGTTATCAAAGTCCTGATTATAAATTGAGAGGGGAACTGAATTTTATTGGGGGTTTGGAACCTGTTAAAAAGGATGAAAGTTACAGCTTTCTCTATAGAGGGTGGCAGTTGAAATCGCAATATGGAAAACACATAGAAATGAATACTAAATGGTGGAACGGAATTTTTTTAGGTAATCAAAACGCAGCAAGAACTTCCTGGCTGGTGGATGGTTACTGCAATACCACCGATGAAAAACTGAACATTGATAATCTTAGCGGAGATATCAGCTACAATGCCAAGAACTTAACTCTGGCTTTAGGACGGGGAAAATTTCCCGTGGGCAATTCTATTAGCGGAAGTATCATTTTGAATGATGGGGTGAATGATTACGGTTATATTTTGGCAGAAGGCAGAGCAGGCATTTTTAGTATCTCTTTTTTACACGCATCTTTAATGGCAGATAGCACTTACAATATATATGATGAGCATTTTTACAACAACAAGAATTATCCCGATAAATACCTGGCTTTACATCAATTCGGCTTTCATCCGTGTTCTAATTTGCATTTCTTCCTGGGTGAAGAAATAATCTACGGCAATCGTTCACCGGAAATTAACTACTTTTTGCCCAATGCTTTCTGGCGGGCAATTGAGCATAACCTATGGGATAGAGATAATGTAATGATTTATGCCGGGGGTTCTTATCGTCCTGTGCAACCGTTATTCCTTTATGCTCAAGTTCTTATAGATGAATTTAGTTCCAGCAAGCTTTTCAGTGATTGGTGGGGAAATAAATATGCTTTACAGGGTGGAATGCGTTGGAATGTTCCTTTTTCTTTACCGGAAAGTCCTTCTGCAGATATAACAACAGAAATTACAGCTGTCCGTCCTTTCACTTATACGCACTATTTGAATCATACGATGTTTTCTACTGATGGCAGACCTCTGGGCTATCCTAAAGGTTCCAATTTGGCAGATGTATCTTGTCTTTTGCGTTTGCCATTTAAAGATATTTTTCTTTGGCAGGGAGGTGTATCTTATTGCAAACAAGGAAGTTTTGGCAGTGACTGGAGGCAAAATTATCATAATGTTTTTAGTACAGCGGAAGAAATTGATGAAGGTACGGCACATTGGTTTCAAGGAACAAAGACAGAAACTATTACCTTGAAAAGTAATGTCCTTATAGATATTTTTGCTCATCACCGTCTCCTTTTTGGTTTTGAAACCGCTCACCTTGATGACTGGCAAAATACCTTCTATTCTGCCTGGCAGTTTATTTATTAAGGGTTCAAAAATGAGAGTAGTTGATCGGCTTGAATTCCCGAAGCGGTATAAACCGAAACAGTTTATCCTGATTATTGTTATTGTTCTTGTTATTCTGGGGATTTTCATTCAACGCTCCGGTGTAAGAAGAAATGCGTCCCGAATTCAAATCAGCGATGTCCGCATCTCCAATTTCGGCACTCAATTTATAGAACTGGAATACACTCTTGCCAATACCGGTAAAAGAGACCAGGAAATTGCATTAATGGCAAGGGTTTGGGATGTGGAAGGCGAAGAAATTGCCAGCGCTTTATTTAGTGTGAAAGTGAAGGCAAATAGTATAAGCAAACGGACTAAAATGCTGGATAAATTAAATCGGGCTTTAAAAGAAGGGGAAAGACCATATAAAGCTGAAATATCACTCTATATAAGACATGTGCCATAACCTGATATGTAAGTAAAGACACCTTACTGCCGAAATTTATTTTACGCTACCAACAAAATAATTTGGCAGTGAGGACTCGTGAAGGAAGAATTAAGAATTAAAGTAGACATAAGTTATAAGCACCAATGAAGATATCATAAAAAAATAAAATTGTGAATGAAGGTATTGACTCCTGACTTAAATAAAAGAACCTGAAAATGGAGATAAAATGTAAATGGAGCAAATAGAAAAGCGCACCTGTCCTTTTTCTTTTCGGTTTTGTTTTGACTGTCGGTATTATCCTGTTAAATGTTTGCAACCGGAAATAAATTTTCAGTTAATAATAGCCGGTGGGTTGACAATTGCCGCTATCTTTATGCGCAAGACGCCAAATTTTACTGCTGTTATTGTTTCTGTTTTGATATGCCGTTTATCTTTATTCAAGATAGTTCGCAGCTGGAAATATTACTGCGGGAAAAGAGACCTTCAGCAAGAAATCACTTTTAATGTTACAAGGGTCTTTTCAGTAGACGAAAAGCGTTATGCAGTAGAACTACTACGCGCTCTTATCCTATTAAAGAAAAATTATTCTGTCCTCCAGCGAAAAGTTAATTCAGGCAGAACTTATAATTTATTGGCAGAAATTTATCCCTTAATCCGCGATCCTATTCTGGATATTTATCCTAATCGTTATTCGGCAGTTGCTTATCAATTGGGCAAGGCAAGAATTTCCCAACCAGAAGTTAGTGCTTTAACCGGCAAATTGCGTTATAAACTTCTAGAAGTTTCTCTGATGCCGCAATGAAGAGATTCAGATTGGGCAAACGTGCTCTTTGGTGAATCAGGTTTTAAAGCAGGAATATATCTCAGCTTACCGGGCAGTGGAATTATCCATTTATAAGGATTGTAGTGGAATGGTCTGGTTCATTTATTTGATTTGGTTTCGCTGTTATGAACGGAAATAGTATCCTTTTTTGCCGTTAATTTTACTTTATGCGGCACTCAATAACTGGGCTCCTTCCGTATACTCGTTCTATTATTATGATTTCAGTAGTTATTTTAGCAATTTAAAGTCCTGTTTCGGGAGCTCAAACATTGTCTATCCTTGTTTATTATAACTCTCTAAGTCCTACAGTTGTTTAATATAGGACTCAGCTTTCTTTTGTTTCGGTGCTGGTTATTTTTACGGTTTACCAAATTTTAAGTTATTCTCAAGGATAAATTATTGAGCAAACCCTTTTATAAAGTGCTAATGACTTACAGGACGGATCTTTACTTTCGGCGCTTATTTCTATAGCAATAACTCCTTTCACGCTGTATTATTTTGGCACTGCTTCTCTAAATGGAATAATTGGCAATACATTAGGCATTCCGTAGTGGAATATTGTTACCGTTATCTTTCTTAGTGCTGATTTTTCCTCAGGGCTGGTATTTAACAAAAATATTGTATTAGTTTACAAAGCAGTTAATACTCTTTGGATACATTGGATAAAGTTTTGTTATAATTTACCATTTTCCTATCTCGCTATTACCTTATCTCTTTTTCAGGCATTAGCTTTGGCAACTGTTATTTTGTGGGGATTTTTCCTTATTCGCGGTAAATTTAAAATTGCTTTGCAAGCCCTAATTCCTATGTCCCTGTTGGTTACAGGTTTTATACTGATCCCTGCTTTGCAAAAAGGGGAGACAGGTCTGTATATTTTTAATTGCGGGGTAGGAGATTGCGCTCTAATTCGTTTTGCCAATGGTGAAACAATGCTGATTGATACAGGTGGCACAAAAAGGAAAGGATTTTCGGAAAATTTTATGAGCAAAAGCGATTATTCTGAAGAAAATTGGTTCGGTAAGAACTTACTTCCCTGGCTCGGCAAAAAAGGTATCTCCAAAATTGACTATCTTGTTCTTACGCATTTACATAGCGATCATTGTGGAGGTCTGATAACGCTGCTGAATCATAAAAAAGTAGGGCATATTTTTGTTAGCGATGAAAGCATAAAACAGGAATTCTGGAACTATGCGTCCAAACAGAAATACTTCAAAACTGCTCAAATACATACTGTTACCGATACCTGTTCATTCTTTACGGGCAAGGCAAAATTGAAGTTTCTGCATCCCGATAAATCCTATCATCCCTTGAACGAAAATAATGCTTCTCTGGTCTGCCGTTTAGATACAAAAAAGGAAAGTTTTCTTTTTACGGGCGATATTGAAGCAGATGCAGAAAATTATCTGGTAGATAACTATGCCCAAGAATTGAAAGCGGACTTTTTAAAAATCCCTCATCACGGTTCACGCAGTTCCAGTTCGTCTGAATTTTTACAGGCAGTTAATCCTCAAGAGGTCTGGATAACTGCTTCCCGTAGAAATAGTTATCACTTTCCCCATCCCGAAACAATAAAACGCTTACAGAAGCAGCAATGCCAAATTCTGTTAACTGGAAACGGAACGATCAGAAAAATGATTGACAGCAGAAGTAACTAATATAAAATGCCGTTAAAAGGATGAAACAAATGCAACGGAATGTGAAAGAAGCGCTGTTATTAGATAAACTTTTTGCCTTGCTGGAAACCAATGGTGAAATGATGGAAACGGTAAAACACCGGAAACTGAATAAAAAGCACTACAGCATTGAAGAATTACAAACTCAAAACCGGAATACTGAAAGTTTACTAAAGACAATAAAAAAAAGTAAGGCAGTAGAAACAAAGTTAGAAGGAATTTTCAATGAACTGCCTGTTTTGCCTTTAAAGTATTTGAAGACTATCAGAGCGTTTGGAAATAAATGAACTTTTTGAGATAAAATCCTGTTCAGTTACTTGCATTTGCAGGAATTATTAAAAGAACATAAACTGAATAGTCAACATCAGCTGCCGGATATGCAAAAATGTTTCTCTGCTTGATCCTGAAGGTAACAAACTACCTACTTTTCGGATTTATCTTCCTATTCTCTGTCTTAAAAAACTTACTCAAAAACAGTTTAATATTGCCACTCGTTTGAAAGAAACACGACATAAGGACTTGGAAAAAATGCAAAAAAGAGCTGCATCCTACTTTGAAGAGGAATTTACTCTTTCCCGAAATCGTCAAGAACAACTGGGCAATTTTTAGCATCCCAATATTTTATTGTGGTTCAGAGGACTGGTAAATTATAATTTCCGCTTGGCTGATTCGGCTGTGGCTGATTTGAAAGCTGAACTGCTTCAACTCTCAATGGAGCTGACAGGAAGAGGAAAATAAAATTCGCAAAGCTCTCTTACAACTCAAATACAAAATGCCTTTAGTAATTTTGAACTTGCCTATAACAGTGCCGAAGAGTATGCGGGATTTTGCGCAGCTAAATTTTGCTTTGCATATCATAAATGTTGCCTGCCAACTATAACTCATTCTTTAGGTGTATTTATCTTTTCAAGCGGTTAATTTGCCGCTTTGAAACTTTCTGAAGCACTGCAACGGCTGCACCAACCCCTAAATATTACAATGAGCAAAAAGGATAATCTGATAACAGGTCCTAATATGGGTGGCAAAAGCACTGCTTTAATAACTATTGGTCAAATGTGCATTTTGGCTTCACTGGGAATACCTTTGCCTGCTAAAAAAGCTAAATTACCTCTATATGATGAGGTTTATTACAATCACGATGCGGGAGAAAACAGTGAGACATTAAGTTCTTTTGCCCGGGAAGTTGTCTCTTTATCTAATATGTTACAGCGCAAGGGAAATAAACTTGTTTTACTGGATGAATTTGCTAAAGGAACCAATCCCGAAGAAGGTGAAGCAATTTGTGTAGCAACGCTTAAGTATTTGATAAATAGTAATAATACTATCATTTCTGCTACTCATTTCAGTGCTCCGGCAGAACTTGCAGGTTTGGCTCATTTTACTATCAAAGGAATTGATGAGCAAGGTCTTAAGCGTTTGGAAAAAATGCAGGACAGCAATTTGGAAACACGCTTGGCACTTCTTTCGGAAGCAATGGATTATTCTCTTTTACCTGTTTCTGAAAAGACCGCACCTCCTAAATGTGCAATTCGTATTGCCGGAATTTTAGGTTTACCAGCTGAAATTTTACAACAACTGCCCAAGGAGAAAAATGCCCAAAGTTAGTTCTCAACAGGTGCTTGAATTAGCTTTAGAAATCGGACGCATAATTTTACAAAGCGGAGGAACTACAAACCGCGTGGAATTGATGATGAAAAAGGTCTGCAACTGTTTTGGCTATCCTGAAACAGAATCGTATGTTACTCCTACCGGCATTTTTATCAGCATCAAAGATGAAAACGGCAATATTTTTACCAGTATCAAAAGGATTGAAAACCGCCGCATAGACCTGGGGAAAATAACTCGTATTAGTAGAATGGTAAATTGTATGGAAGTGAAACCACTTTCCGAACAGGAACTGCAGCAACAACTTGTTAATTTTACTGAGGAAATAAAAAAAATAGATAATGATAATCCTTGGAGTCCCTGGATAAGAGACCTCTGTGGAGGGGCTACAAGTGGTTTTTTCTGTTTACTTTTTGGCGGTTCCTGGATTGAATTTGCGGTTGCATTTTTCATTGGTGTAGTAGTTACTTTTGGCTTAAAATATCTGGAGAAATTGGCTTTTAATAACTTTCTGCTGAATGCCATAGCGGCAGCGTTGATTGTTATGTTGGCAAAAACATTGGATATCTTCATACCTTATATTCGTTTAGATAATATAATCATTGGTGGAATAATGTTACTTGTTCCAGGGCTATCTATTACAAATGCTATTCGTGATACAATGAGTGGAGACCTTGTTGCCGGAACTGCCAGAGCTGTAGAAGCACTATTTATTACGGTAGGAATCGTAGCAGGAAGTGCTTCAATGCTTAAAATTTGGTCAATGTGTGGTTTTTAATGCAGCCCTTTGATACTTTAACCTTAATGCAATTTATTTGGGCTTTTCTGGCTATTGGTTTTCATTCGTTCCAACTTAAAAGAATCAGGATAATTTTTACTGCTTTAAGTGGGGAGTTGTTGGGCTTTTTATTTAGTAACTTTGTATTAGCAAGTCAATGCTTTTTTCTGTATTTGTAGCTATTATCTTGGTGTGCATTTATTCGGAAATAGTAGCACCGCGTTTAAAGACACCGGTTTCCGTTTTTGTAACCTGTGCTATTATTCCTTTAGTTCCGGGAAGAGGTCTCTTTAATTCTATGCAATTATACATAGCCGGGGATAATTTGCACGCTTCCAAAGCTATTTTACAGACCCTGCTTATTGCCGGAACCATTTCCATTGCAATTGCTATTGTGTCTTCAGTAACCAATTTAATCAACAAACTGATGAACAGATTTTAGGAGCTTAATAAAATGTATAAATCAATAAAACAGCAACAGTTGGAGCAAAGAATTCTGAAGTTGCTTTCTGGAAAAGCACTTAAAACAGCTGAATGGCTTTTTGCCAATTTGGAACTTCAAGCACATCAAGAATATGCCAATATTGTATCTATTAAGCGTTTGGGCTATAATGATCACGGTCCTGTGCATATGCGGAAAGCAACTTTGAACGCTATTAAAATGTTCAATTTGCTCCATCAGTCAGGTATTAAAATGAATCTGGAAAAAGAAGAAGTAGGAACTGCAGACGATTCACTTACAGCCGTAATTTTAGCTTCTTTACTGCATGATTTGGGAATGGCTATAACTCGCGAATCACATGAATTGCTTTCTATTCAACTGGCTATTCCTTATATAGATACTGTTCTGAACATATTACATACGGAAAATGAGAGTATCCTAAAAACCGCTATCCGTTCTCTTACTATTGAAGGTATTTTTGGTCATATGGCAACCCACAAAATTCATTCCCTGGAGGCAGGTTTGGTTTTAATTGGAGATGGAAGTGATATGGAAAAAGGCAGAGCCAGAATTCCTACTATACTTTCTTCCCAAACAAGAGTTGGAGATATTCATAGGACTTCTGCTTCCGCTATTCAAAAAGTGAAAATTTTTAAGGGGCAGGAAAAGCCCATCAATATTACTGTGGAAATGAATGCTTCGGTAGGTTTTTTCCAGGTGGAAGAGGTATTTTTTCCCAAAATTAATATCAGTCCGGTGAAACCGTATATTGAGCTTTATGCAGGAGTGACGGATAGAGAAATGCTGAGGTATTTATAAAAAGGAAAAAGTGATAAAAGGAATTTGGAATGAGGACAATAAAACATTTTTTATGGACAAGCTATAAATAATGATTATAGCGTCCTGTGTTAGTAAAATCAGGAGGGTTAAAATAGGGCAATGAAAGTAATGTCTTGATCTCCAGATATTAGAAAAAATTGAGAGGTATAAGATACTTTACCTGATGGTCTTGGAGTTCATAAACCTATGATAGTAACTTGGCTTTCTGGATAAATTACAAGACAGAAGCTATGCTTTTCATCATCTTGATTTATTAAATTACTTTGTGGGCTTAGTATAAATGCCTGTTGCTTAATCCCACTTATTTAATGCTCCCGTAACGCTGCGTAACACTTCCGTAACACTTCCTTAACGGCCGTTAGGAATCGTTAAAGGAGTGTTAAAGCTGTCTAAGGAATCAACTTGGCAGAATAATACGCTGTCTAAAAACAGGTAAAAGGTCTCGCCAATTGCAAGCTAATTTACTGCCATATAGAATAAATTTTTTATGTTGGACACTATCAATTATGAAAAGGCAATAAATGAAAAAAAGCAGGGCAAAGTCATTCTTCGCCAACTCCTTTTTCTCTATTAATATTATTTCCTTTTATAGTATGGAAGTTATATTGCATAGACATCTCCTGATTGCTGAAAAAAAAATCTACATCAGACAAGGAAAATATTTATGCCTTATAAGGGAAAAACAGTATTAATCCTATTCATCTCAAACCTATTTATTAAAAATTATCCAGTGGATCTGCAGCAGCAAAAAGGGCCTACAAGCCTTGCCTACAGACCCTAATCCTACTTTCCTAAACCCAAGAATATAAAGATTCGTTTTTCTTAAATGCAGAGATTGTGCCAAACCAGTTTACAAATATAATACATTGATAATTATGGTGGTTATGCAGATAATAAAAAGGATGGCGGGGTAAAATTTACCACAGTGAAAATGGATTCCTGTTTGTGCAGGAATGACAAAGGACCTTTAGATTAGATTGGTTTATGGTTGGGCAGGGTTATTTTCAGAGCCGATATCTTTTTGAAAAGGTTGGATTTATCCATCTGTAAATGGTATGCTGCCTGGCGTATATTGTAATTATAAATCCTTAAAACATTTTCTATATATGCCTTCTCAAAACTGGTAATTGCCTTTCGTAAAGAGCCATATTCGCGATCGCTAAGATCGCTTTCGGAGGGTGTGGTAAAATCTACCATAGTCAAATGGTCATTTTTAGAAAAAACTACCGCTCTTTCCACTGCATTTTTCAGTTCGCGAACATTTCCTTCCCATTTTTGTTCACAAAGCCAGGAAACAGCAGAAGGGCTAATTGGTTTGGGGGGAATATCATTCCGGGTGCAGAATTCATTCATAAAGAACTCTGCCAGAACAGGGATATCTTCAATCCGTTTTCTGAGAGGGGGAATATTTATTTCAATCGTATTCAGGCGATAGAGAAGGTCTTTCCGAAAGAGTTTTTCCGCAGTAAGTTTTTCCAAATCCTGATTGGTAGCACTGATAATGCGGACATTCACTTTTTGAACTTTACCGCCAATTTTCTGAATTTCATTTTCCGAGACCACGCGTAAAAGTTTTGCCTGAACTTCAAGAGGGAGCTGACTGATTTCATCCATAAAGAGAGAATTGTTATCAGCGTATTCAAAATAGCCCCTATGTGCTTTTACAGCACCTGTAAATGCTCCACTTTCATAGCCGAAAAGTTCTGCCTCAAAAAGTTCTTTGGGAATGGAAGCGCAGTTTATGCTCACCAGATTTTTTGCGCTATATTTACTTAAGCGGTGAACAGCTCTGGCAGCAAGTTCTTTTCCTACACCCGTTTCACCTGTAATTAAAACGGGACAGTCAAACCTGGCAGCTTTACA
>JAXGIH010000068.1:0-10096 GCA_040770845.1 Cloacimonas sp. (SeqCode)
AATTAGCGGTTTGGGCTTTGGAGATAACACTATCGGAGCTCTATTAACCCGGGGAATTGTGGAAATCCAACGCCTGGGAGTAGCTTTGAATGCCTGCCCCGAAACATTTTTAGGGCTTTCAGGAATCGGGGATTTGATTACTACTGCTACTTCCCTTCATAGCCGCAACAGATTTGTTGGCTGGGAAATTGGCAAAGGCAGAAAGCTTTCTGAAATATTATCTAAAATGGAAATGGTGGCTGAAGGAGTTGCTACTACCCGCAGCGTTTATTTGTTAGCAAAAAAACTTCAAGTGGAAATGCCTATCGTAGAAAAGGTCTATCAAGTCCTTTACGAAGATAAAGAACCCCGAAAATGAGCAATCATAGAGGTGATGACTCGCGACCTCAAAGCTGAATAAAGGTGTTTGTTTTCCGCGCAGATTACGCAGATTTCGCAGATTTGATTATGGAATGGAGTCTGGGATGAACTGGGATTATAGGGATTTTAGGGATTTAATGAGTCTGGGATGAACAGGATTATAGGGATTTTTGAAGGTTATTAAATAAACGGCTGATTTAGCAGAGGAGCTTCGCAAGTTGTTGCCGCAAGACATAACAGTTCTATTTTTGATTTCTTTTAATTGGGAGATAAATTATGAAGCATATATAACACATAATGGCTCTGGCAATCAAAATAAAATCTGGCGAAAAATCTGCGTAATCTGCGTAATCTGCGTGAAAATTGTCTGCTTTGATACCATAGATAAGAAACCTAATTTCTGGTTTAGAAGTGCTTAAACTTATAGAATAATAGCAATAACCATGAGAGGATATATGATCTTGAGAAGTTATTATTCTGGGCAATCATCTTTTTCAGACTCAAGATTTACTTTGGGGCAGTTCATACAACTTTAGAGGATTTTGAAAGTGGCATTTGTTTCTTTAAGTTCATAAGACACGCCAGAAGATGTGCAGCCAAATGCCTGGACTCTTGATTACTTCACCGATAGCAGTTTATATTGTCTTAAATTAACAGGTAATTGTTACAAATTACAGCAAATAACTCCTTATGCCCCTATGAACAGCACAGGTATCATTTCAGGTTCAGGTTAAAACCAGTTCTGAACCGAAAGTTCGGGAGTATTGGTTTCACAGATAGATTGCATAATATTCTTTATAGTTTGCAGGAGGCAGAATTTTAGATATTGAGGGTTTGGATACAGTTTTATCAGTGCATTGTAGTGGGGTTTGGAATACTTATCAATTACCTGTAATATCCGACTGGGAGGCATTTTGGGGTTATCTTCTCTGTTATCAACAGTATCATTATCATCAACTTGATTTGGACGGTATATCTTCGCGCAGTGTATGGTTTGACAATATAATAAGACATCAGTTCTGACCTTCCTGTTGCTCAGCAGTTAGCATTACTGCTTCTTATTCCATCAAATACCAATGTCTTTTTTCTAAGCACTGTTTTGACCTGATAGTGATACATTTGCTTATGAATGGTCTTTGGGGGATTACTGCCTCCCCAACGTTTGCCCAAAATCCTTATCATTTATATGCTGTTGCTTCTGCTTATCCTTACACCGTAACCTTAAAAGTGACTGATGATACGGGAAAAGTTGGTTTTGCTTCAACGGAAGTTACATTGGAAACAGGGGCTTCCCACTTGCCTGTAACCCTTAATTTTGTAGGGGACATAATGCTTGCCAGAAGATATGAGAATCCCGGAGGTATAATTCCCACTTTAGGAGTTAATGCCATTTTTTCGCCTACTAAACCCTATTTTGGAGATGCAGCGGATATTAGTGTGGCAAATTTGGAAGTTGTTTTAGCTAATGTGGGAGTTCATCATCCTACCAAAAGTGTTTATTACAGAGGCAATCCGGCTAATGTAAGCGGTCTTGTTTACGCAGGAATTGATGTTGTGAGCACAGCTAATAACCATACTATGGATTATGGCATTGAAGCATATCAGCAAATGCAGGGATTGCTAAGTAACTCGGGAATTAAATATAGCGGTTGCGGAGCTAATTCTTACGAGGCATATTTACCTACCTTTTACCATTGCCGTGGTTTGAATATTGCCTTTTTACGTAGTTCGGACAGAACAGGACAATATAATAATGCTCAACCGTTTTTACAAGCTGGATACAATAAACCGGGTTTTGCTTATATGACACCTTACTATGTAGAACAGCAACTTCAAGCAGTTGAAGGAATTGCCGACCTTAAAATTGTTGAAATGCACGGAGGTAGTGAATATTCTATTGCTCCAGGTGCCGGTTATGATAAGGAATTCAATCCCTTTTTAGAGGATACGGAAGATGAGGACTATTTCTATCGGAATGATGTTCCTCATCAATGGGATATAGAAATCAGGCACAGTGCTATTGAAAGTGGTGCCGATTTGGTTATAGTTCATCATCCGCATATTATTCAGGGCTTGGAACTTTATCAGAATAAACTGATTGCTCATTCGCTGGGAAATTTTGTTTTTGATTTGGATTATCCGGAAACGATGCCAACTATGATTCTCTATGCCGATGCCTATTTTGATGGCTTTAGAAACTTTCGGATTAAACCGTTTTATATAGACCAATATATTCCCCAACCAACAACCGGCCAATTGGCTGTTTACATTTTGGATTATATTGCAGGAAGGTCTCGCGATTTTAACACTCGCGTTATGGTGGATAAAGAAAATCTGGAAGCGAGAGTTTTAATGGAAGATGAAAATCCTTCTATAACTGCTAATGCCTTCAGTTCCTGGCAACAATTACTAATGCATAGCGGGGAGATGAGTTATACTTCACCAATTAAGTTACCCCGGAGAGGTTCCATTAGCGATATAACAAATGTTGAGCCACTGCAGAATATCAATTTCGTTTAGGTCAGGAACATATTTGGTTTGGTAATTTTGAAAACGAGGGCTCAACTCTTTGGATTCCACCTGCTTATTCTACAACGGACTTTATAGATGGAGAGCGTAGTGCAAAACTGACTACTACCGGAGCAGGTTCAGTAACTTCTACAATATCCCAGCGTTGTAAAATCTATGATAATACCAAAAAATACACTCTGCACGGTTGGCTGAAAACCGAAAATGTATCTCTTGCCAATATTTCCATCAGATTTTATACATCCAGAACAGCAGCAGTTGCGTCCTATACGGATTATGTAACGGAAAACATTATAGGAACAAATGATTGGACATATTACTATAAAGAATTGAACCTTCCTACCGATGTTTTCTATTATGAAATCCATCTACAAATGACTGGCAGCACAGGAATGACAGCAATCGCGTTATTTGACAATGTGGGTTTGATTGAATGGACGGAATGGACTGCTACAGCGGACTTAATTAATATACCCTGGCCTAATAATTATTACTGGATTCAAGCGCGAACTGCCGATACCCCAAAGTCAATGAGTTTTTCCCTCGTAGAACGCAGTTTTGGAGTTCAACGAGCAAATGCCTCAAACCATTTTTCCAAGATGAAACCGGAATTAAATATCAGCCCCAATCCTTTTAATCCTGAAACTGTTATAAATTGTGTTTTACCCGTGTCCGGTAAAACTGCTCTAAAAATATATAATATTAAAGGACAGTTGGTGAAAGAATTATTTAAAGGAGAACTGGAAGCAGGAAGTCATCGCTTCAATTGGAATGCAAAGGACAATACTAACCGCTCTGTTGGTTCCGGAGTATATTTCATTTACTTAAAAAATGGCAATAATAAGGTAATTCGGAAAGCGGTTCTAATGAAGTAAAAGGAAATTTTCTTGACGAAATTAACCTCTAAGAATATGAGTAAAGAAAATAACACAAAATTAAGGAGCTAAAAAGTGCGTAAGTTTCTTTTAACCCTAGTTCTCCTAATGCTTACTTTTTGCCTGATGGCTGAAGAAGCAGACACGCTAAAGATAAATTTTGCCCTGCTAAACCCTCAAGAAATTAATCTTGAACTTCGTGTCTATGCTCCTATGCAAAGAATCTATGTTACTGCCAATTTTTCCGTGGAAAAGGATTCCCTACCCGAAGCAGTGTATCATAGCTTATTTTTAACTAAGGATGCCAGAATTGAGTATTTCCTGATTAACGATAAGTTTATTCCTCCGGTTTATTCTTCTAATCTTGTTCCGGAACACTTCAACCCTGTTTTTCCCTATCCCGAAATGCTGAAAGAAAATAGTAACCTGAATTGTTACAGCTTCTATCTGCCTAATTATGAAGGAAAAATAAACTTCACTCTACGCTATTCTATTCCTATCCCGGATTGGATAAAGGAATCAGATATTCGCGGTTATGTTACTTTCTCCTCCAGCCAAAATTGGTATCCCCGAAATTTGACAGGTACCTGCAAGGTCTATGCTCGCTTGCTAAGCTCAACCTATTATACAATGGAACTCGGGAACCCCAATGCAATTAAGAAAAAAGATGGAGTCCGCACAACTGGGGGTTATTTTATTGATTCCCTACAGAACAGACAATATTGAAAATCATTAAAGAGACTAAAATTGAAACCGGCTGATGAGGCAACTACGATTCGTAATCAGTAGGTCGGGAGTTCAAGTCCCCCATTTAGCTCCACTGTTTTTCATAAAGCGAAAATGAAAATTGCAGTTGAGACGGTAAAGCAAAGCTAAGGGCAGAGAGCAGAGGGAAAAACGACATCCCTGTCATTTTATTATGGTTGACCAGGATGTCAACGTTCCCCGGAAAAAACGATGTCCTCGTCGTTCCCTTGCAACGCGCTAATTTCTTTATCACACTTTTTTCAGTAACGAAATAGAACAATATGTTGGTTGACCAGGAGGTCAACCATCCGGAAGAACGACGTCCCCGTCGTTCATACAACCGTGTCTTTTCGTTACTGCTTTGCATTCGGTAAAGAAATAAATCGCAGAGGTGGAGTTGTCGAGGAGATGGCACCTTCCGGAAAAAATGACATCCTTGTAGTTTTAATCACCCTGCGGTTACATTGTTGTGTAGTCGGAGCTCGCTGTAGCTCCGCTATTTTCTTGCGGAGGAACGGCATTCTTCGTCTACACAAAAAAACTTGACAAACTGGTTATGAGTGATTATATTATTAATTAAGGTGAAATTGAGAGAAATGTAGCTTATCTAAACAAAATAAATTGCTTTCTTTACAAAATACAGATATACTAACATTAATCTTTCATTTCCTCAAACCAATAAGAAAAAAAAGAATATCATGAGGATATTATGAAAAAGTCATTTCTACTCTTTATCTTAGCTCTCTGCTCTATAGCACTCTTTGCCCAAAATGAAAGTTGGCTCTGGGCAAAGCAAGCGGGGAACAAGTAATGATTATGGCCACAGCCGTATTGCTGTTGATGACAATGGAAATAGCTATGTTACAGGTGATTTTGCAGAAAGTGCAACCTTTGGCACTACTACACATTAACCAGCAGTGGATATGATGACATCTATGTTATGGGATGGATAGTAACGGTAACTGGCTCTGTTCAAGCAAGCCGGGGGAACAAATTATGATTATGGTTATGGCATTGCTGTTGATGCTATGGTAATAGCTATGTAACAGGTTATTTTAAAAGTAGTAGTTGTTCCTTTGGCACTATAACTTTAATAAACAATAATAAGTGGAATTTATAGACATCTTTGCTGCCCAAGCTGGATAGTAACGGGAACTGGCTCTGGGCAAAGCAAGCCGGGGAATTTATGGATTATGGCTATAGTATTGCTGTTGATATTAACATTAATAGCTATATTACAGGTTCTTTTGAAGATAGTGCCTATTTTGGAACTACTACATTGGACAGTAGTAGTAAATATTATTCTGACATCTTTTGTTGCCAAGCTGGACAGTAACGGTAACTGGCTCTGGGCCTAAACGAAGCGGAGGAACTGATGATGATGGTGGTAGTAGTATTGCTGTTGATGCTATTGATAGCTATGTTACAGGTATGTTGCAGAAAGTGCAACCTTTGGCACTACTACATTGACCAGCAGTGATGGTTATGACATCTTTGTTGCCAAGCTGGATAGTAACGGTAACTGGCTATTGTTCTAAGCGAGCAGAAATTTATGAGGATTCTGGCTATAGTGGTGCTGTTGATGACAATGGTAATAGCTATATTGCAGGTTTTTTAATATTGGTGCAACCTTTGGCACTACTACATTGACCAGCAGTGGATATTATGATATCTTTGTTAACTAATGGATAGCAGCAGTAACTGGCTCTGGGCAAAGCAAGCAGGTGGAACAATTTGGGATACTGGCTATAGTATTGCTATTGATGACAATGGTAATAATATATTACAGGTGTTTTTGCCAAGTGCAACCTTTTTTCTACATTGACCAGTAGTGGTGATTATGACATCTTTGTTATCAACTGGATAGCAGCGGTAACTGGCTCTGAAGTAAACAAGCCGGTGGAACAAGTACGGATAGAGCCTATAGTATTGCTGTTGATGTCAATGGTAATAGCTATGTTACAGGTTATTTTGAAGAAAGTGCAACCTTTGGCGCCTACTACCATAACCAGTATTAATATTGATGGTAAGGAAATCTTTGTTGCAAATTAGGAGAAGTAAATAGTATAGATTTTATTGCGTTATATCCTTTAATGGCATCCGTTCTATCTATCCTAATCCGTTTAATCCCCTTACGACTATTGACTATGAAATAAGTATGCCCGCAGATGTGAAAATTGAGGTCTACAATAATCGGGGTCAATTAGTGCGCAATTTTATATTGGGATATAAAGAGCAGGGAAGTTATAAATTAACTTGGGAAGGCGAAGATAATAATGGCTGCCTCTGCAGTACGGGTATTTATTACATTAGAATGCAGGCAGGCAAGGAGATTTATATCAAGAAAGCAGTCCTATTGAAATAAAGAAGGGGGGATGCCATTCCTCCGCTTTTTTTCTCTCACAGATTACACAGAGTACACAGATTTTATTTTGGAAACAAGGATTAAATATGTCTGGGATGAACAGGATTGGAAGGATTTATGGGATTTAATAGGTATGGGATGAACAGGATAAAAGGGATTTTAAGGGATTTAATAACTCGGAGATAATTTGTATAGACGGAGGACTCTGTTCCTCCTTTATTTTTTCCGGAAAAACGATGTCCTCGTCGTTTTATAGTTGACCAGGAGGTCAACGTTCCGGAAAAACAAGGTCGTCACTGCCATCAATATTTATGCACATCCCACAAATTCGTTTGGCAGTGGGGACTCGTGACGACTATCTCTCCTGAATTATACAAATTACACAGATTTTTATTTTGATTGGTCTATAGGGTCGTCATTTTCACGCAGATTTCGCTGATTACGCAGATTTTATTTATGATTGGTCTATAGGGTCGTCATAATTCATATGTGCCACAAAAGTTACTTCAAAAGGTGAAAGTTATCAAGGCACAAATGACTCCTGACTGGCATTGAGAACTCAATAATCACTTAATTCATTAAACAATAATAGGATTGTTAAACATTCTGTCTCCTGTTTCTCAAATCAGTTATTTGTTTGTTATAGACGATTCGGTAACGACCCCGTAACACTTCCGTAACACTTCCGTTGTCTCGTTACGGAGTTGTTACTTGAATGTTACTGGGTTATTATAGGGTCAAGAAGAAAGAACTTATTGCACTATTGCCAGGTTTAAAAAATTGGAAAAAAATACAGAAGATGGCAAAGAACGACAAGGATGTCGTTCTTCCGGAAAAGTTGATTTCTCCGTCAACTATAAAGTGAACGACAAGGATGTCATTTCTTCAAGAAGGAAAAATATTTATAGATAGCGAAATTCAAAATTTAGCAGGAACTAACTCCGATAGGAGTCCAAAATGCTCTATTTGATGTGCATCACTCCCCAAAGAAAAGAGTTTTCCTCCCAAATCAAGATACATTTCCAAAATCGGAATTTCCGGAATAAAGGTGGGGTATCCTCTGCGCAAAGAACTGTAATTAATTTCCAGAGCAATATTGCGGTCTATCATAGTTGCCAAAATATCCTTAATTAAAGGATAAAAGATACTTTCATCAGGAATATAATGATAACCTCTTTTATAAACGCCTAAATGAGCAAGAACATCAATATTACACCGGGAAACCAACGCTAAATTTTGCAGATAATAATTCCTAACCTGTTCCTTAGTAAGAGGTTTTTTAAGGGGAACAGCAACATTTGTATTATCACTTAAAAAATGAACGGAACCCAAAATAATATCCAACTGTAGGTCTTCAACCAAAGAAAGGGCATATTCTTTAACTCTATGATAGTCACCAATTTCAATTCCACAAAGCACATTAATTTTTGATGTATTACTCTGTAACTCTTTAATTCTCTTATAATAATGGTCTAATGAAGGGGCACCATACTTTTTAATTTCCAGAGGTAACAAATCCAGGTGTTCAGTAATAGCAATTTCATTATAATTTAGTTGAATAGCTCTTTTAATTAAATCAACCGCTTTAATTGAACTATCATAACTATCTTCGGTATGAATATGATAATCAAACTTCATTTGGCTAAAATAGCGGCCTAAAGCAGCTAAATTTCCGCGATCAGGAGGATGTAAGTAATTGAGAATTTAATGTTTCACTCAAACACTTGACCATATCTTTATTCAGAGCAACTCCACCGGTAAAAACAAGTGGTTGTTCCCAAACAATAACAGACATTTGGGCTAAAATGCGTTTTGCTATGCTGCGATAGAGCGAACAATATCCTCGGAGGAATAGAAGAAAGCATTCCGATTATTTCCGATTCCGCGAAAACAACACAGGTGGAATTAAGAGTTAAATCCTGCGTAGATTTTTCAGCTAAAAAGAGAAAGTTCGGAAACATTACAACCCAAGCGCAAAGCTGTCATTTCCAAAAATCTTCCTGTTCCTGCTGCACATTTATTCGTTCATTACAAAGTCCGTTACTTTACCATTTGCGTTAAGGTGATAATTTTAGGAATCCTGACCTCCGATATCAATGATAGTTTTTATTTCAGGAAAATAATATAGGCAACCGGCTGTATGACAACTAATTTCTGACAGAACGGAGCTTGCTTCGCGGTAAAGTTTGCGTCCGTAGCCCGTAACTCCGATTGTGTTTATTTTCCGGGTAATATTCAAAGCGGAAAAAACCTTCCTTTAAAGGTTGTTAACTCCCTCTGTAACAGAAAGTTCTGTTGTATGAAAAGCACTGATTCAAGGCGCTTTGATTGTGCATTGTAAATAACAATTTTTGTGTTTCTTGACCCGATATCAATACCAATTTTCAACATAATCACAATAACAGATAAATATATTGATTTTCAGGCAGCAGCCACTTTTGGGCAATTTGCTGAATTATGTTCCTGTTAACTTTTCTAATCCTTTCTTCTCTGGAAAGATAATATGCGGATTCATAACCCAAAGCTGACAGGTTAGACATCATAGATGCAGTATAGGAAACGCTTTCATCTTCAAAACGGTTCATTCCGATTAGATATTGTTTGGCATTTTCCAGTTCTTCTTCATCAAGTTCTTTTTCTATAAGAGAATAAAGAATATCCTGCAGCAAAGAAAGACAATTGCGGTAATCATTGCGGTCACAAAAAGCAAAAGCATTCCAAAAACCAAGTTCATTCAGCGAGTGAAATTCAAAACCTGTTTGATAAGCATAGCCGTATTTTTCCCGTAAGATATAAAAAAACCGGGAAGAAATGTCACCTCCCAGGATTTGAGAAAGAACATAGAAAGCTGTATTTTCGTCACGATTCAAAGCAGGACACCCAAAACCACCAATAAAAATAATTGCCTGGTCGGTTTTTTTGTATTTCCTTTTAAAATGAATTGTGGAAGGTGAATAAACAGGTTTAGGAATTAACTCTTGGTATGCAGTTTTAGTTAAGCCAAAGGTCAGGTCACAAAGTTCTAACACTTCTTCCGGCTTATGATTACCTACAATGCCTAAACAAAAGTCCTTTCCGATATTGCATTTTTCATACCATTCCTGAAGATGTTTAATCTGCATTGAGCGAATTCGGGAAGGGTTTCCGGAACTGCGAAAAAGGTTGCTATTGTTTCCCACCAACATTTTATACCAGTTAAGATAGGCATAGCTAACTGGAA
>JAXGIH010000069.1:0-9869 GCA_040770845.1 Cloacimonas sp. (SeqCode)
CTTCTGTAGATACAACTAAGCTGATAAAGTATCTTGGCTGGGAAGGCAATTTCATAAAGACAGAAGCAGGAACTTTTAATATTACTGCCGTTTCTGACTCTTCCGTAATTATTACGGGATATGCAAAAACCAAAAAGAACGGCAAAAGCCCTAAAGTTGTTGTTACTGTCACTTTCCCGGAAGGAAAAATGGATCTGAGGGAAAGTGACTCAGTAACGAAGTAAAAGCAAAAAGGGTGATTGTGCTTGACATAAAAAGGCAATCTCAAGAGTTGAACAAAACAAAAAAAGTCCGGTTTTGGAGGTAATAATGGAAATCCGGGATGATTTATATTACACGGACACCCACGAATGGATACATTTAGATGGCGATATAGCCACAATCGGTATCAGTGATTTTGCTCAGCATGAGCTTGGCGATATTGTTTTTGTAGAGCTTCCCGAAGTAGGACAAAAAGTAGCAGCCAGTGAACCCTGTGGTTCAATTGAAGCCGTGAAAGCGGTAGAAGACCTGATCAGTCCTCTAAGTGGCAAAGTTGAAGAGAAAAACATTGACCTGGAAGACAGTCCTGAACTGATCAATAAATCGCCTTACGAAGAAGGGTGGTTATTCAAAATTCGGATGTCCAATCCGGAAGAACTGGAAAATCTGCTTTCTGCTGCAGAGTATCAGAAAATAATTCCCTAATCCCTTCAGAGAATAATATCACCTTGTGATTACGAAAGACAATCACTTTCTTATAATACTTTCTGCTCCTTCCGGAGGAGGAAAAAGTACTATCCTAAACGAAATCCTGAAAGTTACTAACGATATAGATTATTCCGTTTCTTACACCACGCGCAGTCCAAGAGGAACAGAACAAAATGGAATTCATTATCACTTTGTAACCGAAGAGGAGTTTCAGAGACGCATTGACGAAGGTGACTTTTTAGAGTATGCAAAGGTTTTCGGAAACTGGTATGGCACTTCCAAAAGTTTTATTAAAGACCGTTTGGCAAAAAAGCATCATGTTATTCTGGACATTGATGTTCAGGGTGCTTCTTTAATCAGTGCCACGGATATTCCCTATGTAAAAATATTTATTTTGCCACCTTCTATGGAAGTGTTGCATCAGCGTTTAGTTTTAAGAGCTACGGATAGTGAAGAGGAAATTGCCAAGCGACTGCAAATTGCTAAAGACGAAGTTGCTTATATACCTCAATACGACTATCTTGTAATTAACGATAAATTGGATATAGCGGTTCAGGATGTTTTAGCTATTATTCGGGCTGAAGAAAATCGTGTATGCCGCTATAATCATCCCGCTATGGATTTTATATCTACAGGAGAAAAAGATGATTAACGAAAAACTTGAGAACTTTCTGGAAAAAGCGGATATGAACTATTTGTTCTGTCTTTTAGCTCAATTGGAAGCATACCGCTTACTTCAGCTTCCAACTTATGTGAAACAAAAATTTCAAGATAAAATTACCGTTATGGCTATGAACCATGTAGCTGAAAATGAAGTGCCGGATTATATTACCGAACTTGCTGAAGCAGAGCTTGCAGAAGCAGAGCAAAGTCCTTTCCAGGAAGAAGAAGGAGCCGAAGAAGAAGCGGAAGAAACAATTGATGATTCTAAAAAGTTCATTGAAGAGCTTACCGGAACCGAGGATTATGAAGAGGAAGAAGAGGAAGAAGAAGAATTCTATAATGAAGATAACGAAGACAACGACGAAAGTTAAATTATGTCTGTAAATGCTTTGCGCCAATATCTGGAATTCTTAAAAAACAGCGGTATCAAGGAACTTTATTATCCCCCAAGCGATAAACAAAAAAATTAACAGAACTGCAAAAAACAATATTCTACCTGCACAAAATGCCTCTGCATAATTCACGCCATAAATTTGTTTACGGGGAAGGAAATCCTAATGCCATTGCAATGTTGATTGGAGAAGGCCCCGGCGAACAGGAAGACATTACAGGAAGACCTTGTGTGGGTGCTGCAGGTCAGCTTTGGAAAAAATGCTCTCTGCTATTAATCTGAAACGTACAGTGATGTTTATATTACCAATATTGTAAAATGTCGGCTCCTGGAAACCGGAAATCCCGAATCCGAGGAAAGAAAAAGCTTGTTTACCCTATTTATTGGAACAGATTCAAATTATTCAACCTAAATTACTATTAATTTTAGGTTTGCAGTAAGCAGCGCAGACCTTGCTGAATAATAATAATACTCTTGGCTGGCATAGAGGAAAAATTCATTATGTTATGGATATTCCTGCATTTGTAACCTACCATCCTTCAGCTTTGTTAAGAAATCAGGAATGGAAAAACCTGCCTGGATTGATCTCTGCGAATTCCAGAAAGAATATGAAAAATTGCTTGCGGCAACTATTAGTTAAAGGATTGCCGAATTATACTGCACAAATAATGTATATCGTTTTATGATTGAACATACAGATTCCTGATTACGCAGGAATAACAAGGATGCTTAATGAAAGAGGGAAAAAAGCAATTATTTTATTCTCACAAGGAGATAAACGATGATTAAACAGAGAAATTCCCCTCTCTCTATTTTCAAAACTGAATTTACCTATATCTCTTCTTATAACTTTTCTTTTAACTTTTCTTTTAACTTTTTTTAGTTGTAGGTTTGGATGCCCGTTTTGCTATTTATGGAGATACACGCAGTAATCCAAAAAATTCATCAGCAAATTGTTCAGCAAATCGTATCCCGCAAGCCTGAGGCAGTTTTTCATACAGGGGATTTGAACAGTTCAGGCAAAACGCAAAAAGAGTATGACAATTTTTTGCAGATTATTTCTCCCATCTCTCAATCTGCCCGTTTTTTTCCAGCGCGAGGCAATCACGAAAAAGACCTTTACTTTATTTCTGCAGAATTTTCCTTATTTAAACGGCAGTTCTTATTCATAACTGTTCTTCAGGATGGCATCCGAGCCTGATCGTTCTGGATAGTGTTTCTAGAGCTTTCCTAAGTTCCGAACAATTTAGCTGGCTGCAAAAACAGCTTAAAGAAGATATTCCTTCAATGCTTATTTTACATCATCCGGTTCTTTTTCTTCCGGAGAAATATAGCGACGAGCTTGGTTTACAGCTTTTTTTGCCGGTATTATTACAAAATACATCCGTAAAAGCTGTTTTTAGCGCTTCATGATCATAATTACGAGCGTTCCGAATTTAAAGGTATAACTTACATTGTTACTTGTGTGTGAGGAGCTCCTTTAAGGGAAAAAGGTTCACGAAAATCCCTATTCTTTGGTCTTTGTAAAAACCCATCACTATCTTATTGGAGAGCGAGAAGATAAGTCCATTATCTTTAAGGTCTTTAACTTAGATGATGAGCTTATAGATAGCTTTACTATAAACGGAATGTAATATGCCCCATCCAAAGGTTTTAGCAATTCACGATCTGCTCGGTTTTGGTAACACTTCCTTAATGGCAATTATCCCTATTATGAACAGGATGGGAATTGAAGTTACAGCTATGCCCAGTGCTTTACTTTCTGCCAATACTGATTATCCTGATTATATTCTGTGATAATAGCGAGCTTTTAAAAAAATCCCTAACGCACTGGAAAGAACTCCAGCTTGCATTTCTTGATGCCGTTTTGCGCAATGGTTTGGGCTCTCCTGCTCAAGTATATCTCTTACTTGAAAATCTGCCTTCTATCAAAAAGAGGGAATCGTTTTAGTTGACCCCGTTTTAAAGGATGAGGGAAAATTATATAGTTGTTACACTTGGGAAATGGTAGAGGCAATGCGTTTTTGTTTCAATTAGTCATATTATTACTCCCCAATTGACAGAAGCAGTTTTTTTTAAGTGGTTATAAAAATGAGGACTTAAAAACCATCCAAGTGTATACGAATGCTGTAAAAAATTAGCCACTTTAGGAATTTCAAAATATAGTTATAACTAGTGCCCTGATTCTCAAGGAAATTTTTTCCTCGGTTGCCTTTTTTGCTGCTGAAAACAATCTTTTCCGAATTTGAATGTAAATCTGAGTATGTTCCCGCAATTTTTTCCTAAGGAGCAGGATTGCTTTTCACTACTTTTAGCTTGCATTCTAAATGGCTGTGATATTGTTCAATCAATAGAAGGAACTATCGCCTTTTTGCAGGAGGTACAACAATTAGCATCCCTGCTTGTGCAGGATCGTAAAACAGGCATTGACCTTATTTCTGCCTTAAAAAAGACCCCCACCTCTTCTATTCTCACAAATAGTAAATAAGTGCTTTTCTTACAAAGAGGCAAGAGAAAAAAGGGTTTAGGAAGGTTTAGAGGGTTGAGAAAGTTTTAGAAGGTTGAGAAGGTTCAGAGAGTTGAGAGGGTTTAGAGGGTTTAGAGGGCTTAGAAGGTTTAGATACCTTGCTCCTGGAGGGCGATACAACTATAGTGATGGTGCGCGTAAGCCCCTCGAAAAATGTAAGCCCCAAGCCTTTTCTTTTTTTTTCCTTTTTATCTTTCCCTCTACTGTGCCTCTTTGTGGCGACACAGTGATGGGAGCGTGCGTAAGCCCTCGTAAAATTCACGATGTAAACAGCGGAGGTTTGACTTTACAATTTTCACAGATGCCTTCAATGTAACCACACACCACATTCTTCTCACTTACAACCAATCTGCAACTGGTTAATAAATCTGAAAAATTGTGATTCAAAACAAAACATTTTTTAAAAAACTGGTCGGCACATTATTTCTTTGCAGAAAGAACTTGGCAACTAAAATCCCATCTTTCCATTAGCACACGGAATAAATATCCTTCCCAAAGAAATCCCATAATTATTTCAATAATATTCCGATATGACTTACATATCATTCCCATATCGCGCATATGGGAATGATATTGGAATCTCATCCGCTGCATAACGCAAAAAAGCAGGAATTCATACACAACTATTTTGTTTCGGTTTTAACTCACAATTTTTCGGTTTGGAGACCAATGAAACTGCGGTTGTATGTTAAATATGATTGCAGGGTGCGGGAATTTGAAGGCAGGTGAAAATTGTAAGTCAAAAAACTCCCACTGTTTACATTGTGAATTTTCCGAGGGCTTACGCCACCTTCTATATCATTGTGTCGCCCTAGCGGGCTTATTTTTCCAGATATGGTGAAAAAAGGAACTCGGGGGCTTTCATTTTCCGAGGGGCTTACGCACCCATCGCTATAGTTGTGTCGCCCTCCGGGCTTTAATGAAATCTCAACCCTCTAAACTTTCTCAACCTTTCAAACATTATTTTCCGAGGGTTTTACACACACCAAGTTATAGTTGTGTCGCCCTAGCGGCTTTAATGAAATCTCAACCTTCTAAACCTTCTCAACCCTAAACTCTCTAAACCTTCTAAACCTTCTTAACCCCTAAACCTTATTTTCCGAGAGGTTTACGCCACCATAGCTATCATTGTGTCGCAGAGGTAAGAATTTAATGGATAGGCACATTGACTGGGCTATCACCTAAAATATTGCCAATGTAGTCAGTTGTATCCGTGGAACAGTTTTTGTTTCGGATTTGGGAGTAGATACACTATTAGTTTGAGGGATGGATTCACTTGATAGCACGCAAGCGTTGACGCAAAGTATCTGGTTTAGTTTTTTTCTTCTTTAATTATAACGGCAGTGGAATCGGTTTTTAGAGGCAAAAAAATCGGGCATTTCTCAGCCAATTTTGATTGTAGGCATACCAAAGAATGGAGCCGAGAATAACAATAATCAATAGAATGCCAATCAACCACATGTTGGTGAAAGCATAATCTTGTTTTCTTTCACAGGAGTTGCGGGCTGGAATTCCGGTTTGGCACTTTCCGCATTAAACTGGAAAGTATGCATTACAGCATCCACATCCGCTTCCAGAAAACGGGCATAGTTATAGACCAATGTTTTAGCAACTCCATAGGGAACACCAAGTTCGGTAAAAGGATTTTCTTCAATTGCCTTTATCTGATTTTCCGGAATACGCAGTTCATTCCAGATATCCTGATAGCTGTATTCACGCTGTAAACGCAATTCCAGAAAATACTTGCCTAAATTTTCCAATTGTAAACTCCCTGAAATGACTGGCAAAGACCTCTCCGCTTAATAAATAACCATTATCGGAAGCATTGATTTTAACTATTCCTCCGGCATTAAGACCTCAACTTCATTATTTAATAAGCCCTTGGCAATGCCGCTAAAAACTGTAGCGGAAGCACCCGTACCACAAGCCAGAGAAGCTCCGGCAACCTTTTTTCCCAGATTTTGATGGCTACCGCTGTTCTATTCAGTAAACGGCAAAAATGCACATTTACCGTTTGTGCAAATCCCTTGTGATGTTCTATGGCAGAACCGTATTGAAGATGTGATCGTCTTGCAAAGAATTAACCCAAACAATAAAATGCTGATTGCCAATTTCACCAAGTCGCCGGTAAAATCCATTACCTGATAGGCACTTCTTCAGCATTGAAGGCATTCTATAAGGTTAACGGTTATAGTATTATCCTCATTTACATAACAGGTTTTAAGTCCCGCCTCGGTTTGGACTCTAAATTCCCTTTTTCCAGTTTTTTGATGCAAAATCCAAGTTACACAGCGTAATGCAGAACCGCACATTTCAGCTGTTGAGCCATCTGCATTGTGAATAAACACGGCACGGTGATTCATTAGGCATAAGTAAAACCAATCCATCCGCTCCAATGCCAAAATGTGGTTTACAAAGTTCTTCCGCTACAGAAGAAAAATCCAGCTTTGCCAAAGCAAATGACTCCGGAGCAAAGTAGTCCAGGATAACAAAATCGTTACCTTGAGCGTGCATTTTGAGAAAAGGAATCAGCACAATACTTCCTCTACCATTTCCGCAAAACTGTAAAATCCCTTGCGGTCTTTAATCCATTTTGCTGCCTGTAACGCTCCGTAGGCAAAAGTGCTACGCGAACGGACACAATGGCTAAGCTCTATGGTTTCGGTTGCACTATCAAAACCAATTATATGCGTTCCGGGAAAAGAACCGGCGCGAAGTGAGGCAAAATGTAATTCTTCAGGTTCTATTTTACGGTAAGCAGGGTCAAAAAGAGCGGTTTTTTTCCTGCTGCTATTGGCTAAAATGGTTTTAGAAAGCTCAATGGCAGTTCCCGAAGGACTATCCGCCTTTTGATTATGGTGCATTTCCCAGCCGTAAACATCAAATTCCGGAAAACGGTCAAATGCCTTAGTTGCTTCTGCTACAAGTCGCTTAAAGATATTCATTCCGATAGAAAAATTGGCTCCGTAAAGAAAACCTGTTCCTGCTTGCTGAACCTGCTGTTGTATTTCTTTTAGGTGTTCAAACCAGCCGGTTGTGCCAACTACCATATTTTTCTTGAGAGCAAGAACTTTGTGAATATTCTCCAGAACTACAGAAGGATGGCTGAAATCAATGCAAACATCTGCATCTTGCAGGGACTGCTTACTTATTTCCTGGTAGCAATCCTTTTGGTTAGGGTCTATCTTAGAAACAACGGTGCAATCAAAATCAGAAGCCAATTCGGCAATCATTTTTCCCATTTTGCCATAACCTAACAAACAGATTTTAACAGCCATTTATTCCTCCGCATAAAGATGGATGAGTTCTTCTACAAAAGCAGTTCCTCTATAGAGTTCATCCACCAGAATATCTTCTTCCGTAGTATGCACATTATTCATTCCGGTGCCGACAATAATCATTGGCAAGCCGTTGGCATTAAAAATATTAGCATCACTTCCACCACCTCCAACTTTGATGTCTGCCGGAAGATGTAAATTCTGCAATGCCTTTTCTGCAAGGGTTACTACCGGAGCATTACGATCAATAAAAAATGCCTCGTATTCCTCTTTCAGTTCAAAATGAAAGGATGCTTTGGCTCCATTCGCATTAAATTTATGGACAGTAGAAATAACTGCCTGTTCAATCTCCTCACAGACCTTTTGCAGTTTGCCCCTATTATGACTGCGAGCTTCACCTTTAACTAAAACTTCTTTAGGGACAATATTGGTAGCTGAACCACCCTGAATGATACCTGTATTGCAAGTGGTCTCAAAATCAATCCTGCCATTGGGCATAGCCGTAATTGCCTCTGCGGCAAGACAGATAGCATTTAATCCTTTCTCGGGTTCCACACCCGCATGCGCTTCCTTGCCATAAAAGTTAATCTGAAAAGAAATTTGAGAAGGTGCTCCAATAACCACTTCCCCAACCTGATGAGTATCCAATGCATAACCAAAACCGGCTTGCAGCTTGGAAATATCAAAATTCCTGGCGCCCAAAAGCCCTATTTCTTCGGAGACAGTTATCAAAACCTCAATAGGAGGATGCTTAATGCCCTTTTCCTTAATTTGTTTAATAGCCATAAGGATTTCCGCAATGCCGGATTTATCATCTCCGCCTAAAATAGTTGTGCCATCAGTAAAAATACGACCGTTTTCTATAGTTGGCTGAATGCCTTTACCGGGAACTACAGTATCACAATGAGCACAAAGAAGGATTGGCTTTTTATTGATAGTTCCGGGAAAATAGGCATAGAGATTACCCGCGTTGCCCTCAATTTTTGAAGCGCAGTCATCTTCTTCTACAATAGCTCCAAGTTCTTCCAAATCCTTTTTTAGCTTATCCACAATGGCTCTTTCGTTACCAGATTCGCTATCAATAGAGACGAGCTCAAGAAAGTAGCTTACTACATCGTTTTTCATTGGGACTTCCTTTTATACATTCCTTACTAAATATATAATAGCCAAAATTTCGGTATATAGCAACTATTTATTCTATGGATTTTTGACCGAAACCACCGAAATCATTGAGAACACCAAGTAGAAAGTAAAAACAGCAAAATCTGGGTTGCCAATATATGGCTCTGCTGATTTTCCGGAAGGTTTATCTCCCGGTCAACTTATAGGAAACGAAAGGGAGTTCTTTCATCCTGTTTTACCCAATTCCTATGTTCCTGACGGTATTTATTATTTTGAATATTTTGCCACCACTGTTTGTTTTCCAGATACCATAACCGGTTTTTCTGATTCCTGTGTAAATGTTTGGCAGGTTTCCAACCAAGTTCTTTTTTCAATTTTGTGCAGCATCACCGGCATAGCGTAAATCAGACCTGGTCTATCTTGCACAAAAGTTATCAGTTCCGTATAGCTTTTTAGTTTCTTTGAGGGCTCCATTTCATCCAAAATCTTGTGAGCAGTTGTAACAATATCAATATTCTTCATTTCATTATGGCCGCCAATATTATATGTCTCGCCTACTTTTCCTTTCCGAATAATAATGTTGATGGCTTCACAATGGTCTGTAACAAAAAGCCAGTCCCGCACATTAATTCCTTTTCCGTAAACAGGCAGTGGCTGATGAGCGAGGCAGTTCAAAATCATTAAAGGAATCAGCTTTTCAGGAAATTGATAAGGTCCATAGTTATTAGAGCAATTGGAGATGGTGATTGGCAGTCCGAAAGTTCTTTGCCAAGCACGCACTAAATGGTCTGAACCAGCTTTTGATGCAGAATAGGGTGAAGAAGGATCGTAAGGTGTTTCCTCTGTAAACATTCCGTTTTCCCCTAAAGAACCAAAAACCTCATCCGTAGATACATTATGAAAGCGACAGCGCTTTTTTGCTTCTTCATCCAAAGTGCGATAGTATTCCAGAGCGGAATTCAGCAAAGTTGCCGTTCCTACTAAATTGGTTTGGACAAATTCCATAGGACCGTCAATACTTCTAGCCACATGGGATTCGGCAGCAAAATGGACAATTGTATCCGGTTGAAACTGATGCATAATTTCTTTCATTTTGGGGGCATCGCAGATATCTGCCTGCTCAAAGAAATAACGCGAATTTCCATACTTGGCTTCCAAATCCTGCAAACTTTCCAAATTACCTGCGTAGGTAAGTTTA
>JAXGIH010000070.1:0-9231 GCA_040770845.1 Cloacimonas sp. (SeqCode)
TTCATTTCAAAACGAGAGGTTATATTTATACGGTGTTCAAAGTTCTCTAAGGCAAGAATTGGGTTGATATTTTGATAATTAATCTTTCCAAATAATTCTCGATTGAAAATAACGGATAAAATATATACATCCTCAATATTTCCGGTTTTCAAAGAGATACGTTGTGTATAACCGGAGATTATGATTTCTTTTATAGTTGGGCTGATATTAAAAAATATTCCAGCAAAATAGAAAACCAACCCACAAACAGATGTTGCATAATCATCTTTTAATTCTTTTTCCGTCTTTTCTTTGATGGATACTTTTCCACTCGATAATAGGTTAGCTTTCTTCATAGGAAAGTTTTCAATTTCTGGCAAATCAAGATTCACGAAAAGTCTTCCATCCTGTGAGTATTCGAAAATCAATATTAAATTCTATAGAAAGTGATGTTTCTTCGATTATCTTTCTAATCGTATCGAGGATATAGTCACTGTCTCCCTTGAGAATCTTCTTGGTGATAGTAAGGTAGGTTTCATGGTCTATTTTGTTTTTATGATTAAGATTTTCAATTATAGCTTTTCTTTCATGCCAGGTTTTTATCTTCTCCTCATATAGGAGGGGAGCATTTTTTTCGATGAATATAGAAGCTTTTTTCCTACTTATACCAAATAAACCTTTTTTTATCTGAGATTGTGCTAGCTCTTCGGCCTCGTTTATACATTCTTCCATGGTTGGCATAGGATCATTAAATGTCATTGGGGTATATTTGCAAGGAAGATCTTTTAACCTATCCAACCACTCTACTTCATTAATTAAATTTGATATTTTCTTATGAATATTTCTTAATATTTCACTTTCGTTATTGATTGATTCACAACGAGATGCACTAATTCTATTTAATCCTTCTTTATATACATTGGTTCTTTTTATTAGATTAATAATTGCTGGATCAGTTAAATGTTTTCGTTGCTATCTTTGAAAACTGGTGATCTAATTCATCGATTCAATTGAATATATAACATTTCTAAACTTCTTTTTCCAGCTCTAATGATTCATAATGTTTTCCCATTCTACCACTTTTCTATCTATTTTGTTTCGAAATGAAATTCCTGTTCCTGGAATACTCATGGTAGAATAGGTTCCCCTTGGTCAACATTTATTGTTTGAACCCCACTACCTCCGAAAGAGAGCTGATTTAGATTTTATTAAATTTAACGAAACTCCTTTAGCTACCTTTATTCTTTTTAAAATCTGCTTAACACCTCCCTCCTCGAATTGTAAATAAACAAAAATTAAAATATTTTATTTTTAAACTTCAATAGTAATCTAGAGATGAGTCTTGATTCTTGAATTTTAGAACTATTACTCCCCTATTTTGATTTTTTTAAACCTCTTCATTATTTTATTTGGGTGGCAGCTCTCTCATCCACCTTTCTTCTTTGAAATAATGAAGTTATACGTCGGATTTACAATTCTTGATCTCTTCTTTCCATCGATAGGATTCCCTGCTCAATTTAAAAATTCTTGTTAGTCCCTTAACAAATTATCTTAAGTTATTTAGCTAGCAATTGCTGTAAAAACTGCTTTACGTATCCTCTCTTTAATTGATCATGACAATATTGATTGGTATAACTCCGCAAACAGTGATAACAGCTGGTATCCTCTAACTCACCGCCGCACTCGCATTTAGATACAATCTCCAGCGCTTTATAGAGAGCCATCATGAAATTATCCTGTTCTGCAATCCTCTTAACATGACCGGCACCGCCAGGAACATCATCAAACAGAATTAGAGCTGGACTAAATGGGTCACCAGCATAAGGGTAAAGAGTTCCGTCAATATCCTGACGGTCTATGTCCAACGCCGTGCATGAACCTTCCAATAGTCCGTATAATAACGATTCCCAAAAACCTTTCCTTGTGTCATTGAATTCTGGAAACCAAATTTGAAGAATATCCGTATTGAATTCATATCCTAATGAATACCGGTTAAATCGGCCTTGACAAGGTTTGCCCCAAGAAGTTTTATGTTTAGGTAGAGGGTTGCCGTCGAAGATCTCTGCATACCCGCATGATTGGCAAACTTTAAAACCCCTTACTCCTGCGCTGTTGATAACAGCCAGCTTTCCATCACCACCTGCCTGAAGCTTTACGGTTATACTTAGAGGTAGAGTAAGTTCTTTTTCGAGATGTCCTTCGCGGGCAAAGTATTTTCTTGTAGAGTAAGTTTTTTCAGGTCTAGACATTTTTGGTTTTTCTGGCTTACCGGCAATAAAACCAAACTCGGGTGTAATAAACACTCCCTTGTTACGTCCAACCTTTCCACCGCACCTACAGAGGCCTAGATCCGCTCCTTTATCGGCAAGTTCGCTTTGATACAAACCACAATAGTTGCATATTGAATAGTTATACCTCAATGGCTCCCGATCAGGAAGCTTTTTAATATATTGAAAACAATCCACAGTTTGCTACCAGCAACAACCTGGCCTGCGCAGGAGGCATATTCAGATAGTGCAATTTTTAAATCACGATCCCCGCTCAATCCTTTGGCCTTCACCGTGATGATTAATCTGCCAGCTCCCACTACATCGACGAAATCCATATTTGGGTATTACATTCCGCTGGGACAAACTTAGGATATAACGTTCCTCCATGGTCTTGATCATTCTCTGAATTAACTGAGCATTTGTGTAATCACTATTCTGTAATCTTCTTCTACTTGTTTTTAACTCCTTTAATATCATTTAATAACTTCAGTTCTCCTTTTGTTAAGACTCCGTCATGTTCATCCAATAGACCAGATACCTTTCAATCTTGCTCCAATTTGACCCATCTCTTTAGAAACAATCCGTTTTAAGCTATTCTGCAAAGTTCGACGGCTTCTTTTCTAAATAACTTCGTAAAACTTCCTAGATTGTGATCATACCAGTTAGAGGAAAAATGAATTTACAAAGCCAAAATACCGGGGGTATTCTGCCCAGAACATAGAAAGAGCTACAGCGTACATATGCCGCCTGATGATTTTATCATTGGTAATCTCAATATAAGGTGGCTTTATTTCACCTTTAATAATCTGCAGGGGATCTAGGTAGTGAGTAAAGTCATGGGAGCGGCGTTGTGCAAAAGTAAGCACAAATGCTGTTGAGCTTGTTCTCCTGCCAGCCCGTCCAGCTCTCTGAATATAATTAGCAGCCGTTGGCGGAACATTACGCATGAATACAATCTCAAGTTCGCCAACATCTACACCTAACTCAAAGGTTGTTGAACAGCTCAAAATATTGACTTCCCCTTCGGTAAACAACTTTTGTATTTCAGCTGCTTTATCAGTGGTAAGCTGAGCGGTATGTTCATGGGCTGTCATAGTTAGGGGTAAAGTATTTGTATACAGCTTGCGGTAGTGATTACGGGATAAATCTTTAGTTGGATTACATTCAATTAATTTGCCCTCACAGCAAAATGTGGGGCAGACATTCCGAATGTTATGGAGTGTTAAGCGCTTACATTTTGTGCACCGATACCATTTCACTTGTTTATCAATTATTGCTGGACGCAGTTCCCAGTAATCAGGCCTCAAACCAAATACCACTCCGTTTTTACCATCGGAGAAAGAATAAAAGTGCTCTTTCCAAGCGGCTCTATTGTCCTTGCCAGATATCAATACGTCCCAAATACCCTCCAATAAACACAAAGCTTTATTTTGCGATACAATATCTCCGTTTCCTGAAGGCATTCTCAAAAGATAATCTAAACGGGTATTAACACCCTTCTCTTTAACTGGCAACCAGCTTAGTATCCTACCTTGGACTGGTGCAGATTTAGTGAAGTAATATTCTCTATTTCAGTGTGAAAAAAAGGATCTTTTGGGTCTACAGTGTCCGGATACAGTATTGTTCTTTTGTGCCTGATCGTATCCAACAATACGTTTCATTAAGGACACTACTTCTTGTTCAGTAAAATTCCAAGGGGGATTACAAAGAGCTTTGGGTGGTCTCCATCCGAGAGGCAAAACTGGCACGAAATGCTAATCCTTGTCCTTCAAGACCAATAGCCTTATCAATAGCCATGAATTCGAATAACACCCATTTCCAGGCCTCGTTTTCTAACTCTTGGCCACTCAGTTTAATTTTTTTTTTTTTTGGGGGGGATAAAGGCCAAATCTATAAAAGGGGGTAATCGCTTTACATATTCGGCCAAATCACGTAAACGCCATTGGTTTGTAATTACTTTTTCTTGATATTTCTAAAGGTATTGACAACTCAACCGACGCTGCAAAATCTGGATTATATGAATTCTCAAAGTATGTGGCAAAGTAAGCGCATCACGGCTATCAGAAAAGATTAACAGTCTTCGTTTGTTTTTGGACGTCTGGTTTATTCCAAGAGAAGACCAATCATCATCAGCTGCTTCGATGTCTTCCGAATCTTCTGTTCCCTTCGGGTATCTGTTGGTAAATGGCAGTACCCAAAACACTGGTTACAGCCTCCGCGCCTAGAACAAGTCGCCTGACTATAGACCCGATGGAAATAACACTACCACAAGCAGGGCACTTATGAACATTTCCGTCTTTGGATCTAACTAATACTACTGGAACCAAATATTGTTCCCCGCAGCTACAGGGCAAGTCTACATAACTATCAGGATTGTTTGCTCCACAGCATGCACACAACCTATACCTCTCTCCTGCTGGATACTCCGTAAGACCAGCAACAAGTTCATCTTCATTATCAGGCAAGGGCTCACGGTTCTCTAATACCAAGTAATATTCCAGCTTATTGGGATCTTCATAAAAACGATTACCCGGTTGTTTAAGTATATTCTTCTCGTTTAATTCCCCAACCAAGTACAGAGAGCTGCACTGCCTGCAAACTGCAGTTTCAAAAACCGCATAGGTCTTGCCATCAACTTCAATCTTCTCTCTCCGTTCCAAAAATAGCTGTTTTTTAGGTAGCAATGTACAGTATCCGCCTTCGATGGCACGGATAAACAGATGATATCTCGCTGGCAGCAGAGGTTGGTCGTGTTCAGCCAACCTGGCTTTATTGGCCAAGTAAACAAGGGCAACTAAATGGTCTTCGCTATTTTCTTTAAACAACTGTCTTGCAACATCCTTAAGATAACAGGGTTTTTGTTCTAACATATTTTGTAAGGTCAATACTCTTTTATCCCCTGCTAAAACATGGTATATGAACCGAGACCAATGTCCTGAGCTCTCTTTCTCGGCAAACTGTATAATATTGGTGGGAATGCCTGATTCCTGACTAGAACGAATTAAATCAAAAATTTTAACATCGCTTTTCTGAATCAACGTTTCCCATTTAATGTAAAGATCTGCTTTAGGTTCGCCCCAGCTGCTGTCAGCAACAGCAAGATTTTTTTTGCTGCCGGCAATTATATCTTGCCGGCTTGGATCCTGTTCGTGCCACTCAAATGGTTCACCAAACAAGCCCGATCCGAACTGGGCTACGCGGCCAAAGTCCTTTTTGTCGCCCCCAAGGGTGGCACTAGTTCCAATACACTGCACAGCCATAGGCTTGCTTTTTACGACCCTATCTTTGAGTCGCCTAAGCAGCATAGCCATTTCAATGCCTTTTGCACCGGAATAAGTATGGGCCTCGTCTACTACAAAAAACCGCCACTCCTGGGCAAATACACCATCAAAAAAGACATTATCTTCTGGCCTCAGCAATAAGTACTCCAACATGGCATAGTTGCTTAATAAAATGTGCGGTGGCGACTGTTGCATCTTTTCCCGGGATAATAATTCATTGGGTAATAGCTTTTCCCCGGGATTTACCTTTTTAAATTTCTGTATCGCCTGACTTTCGTGTTGCTCTGTTTCCCCTGTATAGCTGCCGAAGGTGATGGCTGGATAATTCCTTAACAACTTACGCAATCTCTTTAATTGGTCATTAGGCTAGGGCATTCATTGGGTATAAAAGTAAGGCACGGACCCCGGGGCTTAACTGTTCTTTTTCTTTCTGTCGAAACAGATAATTCAAGATCGGAAGCAAAAAGGTTTCGGTTTTACCTGAACCGGTGCCTGTTGCCACAATTATATTTCTTCTGTCTTGAACAAGCTTACGAATTGCTACTTCCTGATGAATATACAAATCCCGCTCCAAAGGTAGTTCGTTTACCTGCAGCTTGGTGAATTCGTTAGAAAGTAAACCTTCTTTTATCAATTTCATCAATGAGTTTCCTGTTTCAAAAGGTGGTGTTGCTTCAAGAATTGGACCTTTAGAAAACCGTCCTGGCTTTTTTAATTCGACAACAAGCTCTTCGGTGAAGCTCGTTGTCGTTTAAGGCAAAATGTTGTTTCATAGATAATCCAAGTATTTTTCTTCAATGGCTTTGGTTGCCTTTAATGGATCTAAACTCATTATTTACCCTCACCTTTACAAGAATAATATCCGGCAAAATTACTGCATCACGACACTCCATGTGGCTACCTCCCAAAACATTACCTTGCATTTACGGCAATAAGTAACCCCATCCCCATCTTTATCGATCAGGAAGGGCATTTTATTATCACTGATATAAAAACTTACTGGGTTGAAAGGCATTTTTATCAATTGAACCATCCATAGCGTAAGAAAAAACATTACCCATTAAGCGAATCTCTTCTTCAAACGTTGGGTTAAGTTCGGTGACTTCCAGCCAGTAATTTATTTCAGGTTTGATTTCTTGATCTTTATGGTAGAAAGCAACAATTTCTAATCGTTTACCTAAATAAGTCTTTAATTGTTCTTCTTTTGTTCCAATATCTATATCTTTGCAGTTTTCAGTAGCTTGTTCAGGAATTGACGCAATATCGTTACTCCAGGGATCGACAATGGCTAGATTGTAGTCTGTAACGGCCAGGTGGCATTAAATTTACTGGTACTGTTATATTTATTCTATTAACGTCGTCAGGTATGGCTTGCTCAATGGGATTAATATCCGGTATATTTAGAGGCCAAAAACGGACGACTCTATTTATAGCCCTTCCTAAATCCTGCCACTCCAATAAGAGATGCCGATTATCGTCTTGTAGGCGTTGGATTAAGTTTATTTTTTTAACCTGCCAGCGTGTCCGTACCCGCATAATAACAAACGAGTGGATTTCTGTTTTTGAACAGGACAAAATTATTTCCTGCAATGACTTATCACTCTCAAACAGAGTATCGCTAAATCGACGTAAATTAAATATCGCTATTCCCTGTCGGACCAGACTGCTTATGACCTGCTTGCCTCCGCCAACAGATAAATTAATTGGTTTTTTAACAACTATTGGAATCTTGACCTCAATATCTCCTAAATCTTCATGCCAAATTTCTTCTGTTTCAGCTTTCCAGTTTGCATTTAAATGCCGCCAACGTATCACTGGAATCTGTATGTTTACGTCTATAGTAAATTTTTGTTCAAAATGGAAAACTAGGCTGCCTTGAATATCATTTTGTCTTGTATCAAACTCGACAATGTTTGGGGAAATCATCCGCAATAAAGCACTTGCCATACTATCAGGTATAAACTCACATTTATATATGGAGCAAAACTTTAGCTTTCCCATCTCCTTAAAATTATCTTGGAGTTTGTAAGCTTGTTGGTCAAAGATAAATTCAGATCTGGAATAACTGCACACCGCTCTGACCAGAGAATGTTTCCGCGTTTTTCCAGGGTTACTTTATATAACCCGTATTTCTTTTCGACCAAACCAGTTAAGGACACATATACCACATTATCCTTGTCAACAATTGTCTTGAGTTCATTTAGCGGCTTAAATATTGTTTCTTGACCTGGGACATCTATCCTTAATCCGTAAAATTGCATTTCTTCTGGATGGTTTATGGAAAACAACAGGTTTGGTAACTGTTCCTGATAGATCATGGAATATCCAGCAGTAATTCCATGCAGCGCATTTTGAGATAATAACATGGGTTGCAGCTGGGCTAAGCGCTTGTATATTGAAATATCTTCCCCGGTTTTGACTACTACCACATCAACATTTTCTAAGTCAATATATCTATACTCGTAATCTGACCAATAATCGGACAACTGTTCTCTGACAACCTCAACAGGATCTACACTACTGCCGACCGGAGTAATAATATACACACCATCTACAGGTAACTGGCCATCGATTACTAATTCTCCTTGCTTGTCAAAAAGCATGCAAAAATCATCCCTGCCAATACCATTTATCTGCCAAGGACGAATCACGTTATCACATTGAAATAGTAAATGAAAGATCGGTTCTGGGTGTTCTAATACTAATTCTGTAGCTTCAGACCAATAAACATCTTTTTCTACCACTAACGGGAGAATCATTTTCTGGTTATGCTCAGATTCACCGAGTACATAAAACCAGGCATCCGCTTTTTCCCTACTGGCTGTCGGGGTAAAATTACTTTAACCTCCTTGTTGATTGAATCAAACTTGATCACAGGTTTGCGAATAATGAGGCCGCTATTTACTTCACCTCTCTTTCCCTTGCTTTCTCTTCCAAAGCCATTTCAAGAAGACCTTTTCCTTTTTGCTCCCACCAATGCTGCATTGCCTTTTTAATCCTATTCGGTATCAGGCTTTTCCTTTCAGTTTTACTTTTTTGAAACCCGTCAATTAACACAAGCGACTCATAAATAAACTCAATCGCTTTTTCCTTTCCTTGGAGAATAAAGACGCGGGTAGACTCATTCAGCGTATACAAAGGATTTTTAAATATTTTTAAATGCTCTCTAGCCTCTTTTATCCTTTTTCTAGTTCTAATAAGTCTGCGCTCCAGTTTTTTTGCGTCCGCATACTTGCCTATTATGGGCAAGTAGTTGAGCAGGGTATCGGTATTCCCAGGAACTTGTGTCCGCAATAAATTGATCTCACGTCGCAAATTTCTTTGTTCAGTTAATTTCTCTTTTCCTTCTTCAAAATCTCCCTTACCCAACACTACCAATTTGGACTTATATTCTTTCAATTCCTGGGTAAGCTTGTCTAGTCTGGCTCTTAGTTCCTCCAAATCTTCGGTATACAGTCCCTCGTTACTTGCTATAGCTTCTCGCAGGGTATTATTTAACTCGGATAGCTCGGAAACAGCTATGCTGTACTGCTTTAAAAGATCCTGTAGTTTGGGTAAAACTTGAGGTAATATCAAACATGGGTTAACCAAAAAACGGTACTTTATCGGTAAAGGATTTAAAAACTCCTCCAACCGCTGCCTATAACTACAGAATTGTCTATATTTGGCCGGAGCAAAAAGACGTAAAAGCCAACCTCTTA
>JAXGIH010000071.1:0-8801 GCA_040770845.1 Cloacimonas sp. (SeqCode)
AAGGCAGGGTTATTTTCAACGGAAAAACAAGTGACTTATACCAATCACCTAATCCCCTCGTGCAAGAATATTTACAATGAATATCCACAATAAATCAAAACTCACTCAACTGGCTTTTTACACCGCTTTAGCAGCTTCTATTCATATTGTGGAAGACCTTATAATGCGAATGTTGCCTCTTCCTTTTCTGCGAGTCGGTTTTTCCAATATCGTTATTCTCTATCTTATCTGTCACAATAGAATTGGAGAAGCATTTATAGTTAACATCAGTAAAACCATATTAAGTGGAATTGTTACCCTCACTTTGCTCAGTCCTTCTACTTTGTTATCCTTAACTGCAGGTATTTCTGCCATTATTGTTATGTTTTTAGTGCGTTGTCTGCATTTGGGACTTGGGATTTACGGCATCAGTATTTGTGGAGCTATTGCCCATAATCTTACACAGTTAGCTATGGTTCGTGCCATTTTAATTCACAGTGATAAAGTTTTTGTATTGACACCAATCCTGCTCTCAATTGCCTTGATTAGCGGTAGCATAATTGCCTACTTAACCTTATATATAGATAGGAAAAGCGAAACAGCTAAAATAACAGAAAAATGAAAACCAGCACTAAAGAGAAATTATATAGTGTCCTGAAATATCTGTGGTTTGCCTTTTGTCTGATTACAGGTATTTTTACAGGCGCTTTATGGTTTTACCATGATAGTTTGCCTCCCACGAGTGAACTGAGAAATTATACTCTCCGTTCCGGTTCTGAGGTTTATGACCGCAATGGTAAAATGGTTTATCTTTTTGCTTTTGAAAAACGCAAGCTGGTTTCCCTAAAAGAACTTCCCCAATATCTGATAGATGCTCTAATAATTACGGAAGACAAACATTTCTATCATCATTTTGGAATTGATATTTTAGGTAATATCCGTGCTTTGGCTGTAGATATAGCGCGTTTGGATTTTTCGCAAGGTGCAAGCACTATCACACAACAAATGGCACGCAATATGTTTCTTACTTTAGATAAACGCCTTTCACGCAAACTGAAGGAAATTATTTTAGCACTAAGAATTGAACGGGAATTTACCAAGGATGAAATCCTGGAGATTTATTTCAATAAAATCTTTTGGGGCGGACAAATTCACGGTGTGGAAACAGCTTCTTTATACTATTTCGGTAAACATGCACGCGACTTAACCTTGGCAGAATCAGCCGCATTAGCGGGAATGATTCAACGTCCCAATTATTATAACCCCGCGAAACACCCCGACCGTCTGATTGAAAGACGGAATATGATTTTAGGAAAGATGCTGAAGGCAAAAAAAATAACCCAGGAAGAATATAATGAGGCAGTCGCTTCTAAAATAACAGGTGACCGCAGTTCTCTGCAACAATATTCAACTGATTATTACATTGAACATATTCGTTTGTATCTGGAACACAAATATGGCACGGAAAAACTTTTTGAAGGCGGATTAAAGATTTACACTCCAATGGATGTCGACCTTTCCGTTTATGCCGATTCTGTTTTGAATCGTTATCTTTCCAATGTTGAAAAAGGTTATCCTGCCTCTATGCGTTATGACAGTGTTCCTAAAAACAGTGTGGATATCAATACCCGTTATCTGCAAGGTGGTATCCTATTAATGGAAAATAGTACCGGACAGGTTTTGGCGATGCTTGGTGGCAGAAATTTCACTCACAGTAAATTTAACCGCATTACTCAGGCAAAAAGACAACCCGGAAGTGCTATTAAACCAACTTATTATACGGCAGCAATTGAAAAGGGATATACTCCCGCTACAGTTATTAACGATGCACCTATAACTTTAACAGGGGGCAATGGAAAGGATTGGACTCCTCAAAATTTCAGCCGTAAATATTACGGACCTACAAGAATGCGAACTGCCATCACTTATTCTTACAATGTGTGGGCTGTTAAAACCGTTATGACTCGGACTGGATGTTGTTAATGATGCTTTTCGGCGTTTTGGAATTGATGCCAAAGCAGAGGATTATTCAGCTGCTCTTGGCGCTTATGAAGTTACCCCTATCAATCTGATTTCCGCTTTCACAACTTTTCCCAATAACGGTTTCCGCACAAAACCCGTGTTTATTACCAAAGTGGAAGATGTAAATGGAAAAGTTCTGGAACGCAGTAGTACTGCAAAATATGATGTTACCACTCCCCAAGTTGCTTTTATAATGACCTCTTTGCTGCAATCAGTAGTCACTTCCGGAACGGGAGCTGCTGCCAGAAACAATTATTATTGGCAAGCAGCAGGAAAAACAGGAACTTCCAGTGATCATCGTGATGCTTGGTTTATTGGCTTTAACCGTAAATATACTTTAGGCATTTGGAACGGCTTTGATAACAATGCTGCCATTTCTGCCAGTGCAAGTTGTGCTCCTATTTGGGGTCAAATTATGACTAAGGCAATTAGTAACGAAAATAAGGGACGCCTGCCTAAAAGTGATGATCCCCGCTATAGTTTTGTAGTTCCGGATAAAATTGTGAAGAGAACTATCAATCCTAAAACCGGTTTTGTTTCGGAATATGGCATTGAAGAATACTTTATTGAGGATAATATTCCGCCTGCCCGTTCCGATACTTTAAGCTATAATTATTATCCCACCCGTTGGGGAAATCCCTAATAAGAAGGAAAGTTAAGAGTGTATAACATTCTTTTTTATATTCTCTGTGTTCTTGTTTCAACGGGTTGCATAACCTATCTTGTTTTATGTATCCGTTTCGTGTATGGTTTTAAGCACTATAAACCCGTTTTCAGTTTTAAAAAAAGGACAGTGAGTGTGGTTATTGCTGCCCGTAATGAAGCTAAGAACTTACAGGATTTATTGCTGTGTTTGCTCAATCAGGATTATCCCTCAGAGCTTTTTGAGGTTATATTAGCCGATGATGATTCTGAAGATGAAACCCTGGAGGTAGCAAACAAGTATATTGAAGCAGGTCTAAATTTACATTATTTGAAAATTACGGGACGGGAAAATGTCCTTTCCCCAAAAGAAAGCTCTGGAAGATGCTGTTTATACTGCCCAGGGAGAAATTATTCTTTCAACTGATGCAGATTGTATTGTTCCGACTACTTGGATTTCTTCTATGGTTTCTCTATTTACAGATGATGTTTCTATGGTTGCAGGTTATTCCAGAACTTTGCTTCCCGATTGGAAGAAGGTATCTCTCGTGCAAAAATATGAACATTTGGATTATGCTTTATCCTATATAGCTTTAGCGGGTTGTTATACAATTGGTAAAAGTTGGGCATGTGTAGGACAAAATTTAGCTTACAGACGTTCTGCTTTTTATGATGTAGGGGCTTTAGTAAAATAAAACATTTGCTTTCCGGGGATGATGTAAATTTACTGCAGTTAATGCGTAATAAGGGTTATAAAATTATTTTCAATTTCTCACCTTCCAGTTTTGTTTATACCAGCCGATTCAATCCTGGAAACAACTAATCAATAAACGCAGTCGTTGGACTTCCAATATGAAATACCAGCTGAAGTTCAATCCGGAGTTCTATTTTATTCTGTTTTCGCTTGCCTGTTTATATTGGGGCGGGTTGATAATGCTGTTTTTTAATTATAAATTAGCTTTGTTTATTTTGGCTTACCGCATTATTATAGAAAACATCATTTTCAATTTTTCCCGTTCGCGTTTTGGAATTACGAAAGAAATAATGAAGTTTTATCCTGTATGGCTAATTATTCAGAGTTTTTTTCTGGTGTTTACAATGATACTGGGTCAGTTCAATATTTTTGTGTGGCACGGCAAAAGACCCAACAATAAAAGGAATAACAATGCAAACCGTAATCTTTGATGATGATGCACTATCCAATTTTTATCCTTTAACTTTAAACAGAAGTATTGGAGACCTGCGTTGTGGAATAACTAAATTGCGTCAGCGTTTAGAGAGTATTTTTTCCGATTCGGAAGAGACCTGTGTGCTTATAGATGAATCTCTTGTTCCGTTATATCAAGAAAGGCATCCCGATTGGATAATCAATTCTGCTGTAAGAGGAGAAAAACTTTATTTGAATTCCCGGATTATTATTACTGCTGATGCTGTGGAACAAATACAAAAACTTGATTTCGGTTCCTGTTTATATACGGGACAGAACATTGTAGCTATAAAGGTGAAGGATACTTCTATTTTTCCTGATGTAGCTAAACTGAAGAAAAAACTCTGCAACATTAAACTCTACAACTGCCTTGCAGATATCATTCAAGATAATTCCAGAATGCTTATGCGAGATTATCATCTCCATTTTTATGATGGAGAAAATTACTTTGAAACCGAGCCGGGAGTTACTGTTTTGCATCCTTACAATGTTTGGGTGGGCGAAGGAGCGGAATTTTCACCGGGTGTAATTTTGGATGCTTCGGAAGGACCTATTGTAATTGATACGGGAGCATATATAATGGCTAATGCTGTTCTTTGCGGTCCTGTTTATTTAGGTAAAAAATCTCTCGTTAAGATTGGTGCTAAAATTTACGGAGGCACTTCCATCGGACCCGTTTGTAAAGTGGGTGGAGAGGTTGAAGGAACAATTTTTCAGGGTTATAGTAATAAGCAACATGACGGTTTTTTGGGGCATTCCTATATCGGTGAATGGGTAAATATCGGTGCCGATACCAATAATAGTGACCTGAAAAATACTTACAAGACCGTAGCTTATTATTCCTATACCCATAAAGCTAAAATTGACTCCGGAAATCAATTTTTAGGTTGCGTAATTGGAGACCACAGCAAAACAGGTATTAATTGCAGTATTAATACCGGAACTGTAATCGGCATTGGGTGCAATCTTTTGGGCCGAATTTAATTCGTGATTTTATTCTATGATTTTTCTGGGGAGAAAAATGAAAAATTAGAAAAATACCGTTTGAGTTTTGTGAAACCGCAGAAATAGTTAAACAGCGGCGTAATTTAAGCTTCACCGCAACTGAAAAAGAACTGTATAAAAATATATATAATATGAGGATATAATGTCGGACTTTATAGAAGTGATATTTAGAACGGGACGAATTGGCTATTACCAAAATACCAAGGAGCGAATATTCAACCCGAAGATATTATTATGGTAAAAATTGGAAAAGGAATTGACGATATAAACCAGGTAATTCATCTGGGCATCAATGGCGAAGAATTGGATATCAGGTTTTAACAGGAAAAACATTAAGTATCCGACGCCAGGCAAATTCGGAAGACCTGGAAAAATGAAAAATCTCTACCTCAGTTATGAAGAGGATAAAGCCGCTTAAGACCTTTCTGGGTGTTCTGGATCATTACCCTTTTGAAATGAAACTGATTGAAACAATTTACCAGTTTGACGATGACATAAATTAACCTTTTTCTTCACTGCCGATGGCTGAGGTGATTTTTAGAAACTTTGTTCGAGAATTGGCTAATATTTTTAAAACCCGCATTGAACTTCATCAAACAACGGGTAGAGATGAAGCACGTCGGTTAGGTGGTTTTGGAATTAATACTGGGAAACAATATTGTTGCGGCAGTTTTTTAAAACGCTTCAATCCAGGTTACCATCAAAATGGCTAAAGACCAAAATCTGGCAGGTAATTTAACCAAAATTTCTGAACATGCGGGCGTTTGCTTTGCTGTTTAAATTTGAAGAGGATTTTTATGTTATTGAAGAAGCCAAAGAGGTTTCCTTTAGTTAGCACCTTTGTTACCTATCAGAATACGAAAATGATGGTTTTCCGTCTTAATGTTTTAGCCAAAAAAGTTATGCTTGCCAGTGAGGAAGGTATAATTCAAGAAATTGATTTAGATGAATTTTCCCGTCTTCCGGTTATTAGTGTTCCATATCCTGGAAGAATGCTAACTAACGTTTTTTCTTTAATGCCGGAAGACCTGGCAAAAAGCATTATCAGCAGGCAACCCGATTACCTGAATACAGAATTAAGCAGGTTCTTTCCTGGTTATATAAGTTTTATCTCAATGAGCCGGAAAAAATGACTAATCTGCACGCGAGGAATTCCAGGGCATTTTTAAAGACCAATTTATTCCTTCTTTTTACCTGAAATAGAAGAAACAACTGGTGTCCCAAGACGGGGCTGTAAAGTATCGTTTGCTTTTAGAGGATGGCGAAATAATTGAAAGTGTTTTAATTCCTACAGAGAAGAAAAATACACTTTGCCTCTCTCAGGTTGGTTGTGCCCGCAATTGCAAATTTTTCACATTGCTACGGGAAAAATGGGTTTTACGATTAGAATTTGGGAAACACAGGAAATTATAGGACAGGTAATTATAGCAAGTAAAGAACTAAAAAATAGCGGCACGGCAAAGCTTACAAATCTCGTTTTAATGGGAATGGGTGAACCGATGGATAACCTGAAAAATGTTCTTATGGCACTCCAAATTTTGCAGCAAAGCAATGCAGGTTTTTCTTTCAGTCCAAGACGCATAACGGTTTCTACCTGTGGAGTTGTTCCCGGTATTATAGCCCTTGCAGATAGCGGAATTAAAGCCAAACTTGCCCTTTCTTTAATTTCTGCTGTTGAGGCAAAACGCCGGAAATTAATGCCTGTAAACAATCAATATAACCTTATTCAGCTGAAACAGGCATTATTATATTACCTAAGAAAAACTTCCTTTCGCATAACTATTGAATATATACTCATTCCGAACTTTAATATGGATAGTGAAGACCTTGCTGCTTTAAGAAAATTCACCGGCGACCTTTCCTGTAAAATAAATTTTATCCCTTACAATCCAGGCAGGAATTCCCCCTTTAGAGCTCCTACAGAAACAGAAATTAAGGACTTTATGCAGAGAGCGCAAAAATTGCCCCAGGCAATAACTTTACGCAAAAGCAGAGGAGCAGATATTTTTGGTGCCTGCGGACAACTTACAAAAAATAATCTGGGAGAAAAGAAATGAAAGATATTCCTCAAATTGCCAAAGAACTTTTTGGCGACAATCATCCCGCTCAATGTAACGGTGGACATATCATTTGTCTGAACTGTTATCATTGTCATTTAAAATTCCCCGATCAAATTTATGATCCCAATCAGGGTTTGGCTTCCGTGATAGATGCTACGATTCTAAAGGCAGAAACCAAAAAAGAAGAGATTACAGAACTCTGTAAAACGGCAAATCAATACAAAACTGCATCCGTTTGTGTTAATTCACACTTTATCCCTTTAGCGAAAGGACTTCTGGAAAAACCGGTTAAAAGTTGCACCGTTATCAATTTTCCCTTGGGAGCATCTTGTTCCAAAGCAATTGTTAATGAGGCAAAAGCGGTTTTGGAAATCGGAGCGGAAGAAGTGGATTTGGTTCAGAACTTAAGTGCTTTTTTAAGTGGTGATTACGATAACGATTTGCAATGTATGCAAGAAGTGGTTAAATTATGTAAGAAGCATAAGGCGTTGCTGAAAGTTATTCTGGAGACCTGCTATCTTACAGAAGAACAAATAATTATCAGTTGCTTGCTGGCAAAAAAAGCAGGAGCGGATTTTGTGAAAACCTCCACCGGTTTTGGAACTGCAGGTGCTACTAAGGAAAATGTCGCATTAATGCGTAAAGTTGTAGGACCTAAAATCGGAGTGAAAGCAGCAGGGGGAATTAGAACAAAAGAACAAGCACTGGCAATGCTTTCTGCAGGTGCCAATAGAATCGGAGCTTCCAGTGTGAAGACAATTTTACAGTAAGGATTACACACAATGAAAGTAAATATTGCCGGATTCAATATAGATAAAGAACTTATTGATAAACTGAATAGTCCTTTGGCTACTCCGGAATTGATTTCTGCCTCTTATGCCCGTATCAGCAGAAGCAATAAAAGCATTGATGACCTGAGAAAAGAAGCGATGCAAGAACTGGAAAAGGCAAGAAAAACCAATACCAATATCATCTTTGAAATGGGTCATAGCTCTGTTGCAGAACATTCGGTTTTCAATATTGATCTAATCGGAATTTCCAGGGCGTTAACAGAATTGATTCAGCGCAGTAGAATTGCTTCCTTCACGGAAAAATCTCAACGCTATGTAACTTTTGGCAAGGATTATGTTATTCCTAAAGAATTCACCAATCGCCCCAAACTGAAACAGCCCTACAAGAAACTGATGGACGAACTGTTTGCCGAATATGAATTAAGTTTTAACGCCTTAAATGAACTGTATAAAAAACAGAAACCGGAACTTAAAACCAGGGAAAGGGAATGCCTTGCCAAAGAAGATGCGCGTTACATTTTGCCTCTTTCCACAAAAACCCAAATGGGAATGACAATTAATGCCCGTTCTCTGGAAAATCTCTTGAGGCGTTTAAGTAAAAGTCCCTTAAAAGAAGCGGCTGAACTGAAGGAATTATTATATACAAAGGTTTCGGCAATTGCGCCATCTTTAATTCGTTATATAGATAATGATGACTACACAGGTAAAGTGGACTTGGAAAAGGTTGGTTTTACTGGTTTTCTGCAGCAGGAATTACCTTGGGTGAAAGAACTGGATTTGGAAAATAAAGTGAGGGTTATTAACCTTCCTACTAATGCTGATGACACTATTTTAGCAAGCATTATCTACCAGCAGGGAGAATTTAATTGGAATGAAACAAAGGAAACGGTTGCCCATTTGCCCAGAATCATTAAACAGCAACTCTGGAATCAGGTTTTTAAAGACCTGAAACCCTGGCATAAAGTTCCCCGTGCCTTTGAGACAGTTGATTTCAGTTTTGAACTTTCTATGAGCGAAAGTTGCTGGGCTCAATTTAAGCGACATCGCTATTGTACTATTTTGCGCAAAGCGGGAAGTTCTTTATCTGCAAAAATC
>JAXGIH010000072.1:0-8389 GCA_040770845.1 Cloacimonas sp. (SeqCode)
TAAAGTGCTATCTCCAACTCCGGCAATTAGAGACAGGGCATTTTTAGCTTTCAAACTATCTATATCATCGGTATAATCAAAAAGAAGTTGTTTAAACTGCTCATTTTCTTTCACCAGAACCTCTAAAGCTCTATATTCCAATCCGGACTTGGTATCAAGCTTATTCTTTATCACATAATCAATTGCTTCATCAGCTCTGGCAAGCATAATTTCCCGGGCTTTTTTCACTCTTTTAATAGCGTTGCCAACTTCCCATTCGGCAGCAGCAGAAAAAATATCTGCTATGGGCTCATCGGGAGAAGGAGGAGGCAACATTGGAATTTTTTCCGGTTCTTTTGTTTCAGAATCGGTTGTTGATGAGGACATCAACTTTCCGGAATCCAAATCTCTGCCTATGCCATAAGTGCCTTTTTTCCAGGTTGTTCCATCAGCCATCAAAGTATCCGGATAGCTATCTTTGCCATCTTTATCCAAAAAAAGACCTATACCACCGGTTGCTCTGCTATAGACAGCATTACCATAATTTTGAGGATTATTGCGTTCATAACGATCATTTCCGCCTTTATCTATAAAAATTCCCACTGAATTACTTAAACCCAAACCGTTTCCTCCTTCAATGGAATAGGCATCATTCCCTTTAGCATCAATAAAAATTCCCAAACCCCAATCGTGACCTGCACCTTGACCAGGACCGTGTCTGCTGTAATATGCATCATCTCCACTGCCATCAAAAAGAAAACCAGAAGCAAGATGAATTCCAGACCCTTGAGGATAATATACAGCATTGTAAACATCATTTCCAGCTTCATCAATCAACATTCCCAAAGCATACCAATAGCCAACTCCCTGAGCATAAACACCTCCCAGGTAACGGTCGTTACCATTTTTATCAAAAAGAAGACCTAAGCCCCCGGCAAAATCGGGACGCAAACCAAAACCCATACCTTGCCCCAGAGTAAGATAATCGTTTGGCATCAAAGGTGAATGATAGTATTTTCCCCCTAAAAGATAATTATCGGCTCCATCAAAGTCCAATAAAACACCTGCAGAACGGATAGAACCAAAACCCTGAGCCATACAGGCAGCGCTGTAAATATCATTTCCTTCCATATCTTGAAGGATGGAAAGACCGCGTATAGCGGCACCTTGACTGAAAAAACCGCTTTCATAAATATCCTGTACCTTGAAAATCACGATGGAGTTGAATTCCCATCATTCCCGCAAAAGAAAAATCACCTGTCCTGTAAATATCATTTCCTTCCAAATCATAAGAAATTCCTAAGCCCGAAAGAGCAAAAAACAAACTTCCGATATCAGGGTTCACATAACTGTCATTTCCTTTATAATCAATCAGCAGATAAGCATAATTTTTAGCCCCCGTTGCCAAAGTCATTGTATATTTTTCATTTCCTGCGGGTTCAATAAGCAAAATAAGCGGCTTTTTGAACATTTTAGCGTTATAAACATCATCTTTTTCCGTTCCGATAACCATAGTTCCGAATTCGCATTCTTGAATTATGGGCTTTTTATTAGTGTAGTTTAATTTACCTGCTTCATTTTTTATTACATCGCATAGAGCCAGAAACTGCATAGCGGCTTTTAAAACATCAGCTTCCTGAAAAAGCTCCATTAGTTCCTTGATTTCCTGATCTTCTATTTCTTCCCAAAGAGGTATATTATGCTTATTAAAATAGGCATTATAAGCTTCGCTATCCTCATTTTCCCTTAAGGCAACGAAAAGATAGAAAACATATTTGTTCCATAAATCAAGGTTATAATGCGAATAAGCATTCGCCAAAACGGGAATAATATCTTTTAATGCTTTTTCGTAAAAGCGGAACAGATCTTTGGGCTGTTTTACTTTTTTATTGAATTCCTGTTGATATAAGTTCTTGTAATTCAGATAGAGGTGAAATGAACCTGCACCATCAGTCGCATTTTTATACAGTAAATCAACCAGAAAAGCAAAGCCCTCATCCGTATTAGCTTTATTAGCTGCTTCTCTAATTTCCTGCATTAAACCCAAACCGTAATAGGGCTCTTGCAAAGAGCGTAAAAAACTTTTGCTTTTACCCCAGGTAGAGAGGTCCCAATCCTTCTCAAAATTCAGGTCTTGAGGGTTTAATTGTTGTTCTTTCAATAAATTTTCCAGCTCCCTGAAATCATCTTCGGAAAGCAGGGAAAAATCCTGTAAATATAAGGTATCGGATTTTGTCTGGGAGAGAATAGGAGAAGATATATTTTCTCCCATTAAGGTTGAAATAAGCATAAAACCCAACATAAATGCCGTTAAAACCTTTTTCCTCATATTATCCTCTTCACTGTTTCAATTTATTGGAACTTTGTTTTATTGTCAATCTTTAGATTTTACTCCAAAACCTCCAGACCTTTTTTGGGGTTGACAAGCTATAGCCAAACAAAAGTTTCGTCTTATGCATTATTATGTAATTCATTTGCCTTTGGAAATACCCAAGGAACTGATTTATTGTTCATCCGCAGAAATTGTGGAAGGAGCAAGAGTAATAGTAAATCTTTCCGGGCGTTTATGGACAGGAATTTGCGGAGCAAAAACCCGTCCCGAAGAGGATAAGGATATTAGATATAAGGCAGTTATAGAGGTTTTGGATACAGTTCCCGTGCTTTCACCGGAATTGATGAAATTGGGTTATTGGATGGCTGATTACTATCATTGTTCAGTTGGCAAGGCACTTTTCGCGATGTTGCCTGCGCGTTTGCTGCCAGAAATGGATGCAAATGTTATTTGGCTTTCAGAGAATGTTCCGGAACCTTTTATACCTTTAAAAAAGGCAATAGATAAAAGTGAAAATCCTGTTCTTAAAACACTGCGTAAAGAGCTGACTTCATATCCCCTCTATAAAAGAATAGAGGAAGGTGAAGAACTGGGATTGCTGAAAATAGAGAGAAAATTAAATCATAAAGATAAACCCCGCACAGTTAATTATATAATCCGATTGCAACCTCCATTGGAGGAAGATACTTTACCTTTAAAACAAAGAGAAGCATGGGAAAAAATAAAAGAGGAAGAGCCCTCTTTCCCAATGTCCAATATAAGTTCCACAATCTCTTACAGTGCAATTAAGGCATTAGTTAAAAAAGGGTTTATTAAAATAGAACCACGCCGTTTTGATCCCGAGTCCATTTCTTTTGAAAATTCCTCGCCTTTAAAACAAATTGCCCTCAACCATGCCCAAGTTGAAGCAATTAAAGATATTACAGAGGGTTTTGGCAGTTTTAATGTAAACTTGCTGTATGGCATTACCGGAAGTGGCAAAACAGAGGTCTATATTGAGCTTATCAGGCATTATCTATCCGTAAACAAAACCGTTATTTTCCTGATTCCGGAAATTGCTCTCACTCCGCAAATGGTTGATCGTTTTCAGAGTAATTTTGGACAAATTCTGGCAATTCAGCATAGTCAGCTGACTGAAAAAGACCGTTTAATCCAGTGGCAGAAAATAAAAAGCGGAGAAAAAGAATTGTTATCGGAGCGCGCAGTGCCATTTTTGCCTTACCCGATTTGGGCTTAATTATTGTAGATGAAGAACATGAGGGAACTTACAAACAGGAAAGCGCACCTCGTTATCAAGGCAGGGATTTAGCTATCGTAAGAGCTCAAATACAAAATGCACAAGTAATTTTAGGTAGTGCTACACCAGCTTTGGAATCCTGGTATAATGCTCTAAACGGAAAATATAAATTGCAAAAAATAGAAAGCCGTCCTTTGGATTATTGTCTGCCAGATGTGCAAGTTGTTGATTTAAGAGATGAATATGAACAAAGTTTGATTTCCGCTCCTCTTTTGGAAGCAATAGATAAACGCCTCCAAAGAAAAGAGCAGGTTATCCTTTTTCAAAATCGCAGGGGTTATTCATCTTTTATGCAATGCCTGAAATGCGGAAAACTAATTACTTGCAAGAATTGTGAAATCAGTATGAGTTATCATCGTGACCGCGAAGAAATGCAATGTCACTATTGCGGAAACACAATTCCCAGTCCGCGTAAATGTCCTTATTGTGGCTCTTATTCTTTTGCCTATGGAGCTCCGGGAACTCAAAAAATTGAACAGAACTTAAAAATCCTGTTTCCAGAGGCAAAAATCTTAAGAATGGATTCGGATTCAGCTCGCAAAAGGGATACCTATAAATCAATGTATAACCGTATGAAAAATAAGGAAGTGGATATATTACTGGGAACGCAGATGATTTCCAAAGGTCTGGATTTTCCTCTTGTAACCTTGGTAGGAATTGTGATGGCTGATATTTCCTTAAATTTGCCCGATTTTAGAGCCGCAGAAAGAACTTTTCAATTGCTTACTCAGGTTGCAGGACGCTCAGGACGCAGAAATAAAACAGGCGATGTTATTATTCAAACCTATAATCCCGAGCATTATGCTATTGAAGCAGCCAGTCAACAAAACTATATTCGTTTTGCGACAGAAGAACTTGGCTACCGCAAAAAGCTCTATTACCCGCCTTATTATCGCTTAGCCAGAATTTTGTTTCAGAGCACTGATTTGGAGACACTAAAAAAAGAAATAAGCAATGTGAAAGAAGTTCTGTACATTCTGCATAGGCAATTTCCTGCACCTCAATTATTTTTACTTGGCCCTTCAACAGCACCTTTCAGTAAAATCAGTTCTTATTATCGCTATCATCTGATCTTTAAAGCCCAAACTGTGAAAGTTTTGCAAGGTGCAATCAAATTATTTAATAGCGTTTATAATTGCCCTTCCAATATCCGTAAGCAGATAGATATTGACCCTAATAATCTAATGTAATATTAAATCCATATTGTTAACCCAATGAAACCTTAGTCAGCGGATAAAACGAAGAGCTGCTAAAAAACCCTTTTTCTGTAGATTGCATTGTAGTTTTTCTTCCCGGTTTATACAACATTATTATTTATAAGCCATAAATAATGATTGTATTATCCAGTGATAATAAAAAATTTGGAGGGTTACTATAGGGCGAAGAAAGTAATGTTTTGTTGCTCAGATATGAGAAAAAATTGAGAGAGCAAAAGATACATTACCCGATAGTTCCGTAGTTCATAAACATATAATAGACGCAGCTTTTTCCTGAAGGAAATCAGAAGACAGAAGCTATACTCCGTTCATTATCTTGATTTATAAAACTACTTTGGAGCTTTAGCATAACTGCCTGTTGCTTAATCACTTATTTAACGCTCCCTTAACACTGCCGTAACGATTCCGTAACACTGCCTTAACTTTATAAAACCTAAATAGATAACTGAATATTTTGTCCACCTGAACTATATTTATGTAATTGCTTGTTATATATAGATGATTAAGTAATGACTCCGTAACACTTCCGTAACACTTCCGTTGTCTCGTTACGGGGTTGTTACTGGTTGTTACTTTGTCATAAAATATTCAAGCAGGCAAGAATGCCTACTATCTGGATTATTCAGAAATAGGAGATTATATCATATTTTTATTTATAAAACATCAATGGTTGAAATCGGGGGAAATAGCAAAACAAAAGCTCAGTTTTTTAACCACGAGAATATTTAAAATAATAAGAAAAAATCCCAAGAATATTAGGGCAGATGAAGAATATAGAGAAAGGCAATTTATCCTAAATGGTAATTATCAGGCATAAAGCGCGTAATTTTATTAAAGGATATAAATTCTGTTGTTCTAATGTCGTTCCGGCGGCAAGATCAGGTAATAATAAATAACCTGTCTTACTTTTCGCCGGGTTGAAAACCCGTCGTTAGTATCTGTCGTTCCTACGGAACTCTTTGTCAGAAAAAGAGATAATGACTATCCTGCTTTCTTTTCGCCGGGTTGAAAACCCGTCGTTAGTATCTGTCGTTCCTACGGAACTCTTTCTTTTTTCATAGAGATATATTTTCGCCGGGTTAAAACCCGTCGTTATTTTTTCTGTCATTCCTACGGAATTTTAACGGGTTTGAGTCCAAAATCAGTAAAGGCAACCGTAAAATAGAAAAGGGGTTGAAAGATATTCACAATAATAAAACGAGAAAAAAGGATTGAGAAAAAGCCAAGATTCACAAGCAGGTTTGCAACAGCTTTGAGTCAAAATCGGCAGAAGGCAACCACAGCGTTACCACAGCTTTGAGTCAAAATCGGCAGAAGGCAACCGTAAAAGAGAAAAGGGGTTGAAAGATATTGACAATAATGAAACAAAAAAAAGGAATGAGAAAAGCCGATTTTAACTCAAAGAGGTGCGATACTTTAAATTTCTATTGGGGGAGTAGGCCTATTTTGTTCTGCCACAAACAGTTTTATATCGCTGCGGATACTATTCAGATAATCCCGCATTGTTTGTTCTGCTAAGGAAGGAAGGTTATTTATTTCGCTTAAATGTGCCAGAATAAGGTTTTTCAAACCGGGATGAATTAGGGCAGAAATTAAGCCAACTGCTTGCACATTAGAAAGATGACCTTGCAAACTGCGAATGCGTTGTTTCAGTTTCCAGTCGTAAGGTCCTTCCATCAGCATTTTTTCATCGTGATTACTTTCCAAGATTAAAGTGCTTACACCGCTCAATTTTAGCAGACATAATTGCGTTGGATAGCCCAGGTCTGTAGCCACACCCAATTTACGCTTGGGCTCAGAAACGGGATAAAAAACGAAATTACAGCTCTCGGCAGCATCATGAGTAGAAACAAACGGCTCAATAATTATATCTCCAATGGTAAAACTGTTACCTGTGTTAAAGAGCACTATCCTATCCTGCACATCGCCCAAACGCTCTGCACAAGAAGAAAGAGTAGGTCTATTAATATAAACGGGAATTTTCAGTTTACGGGAAATAGCTCCTACACTTTTGATATGATCGGAATGTTCATGGCTTACGAGAACGCCGTTTATTTTTGCCGATTCTATGTGATATGATTCTAAACACTCCATAATTCTGTGCATACTTATTCCGGCATCCAAAAGGAGAGCGGTATTTTCAGTTTGAATTAAAACGCAATTTCCTTTACTGCCACTGGCAATAATCACGGTTTGAAACATAACATAATTTCCCTATTGAATATTCAGCTGTTTTGTTAAAATTTATCCGGCTTCCCGCTATTGCGAGAAGAACAAAGAACTTTCGCTCTTAAATAACATAAGTTCTAAACAGGTCGGTAAATTTTATAATAGCGGTTATTCAGTTTGTCATATTCGCTCCAGACAGCATTTTGAGGAATTGCAGCAATCAATTGTGCCACACCTGTTGCCTGAGCATCCAGATTATCACAATGGTGTAAAACAATGGCTTCCAGGGTTTGAGGCAAACGCACGGACCCTTTTTCGTATTCACCATGATGAGACAGAATTAAATGGCGTAAATGGAGTAATAATTCTTCGGGAAAACCTAAAATTTTGGCAGCATTTTCAGAAACCATTTGATCCGAAAGAGCTAAATGCCCGATAAGACGTCCTTCATCCGTAAAATCAATATTTCTGCGGTGGTCATATTCCTGAACTTTGGCTACATCGTGCAATAAAGCTCCGGTTATCAGCAAATCGTAATTTACAGGATAAAGAGTGGAGGCAAATTCACATAAGGCAGCAACTGAAACTGTATGCTCAATAAGTCCGTTAATGTAATTATGATGCCAGTTTTTCGCTGCCGGTGCCTTTAAAAATTGACTAAAGAACTCCTTATCATCAAAAATAAGATGCAGCAATTTATTCAGATAGGGCTGATGCACTTTATCCACAAACTCCAAAAAAACGGTCGCCAAGAACTTTGATCAATTTTACTGCGTGTTCATAATCCTCTATATTATATTCGGATTTATCGGCAAAACGAAAACAGCTTGGATAGAAGTTGAATCTGTCCTTTGTAATTTACAACCGTGCCTTGAATGCTGATAATATCGCCGGTATCAAACAGGTCTGAATGCTTAACTGCTCCTATCCACACATTGGCAGAAAGATGGTTCCTGTTTTTATCTTGCAGTTTTAAACGCAAATAAAGTCATTTTTCCCCTCGCGGAGTTCTTTTTCGGCTACCAAATACAAACCGCTGATTTCCTGATTTACTTTTTGTTGCATTTCAGCTATGGAAATATGTTCTGCCATAATTAAACATCACTTTATTATACTTATTTTTTGGATTTGTTTATGTGTTTTGTCTCTATCCTGCATTTCACAACGCAGGAAATAGATACCGGAAGCAGGAAAAATATCGGCAGGAATGGATATTTCGCTAAAGACCTTAGCTGTAGTGAAGACCTTTTGTCCCTTAATATTATAAATCGTAAAAACTGCTGGAATAACAGAAGAGGATATTTTTATAGCAGTTCCTTTTACAAGAGGATTGGGATAAACGGATATAACAGGATGAGGTATACATTCATCAGAATTGGAAACCATCCAGTTTTG
>JAXGIH010000073.1:0-8165 GCA_040770845.1 Cloacimonas sp. (SeqCode)
CAAAAAAGGGGATTTCTGGAAAAACAGGTAAATAATCATTTGCAAACTGTTGATTCTCTTTCTACACAAATAAGGGATTTTCAAAAGACAAATCGCTCCATTGACATTACTCAACAAACGCAAGCCCAACTGGAACTTTATAGTGAAATTGTGTCCGAATATATGCAAACCGAAATTGAACATTCCCTTGCCCTAAGTCAATACTCTTCAGATTCACCTGCAGTAATAGCTTTAGCCGAAAAAATGCAATTGCTGAAACAAAAAATAAAGAGCTTGGAAAATAGCGGTAGCGATCTGGTGCCCGAATATATAGTTCAAATAGATAAAATACCCGATTTGGCAATGCAATATGCTCAATTGATGCTAAATTTGGAAATTGAAAAGAAAATTATTGAATATCTTTACCCTCAATTTGAACTTGCCAAACTGGAAGAAGTGAAAGACCTACCTTCTTTTGAGGTTTATGATGCACCTCAGCTGGCAGGTATCAGGTCTAAACCTAAAAGAGCTTTAACCGTTGTATTAAGTACTGTAGCTGCTTTTATTCTATCCTGCGTTCTGGCTTTAATTGTAAAAAGCTTACAGGGTGAGAACAAAGAAAAAATAACTGCTATTACAACGGCTTTATTCCATAAGAAGAAGGTCTCCTGAACACAGCAACAATAAGCATTCCTTACAATAATATCAGATTAGGACATTTACTAACAGGGCTGTTATTTGTGTCTTTTTTGCTGGAATATTTTCCCGTTGCTATGAGTATGAATAACAAGTATTTTTTATTTATTACTTGCGTATGTGTTTTGTATGCTATAATAAATAAGGATGTGATTGTTTTTAATAGAGTAAACTTTCTACCAGCTCTGTTTTTATTAACTTGGACAAGCTATTCGTTTCTCAGCTACAATTGGTCTTTTATAAAACCGGTTTCGGTTGTGCATTCCATATTGATTTCCAAAAAAACGATGCTGTTTATCATTGTAAGCATCTTTTGTAGAGACCTCACTGTGAAAAAATGCGCTCCCTGGTTCTGGTTTTTTATTGTTATAACTTATATCGTTGTTGCATTGTGGGAGATGATTACCTGGCAGCATTTGCCGCAATCCCTTTTTTACAATAAATCTACTTTCGTACCCACAGGTCCTTTTTACGGACCTAATCATTTAGCTGCTGTTTTCAATCTCTTAATTCCTTTTATTCTGTTTTTACCAGAGATTAAAAAAAGTAAATTGTTGGGGCTAATTTCGCTGCTCTGTTATTTCATCATTTTGAGCATTGTTATCATTGAAGGTGCCAGAATTGCCATAATCGCTTCTTCCTTTGTGTTTCTGTTTGCCTTTATTTTTCTCTATTCTTCACGGATGCGAACTATGGTCTTATTGCTGATGGTTTTGCTGATTCTTGGTTTAATAATCTTTGCCCAACCCTTCGTTACTTTTACAAAAGATAAATTTACCGAAGAAATTGGTAGTATAGGACAGGAATCAAAGTCCTTCACAATGAGCAGCATTAAAATACGCACCCGCTTAATTCCCCAAAATCTGGAAATATTGGCTGAAAGCGGTTTTAAGGGTGTTGGAGCCGGAAATGTGGAACATTATATGCTCGCAGGAAGAATGTATAAAACAGGCGGAATTTCCAATTCCCATAATTTCTTTCTGGAACTGCTTACCAATTACGGCATAGTTTTCTTTCTGGGTTTTGCTTATCTTTATATGCTTTGGCTTTATAGATTGTGGCGTGCTATAAAAATGAACCCGGAAAACAGACATTATTACGAAATGTATTTCTTTGCGCTTTTGATGTTCCTGCCAACTTCTATTCTACCCAGTTCTATTATTTGGGAACATCATTACTGGATACTTTTTGCTATTATTAACGAAATTTCGCATCCCGATAACTGGATGCCGAGGCAATATGAACAAATTTGAACAACTGGTAGAAATAGTAGCTATCTTAAGAACTCCCACCAAAGGTTGCCCCTGGGATTTGAAACAGACCCGCGAGTCCTTAGTTCCCAATTTTATTGAAGAACTGTATGAAGCAGTGGAAGCAATTGAAAATAAGGATTATGATGCTTTAAAAGAAGAATTAGGCGACCTGATGCTGCACATTGTTATGCAGGCACAGATTTCTAAAGAACAGGGTTTATGGAATATAGACGATGTCCTGGAAGAAATTAGCAGCAAACTTATCCGCCGCCATCCTCATATTTTTGGTGACCTCCATTTAACCGATGCCGATGAAGTTAAACAAAATTGGGAGCGTTTAAAAAAAGCAGAAAAAACGGAACGGAAAGTGTTTTGGACGGAATTCCGAAATCACTTGCCTGCTCTTATACAAGCACAGAGAAGGAAAAAGCTGCTTCCGTTGGTTTTGACTGGCAGGATATAAAACCCATTCTGGAAAAACTGGATGAAGAAAGAGAAGAACTTGCCGAAGCGCTAAATAGTAATGAACAAGATCCCATTAAAGAAGAACTGGGAGATATGATTTTTACTTTGGTGAACCTGGCAAGAAAGTTACATATGAGATGCAGAATCCGCTTTGAAGGAATGCACTCGTAAATTTACCCGTAGGTTTAATACAATTGAAGAATATTACCTTAAAAACAGAGAAGACATTAATGAAGCCGGTCTTGAAGAACTCGATTCTCACTGGGAAAGAACCAAAGAACACTAATCTGTTCAATCGTCTGCGTTTATCCTGATTTTCGGCATGGCAATCTTTATATTTCTTTGCTGTCTATATTCAGTTTCTCCTGAAACAAGCAAAAAGGAACAGGAATTTATTCCGCGCATTTTTTGCACAGTATATTGCTTACACCGATAGATATTTAAGAGAAGCGGAACGCAATGCTCAATTAATTACTGAAATAAGCTCCAAATATTTGCAATTTACTACTTCAGGGACTTTAAACAAGACCTCTGGGATTATATCAGCACCGAATTTATGCAGGAAAAATCCAGTTCCTGTAATCATTACCGATCAAAATTTTCAACCCTGCTATGGAAAAATGTTGGTGTCCCTACAGATACCCTTTTTCAGGAACTTTCCCCTGAAAATCAGAAAAAAATTGGAAAACTTGATGAAGACGATGGTTCAAATGCCTTTAACGGATGATGGCAAGAATTAGCGGTTATGCCTATTACAGTAAGCCAATTTCTTTTGCCGAGTTCATTAAAAATGTGGATTGTTCAATTATCGTAACCGACCACTATAAACAACCCCTCTTCTGGAGAAATGTCCGGTATTCCGGAAACAGCCAATTACTATGAAATCTCTACGGAAGAACAGCAAAGCTGGCTCATCAGATTCAAACGATGGATGAAATTCCTCTTTCCAATGCGGCAGATAGTTTGGGCTATATTTATTTTTCCACTCCCAAATCCCTTTCCTATATACGCTACATCGTTATTTTGGAATTGATTTTGGCATTGATGGTTGTTTTCTTTGGCATTTATGGCTTGTTTTTACTAGGCAGAACCGAAAAAGATACCCTCTGGGTTAGTTTAGCTAAAGAAACTGCTCACCAGTTTGGAACCCCCATAACTTCTTTAATGGGATGGCTGGATTACCTGAAAGAACCTTCTCCGGATGGCTGTGTGCGCGATATAGATCAAATTGTGCAATATATGACTGCCGACCTGGAACATTTGAAAACAATCGCTTCCCGCTTTGGAAAAGTAGGCAGTATCACTAAACTGGAACCGCAAAATCTGGACCGAATTATTTCTGAAACAGTAGAATATTTTCGGGAAAGAATGCCTCACCTGGGACATAAAATCAATATTCATTACATCAGCAAAATTGAAGGAGTTATGGTACTTATGGATAAAGACCTCATTAAATGGTCATTGGAAAATCTGATTAAAAATTGCGTGGACGCTATGAGCCAAAAAGGCGGAAATATCATTATTACCGCTACCCATAAAAATCCCTGGATTTATATTCATATCCGTGATGAAGGAAAAGGTATTCCTCATCGCCAATGGAAACGCATTTTTGAACCTGGAGTTACTACTAAAACCCGGGGTTGGGGTTTGGGTTTAAGCTTAGCTAAACGCATTATTGAAGAATACCATAACGGGCATATAAAAGTTCTGCAAAGCACAATTGGCGAAGGCACTACTTTTGAAATAAAACTTCCTGTTCAGGAAACAAATAAGGAGAAATAATGGCTTATGTTTTTACCCCCTCACAAATGAAAACCCTGGATGAAAATACCATCAATTGTTTCGGCATCCCGGCTTCTATTCTAATGGAAAATGCCGGAAGGGGCTGTGCCGATTTTCTGATTAATAACTATCCGGAAGAATCAAAAGGGGTTATTATTATCCTGCACGGTTACGGAAATAACAGCGGAGATGGCTTTGTCCTTGCTCGTTGGCTCCAAAATTACGGAAAACAAGTCATTCTCTTACAAGTTCAGAAAGGAGAAATGACAGAAGAAACTCGCCACAATTTTAAACTTTGTAAAGCCCTAAAAATGCCTACTTTTGAATTAAACAAGGAATATGATAATCTGGATATCTTAGAAAATGTACCAGGTGTTACAATGATTATTGATGCTGTCTTCGGAACGGGATTTAAGGGTAAATTGCCTGCATCTCTGAAAAAAATATTTCAAAGCGTTGATGATACCTCTGCTCTCAAAGTAGCTATTGATATACCTTCCGGACTAAATGGCGCAACTGGAGAAGGAGAAGATGCCTTTCGGGCAGATGTAACCTTAACCCTTCATTCTTATAAAATGGGGTTCTTTTTACGAGAAGGAAAAATTAAATGCGGAAAGGTCTATACTATCCCCATCGGAATTCCCGAGCATTATAACGATGCCTTTTTTACTCCTGCTATTTTTATTGATAATAAAACATTTCGCTTGCCCGAACGCTATTATTATGCTAACAAAAGCAATTACGGCAGGGTCTTTATAATCGGAGGAAGTTACGGTTTATTAGGTGCCGCAGCTTTGGCTACAAGAGCTGCGCTAGGTGCAGGAGCCGGTTTGGTCTATTTAATCAGTCGTGAGGAAAATAAGTATTTCTATAATGCCAATCCTGCGGAATTTTTATTTGTCAGCATCCCCAGAATTGAAGGAACATTAACTCCCGATCTCAAATTATTTACTACCCTTTTTAAAACAGCCGATAGCGTTGTTATAGGTCCTGGCTTGGGATCACGATAATTATGGCACCTATATGCTGGAATATATTTTAAGAACATCTACAGTTCCTACAGTTGTGAATGCCGATGCGTTACGCATAATTGCCAAAGACCCTTCTCTGCAACAATATGCCAAAAAACCTAATATCCTGCTGACTCCTCATTTGCGGGAGAATTCTGCACCCTGACAGATATGGATATGGATAAACTGGTTAAAGATATTCCTACCGCCTTGGAAAATTATATTAAAAGACCGGGGCAAAAGTCCTGCTGAAAAGTGATACTACAATCTTTAGCGATGGGAAAAGAATGTTTATTAATATCAGTGGTAATGATGGACTTACTGAGCGGCAGCGGAGATGTTTTAGCCGGTATTATCGGTTCCTTTTGCGGACAAAAAATGGAACTGGGAGAAGCAACAATCAATGCTTCTTTTATTATGAGTAAAACAGCTGAAGAACTTGCCAAACAACGCTATTTCCCTTCTATCCTTCCTACGGATATCATAGAAAACCTGTTTATGCCCCTAAAAAATGAAAGTTTATCTTCTCCGGAAGGTTGATGTTGAGTAATAACTAAGAAAGAAGAAAGAAAAATGATTGAATTGATCTGAGAAAGATGGACTATCAATAAGCCCAAAAATACGGTTTTTGCTATTCCTATACATTCCATTCCTGTCCCTATTAAGTCCGTGTTATCCTTGTAATCTGTGGGCTATTTTTTTCAGTATCCTCAGTGTTTTCGTTGTTTTTAATGTAAACAAAATCTGCGTAATCTGCATGAGCCAAAAAACTAATTTTACCATTTTGCTTGACACAAACAGCACTTTCATAGGTTGGTAACTAAATTGCAGATAACAAAAAGGATACTAATTGATGAAGGAAAAAATCACTCCCAAGCGCGACAAAAAAAAATCTGACAACCTGCCTTACACTTTAACTCCTCCTCCGGAGGGAAAAAAGTTTCATAAACGCAAACCCGGTTTGCAGGATTGGATGGAAGCAATTCTTTTTGCTTTTGTGGTAGCAATGATCATCCGCAATTACACTTTTGAGAATTTTCTGATCCCTTCTTCCTCAATGGAAAAAACGCTTTTAGTGGGTGATTACTTGATTGCCAACAAAATAAAGTATTTTTTTAACGATCCCAAGCAGGGTGAAATAGTCACTTTCCGCTATCCTAAAATTGAAGAAGGAACTCCGGAACACAAAGATTATAAAGATGATTTTATAAAAATCTTTCCCCTATCTATATCAATAAAAAGCATAGTTTTGCCAAGCATCCTTTCACTGCCTTTCATATTTGTTATTATGCCCGCAGAAATGTAGTGGAAAAGAGTTATCGGTATGCCTGGAGACATAGTTGAAATCAAACAAAATTGTTTATGTAAACGGGAAAGAATACACCGGCGGTTTTGAAAATTACGGTGTTGCCATTCCCAGTCCACCTGCCGCTCCGGAACGAATTGAATATTTTACCTATCCGGAAAACAGTTTTGATTATGTTTCAATGAACCCCTGGTATGAACCCTACAGAGTAAAAATTGAAGGTGATTCTTCAGCTGTGCGGAAAATATTTAACCGTGACTGGTTTGGTCTGTCAAAGTTCCGGAAAAAGAGTTACTTTGTGATGGGTGATAATCGTGATGTTAGTGAAGATAGCCGTTATTGGGGTTTCCTGGAACGGAAAATACATTACTGGAACTCCCTGGCTGATTTTCTTCAGTAGAGGTATTGAATTTAACAAACTCTATGACGAACCTCATATCCGATGGAACAGGATTTTCCGTCATCCCCGTTAGGGCTGTATATCCATATTCCTTTTTGTCTTAGCCGTTGCGGATATTGCAGTTTTTTCAGTGTACCTTATCGTAACAGTGTTTTAAATGAATATGTTTACTATCTGGAAAAGGAAAAATCCCTTTACCTCAATCAATTAAACCGTCCTTTAGCCACAATTTACTTTGGTGGTGGAACTCCTTCTTTACTAAATGCCGAGCAAATTAGGCATATTTTAAGCGGACTGAATATTCTTCCCGAGGCGGAAATTACTTTGGAAATCAATCCTTTACAAATAACCCAGACCTATCTGCAAGCACTTAAAACAACACCTGTCAATCGGTTATCTATCGGACTCCAAAGTATGAATCAGGAAGAACTGAATTTTCTGGAAAGACATCATAAACCGGAACAAATTCAGGATAAAATAGCTCTCTGCCGTCAGTTTGGCTATGAAAATCTTTCCTTAGACCTGATTTACGGTTTGCCCAATTCTTCTCTTCAGACCTTGCAAAGGACAGTGGAAAAATACTTGGAACTGAAACCGGAACATATTTCCTGCTACCTTTTAACTTTGGATGCGGATTGTAAACTGGCAAAGGAGAAAAATAATTTGCCGAATGAAGAAATGCATGCAGAGCAATATACTTTTCTTTGTAACTATTTGGAAAAAGAGGGCTATATACACTATGAAATTTCCAATTTTGCCCTTCCGGGTTATGCCTCTCAACACAACTTAAGATATTGGCATAATGATGATTACTTAGCTTTAGGTGCCTCTTCTGCAGGTTGGATTTCTCCTATTCGTTATCAAAATCCTGCAGACCTGAATTTCTATTATCAAAGCGTAAAAATTGGTGAAACATTCCCACAGAAAGAAGAACTTTCCCAGCAAAGAATAATTCAGGACTATCTTATGATGGGTTTGCGTTTAAAAGAAGGTATTGATCTGGATGAATTTTACAACCGTTTCCAAGTTAAGCTTACCGAACTATATGGAGAAAGGATATTTAAACTGCAACAGATAGGAATGCTGAATTTAACAGAGCATAATTTGGCATTAACCGAAAAAGCATTATTTGTTTCCAACAGCGTTATCGGGGATTTAATTCTATGAACTTGAAGGAATTATGTTTATTTCTCAGAGAGCTAATCCAGGACAGTGAATTTGCTGATAAAAGTTATTTTGCCGGTGGATGCGTTAGGGACTTTATCTTAAACCCT
>JAXGIH010000074.1:0-7947 GCA_040770845.1 Cloacimonas sp. (SeqCode)
TAGATGATGATATCCTGGTTTTTCCGGGTCATGGTCCTACCACCTCCATTGGTTTGGAAAAGGTCAATAATCCTTTTGTAAATTAGGTTTACCAATGCATAATAAAGTTTTGATTTTAGATTTTGGTTCTCAATATACGCAATTGATAGCCCGAAAAGTGCGTTCATTAAACATCTACTGCGAGATTCAACCCTATCAGATAAGTTTAGAACAAATACAATCCTTTGCTCCGCAAGCAATTATACTTTCAGGAAGTCCATCTAGTTTAAGCAAAATAAATTCACCAAAGCCGGATGAAGGAATTTGGCAGCTGAGAATTCCCATTTTGGGAATCTGTTATGGAATGCAATTATTGGTAACTCATTATGGGGGAACTATTCTCCCTTCAAACAGAAGCGAATATGGTTCTGCAGTATTAAATATTGATAATCATAATGAATTACTTGCGGGATTGGAAGATAGGGAAGAGGTCTGGATGAGCCATAGTGATGCTGTTTCCAATTTACCCGATTGCTTTTCTGTATTAGCAAAAACAGATCAATCACCTTATGCTGTAATAGCACATAAGGAATTACCTTTTTATGGCTTGCAGTTTCATCCGGAAGTAGCGAACACAAAAAACGGAATAAAAGTATTAGAGAATTTTCTGATTAGAATTGGAAAAATAACTGCGGACTGGACTCCGAATGCCTTTATCAATGAAAATATTGAGAAAATAAGAAAACAGGTAGGCAACCAAAAAGTTCTTTTGGGGTTAAGTGGAGGGGTTGATTCTTCAGTTACTGCCGCTTTACTTTATAAGGCAATTGGAAATCAGCTCCTGCCTATTTTTGTGGATACAGGATTGATGCGTTACAATGAAGCAGAAAGAGTAAAAGAGACCTTTTCTGCTTATCCGGATTTAAATATTCGCTTTGTGGATGCCGGAAGTTTATTTCTTTCCCGGCTAAAGGGAATTTCCGATCCGGAAACAAAGAGGAAAATAATCGGTAGGACTTTTATTGAGGTCTTTGAACAGGCAGCATCAGAATATGCAGGAGTGCAATTTTTAGCTCAGGGAACTTTATATCCCGATGTAATTGAAAGTACATCCGCAGCAGGAATTTCTTCAACCATAAAAAGTCATCATAATGTAGGTGGCTTGCCGGAAAAAATGAATTTAGCCTTAATTGAACCCTTAAGAGAACTTTTTAAGGATGAGGTCAGAGAAGTAGGAACTTTGCTTGGTTTACCTGAATCCATCATCCAAAGACATCCCTTTCCGGGACCAGGTTTAGCTGTTAGAATTATCGGAGAAGTAGAGGAAGAAAAAGTCCACCTCCTGCAACTTGCTGATGAGATATTTATAAGCGAATTACAAAAAAATGGACTTTACAATACAACCTGGCAGGCATTTGCTGTTCTTTTACCAATTAGAACGGTTGGAGTAATGGGTGATGAACGCAGTTATGATCAGGTTTGTGCTTTAAGAGCCGTAGATAGCGTTGATGGTATGACTGCTAATTTTACTCAGTTACCAATGTGGTTTTTACAGAAAGTTGCTAATCGCATTTGTAATGAAGTGAAAGGTATCAGCAGGGTGGTTTATGATATTTCTTCCAAGCCACCTGCTACTATTGAATGGGAATAAAAGATAATGTGGCTAACTAATTTAAAAGATAAGCAATTACAGTTTTGGCTAACGGAAATGCTAAACTTTTATCTTGACAGGAAAAGCCAATTTTTTAAAAGGAATATTATTGCTATTTTTAATGCGCTGGGGGCGTAGTTCAGTTTGGTTAGAACGTCTGCCTGTCACGCAGAAGGCCGCGAGTTCGAGTCTCGTCGCTCCCGCCATTTTCAAAAGGGATGGCAAGTTCTGCATTGCCATACACAATAGAAAATGATTTTACTATCGCTTTTCAATATCCTGGTGGAAACAATATATTTCCTTTTCTTTCCTTTGCTCTATCTTTTTTTAAAGAAGAAAAACTATGTGGCAAGCATTAAAGCCGAAGGAGAAGATATTCACAAAGGGATTTTATTTCATTCTGCCTCAATGGGTGAATTAACTGCCATTAAAGCATTGGTTACAAGATATTTACAAGAGCATCCGGAAGTTAAACTTTGTATTACCACCAGCACTGTTACCAGCTGTGCTGAAGCCAATAAAATAAGCCCTAAAGTAAAAGGATTTCTATCTGTTCTTGATTTGCCCCATTTACGGAATCGTCAACTAAAACGTATCAATCCAGGTCTGATTTGCATTGTGGAAACAGAGATTTGGCCCAATATGCTGCTTTGGGCAAAACGTAATAAAGTTCCGGTTTTATTTTTAAATGCCAGAATGTCTAAAAGCACTTTAAGGGGTTATCGTTTATTGAAATTTCTATTTAGGCATTTACAGAGTCCTATTACCGAAATCCATGCGCAAAGTAAAGATGATGCCAAGCGTTATCGTAAAATATTTAATAGACCTGTATATGTGAGTGGCAACCTGAAATTTTCGTTAACCCTAAAGGATTATAATGCCGAAGAGCTCAGGAAAAAATGGGGTTATAAAAGTGACGATTTTATTATTTGTTGGGGTTCATCCCGTCCAGGTGAAGAAGCGTTACTGATTTCTATTTATCCATCTCTGAAAGAAGTTATTCCCAAATTGCATTTAATAATAGCACTGCGGCATCCCAGACGCCTGGAAGAAGTTATAGAACTGATGGATAATTATTCCCACAGTTGTTTCACTATGAGAAAGGAATATAGCAGAGCAGAAGATATTTTACAATAGATACATTAGGTATCCTTGATCAGGCATATTGCATCTGTGACATTGCTATTGTAGGAGGTTCTTTTTGCGATTTCGGAGGGCATCCTCTCTGAACCGGCTTATTACAAACCGGTGGTGGTAATTTCGGCCCGCATCGGCTCCTGTAAAGAATTTGCAAAAAAACTGAAAGTAGCAGGGGAATTATTATCAGCAATAATGACGATCTGCTTGCCGATCTGATTGCTCTTTATAAAAATAAAGAATTACGAGAAAAAATGGGCAAAGCGGCAAAAAAGGTCTTGACTGAAAATGCTCATACTTTGGATATATATTTAAAAGCATTGGAAAAATGGCTGAAGGAGGAATAATGAGAGAAGCAATGTATTATGTGCGAGAAGGCAACAAAATCCGCTGTCAACTTTGCTCCCGAATGTGTTTTAAGCGAAGGTAAAAAGGTTTCTGCAGAAGCCGGGAAGTGATAAACGGTTCTTTAATTGCTACTGCTTACGGAAGAACAACTTCTCTGGCACTTGATCCTATAGAAAAAAACCGCTCTATCACTTCCATCCTGGAACTATGATTGTTTCTTTGTGTCCCAATTCCTGCAATTTGACCTGTAAGTTTTGTCAAAATTGGGAAATCAGTCAGCAGGAATATCCTACCCGCTATGTGGCTATTGAGGACTTGATTGAAATTGTGAAACAACAAAAAGATCAGCAGGTTGCTTTCACTTACACTGAACTCTTAATGTGGTATGAATATATTCTGGATTTTTTCTGCTAAAGCACCTGAAATTGACATTGTTTTAGTTACTAATGCCTATATAAATAAAGAGCTCCCAAGCGTAATATTTTAAAAGTAGTAAAAGCCAGTTAATATAGATATAAAATCCTATAGAGATGAGTTTTACCGTCAGCTCTGTGGGGGAAAAACTGGATATTATTTTAGATAACATCATAATTGCCAAAGAAATGGGTGTCCATATAGAACTTACTAACCTGATTATTCCGGGCTACAATAACAGTGAAGAAGAACTGAATGACTTGTACTAGTTTATTGCTTCGGTAGATAAAAATATCCCGCTTCATATTTCTGCTTACCGTCCTTGCTACAAAATGACCGTTAGACCTACTACCAGAGAGGAAGTGGAAACATGCTTGTGAAATTGCGTCCCAATATCTAACTTATGTTTATGCGGGTAATGTATATTCTTTTTCACGGTTTTCCCGAAGATAGATGAAGAAGTATTCTATTTTAAACGATCTGAAACCGGCAGATGTAGTTTTAATATTACTGATTATATTAGCCATATTTCTTTCCGCCAGATACTATTTAAGCAATAAACCCCATTCTCAAGTTTATATTTATAAGGACAATCAGCTTTTTGGGGTTTACTCTTTAGAACAGAATAAAGTCATCAAAAAATTGATGAGCACAATACCGTGGAAATAAAAAATGGAAAGTTAGAATGAAATTTGCCGATTGTCCTGATAAGCGTTGTGTAAAACAAGGTTTTACCAAGTCAATGCCTATAATTTGTTTACCTAATAAATTAGTGATAGAAATACAAGATAACGGCAAAACAAAAGAAACTAATCCTGCAATAGGAGAGATAAATGTTGAAATTTGCCTCTGTATGTTTCAATCACGGTTTTGGTCATGCTACCCGGATTTGTGCATTAGCAGAAGAGCTTATTCATTATGGAGTTTTCTGTCATATTATTACTTTTAAGCCCTCTTTTCTTTTTCAAAACCTTAATCCGCATTATTTTGTTTTACATCAGCGAGCAGTAGATATTGGAGTGAAACATAATGAAAACCTTAAAGTGGATATAACAAAAACGGTTAATTCACTGATGGATTTACTTTCTAAACGCAACGCTATTATGAAACGGGAAATTGAATTTTTAAGACGGGAAAAGATTGATTGTATAATTGCAGATATTCCTTTTCTGGTAAGCGATTTTACTTCCTATTGCCATATTCCTGTTTTTGCAGTAACCAATTTTGAATGGCATTTTATTTACAGCTCTCTTTTGGCTGATAAGGAAAATATAGAAAGTAAAAAGGAATAGCCAGATACCTTTAATTATACTCAACAATACAGAGAAACAGCGTCCTCTGAATACTCAAACGATTTTTTGGTTACTAATAATTTAAAACCGGTTTTAAATTTAATTTGGGCTTTATATCAACGCTTTGATGGATGTTTCCGTTTACCATTCAGCACTGATGAAAGTATGTCTGCGTTTAAGGATTATATTTCCTGCGGATTGCTTTCCCGCAAAAAAGATAAGTATAAAGATATCCGATTGCAATATAAGCTGCCCAAAGAAACACCAATTTTACTGGTAATGTTTGGTGGAGAAGGAATTATGGAACTGAATTATGAAGAACTCTGTTCTGCTTATCCGGGCATTGTTATCTCTACTCAAGCAGGCATAAAAGCCCAAAACCATTTACAAATATCTATAGATGATGATTTTTTGGATTTTATTTATAGCGCTGATATTATTCTTTGTAAACCGGGATATAGCACTTTCGCAGAAGCTGCCCAATTGGGAAAATTTATTATCTATTGTCCACGCTCTAATTATCCTGAAGAAAAAGCCCTGATTGCAGGACTGAAAAACTATACTAATTGTCTGCAGATAGATACATTACAACTAAGTGCAGGACAGTGGAAAGCTATTTTTGAGGACATTAAACCCCGAAAAATTAGAACTAAAACATATAAAAACTGCAATACTGAAGTTGCCGGTTTGGTACTGAAAAAATATACTCAATTACAAAATAGAAGATTACTTAGCGTGTTTGACCTTGGTTCCAACAACCTGAATTATGTGCTCTTTGACCTTGAAAAAAGACAAATTGTTCATCAAACTCAATTGACTACTGCCTTGGGAGTTGCCTTTAAGCATAACAAGATAAGTGAAAAACGGCTAAAAAGTGTTAAGCAGATAATAAGTAAATTGCTCCAATTGGATTCATATCTGGAATCCGAAAAAGTTCTTTTGGCAACAGGTGTAATGCGTTTCGCTTTAAATGCCAATCTATTAACTGACTGGATTACTGATAAATATAACATAAAATGCAGAATAATTTCTTCCCAAGAGGAAATCCGCTATGCTTATTTTTCCGCAAGACAATACAGAAGTGGGGAAGAGGCAACCCTGGCAATTGATATTGGGGGGCTTTTCCACAGAGTTTATCAACTTGGATAAAGAAAAAAACAACAAGGGAATAGTTTACCTTTGGTTTACTTACCTTGTTAAATGATTTTAACGGAGATAGTGAAACAGCGGATAATTTTATCCGGCAAAAGCTAAATGATTTACCTTATAAAGGTTCCTATCGTCTTGTTGGGATAGGACTTACCTACACTTATCTAGCTGGAGTTATTTTCCGCTGCAGTTATAATGAAAGAGAAAAACTGGAAGGAAAAGCAATTACTAAAAAGCAATTGCAGGAACTTTCTCATTCCCTTGAAGTTAGAGACGAACAGAGATATTTACCCTTTCTATTGGAAGAGAGCTATCTGCCTATTTTAAAATTAAGTATCGCTTTTAACATTTCTTTACTGGACAGATTTGAGACCTCCGAAATTATTGTTTGCAACTCTGGAATTGCAGTTGGTTATGCCTATTGGTATTCCAGTAAACAAAGAAGCAAGGCAAAAAAATGAAGTTTTATATAGAGACCTACGGTTGTCAGATGAATGTGGCAGATAGTGAATTAATTGCCAGTATTTTAACTAAAGCAGGTCATCAGGAAGTTACCCAAATAAGCAAAGCGGATTTACTTATTTAATACTTGCAGTGTTCGTGCCATGCTGAAGAGAGAGGGTTTTAGGCAGAATTCAAAGTGAAAATCATCGCAAGAAAGAAAATCCGAACCAAAATTGGTGTAGTTGGCTGTATGGCACAACGATTAAAGCGAAGAGATAAACAAGGAAAAGCTAACAGTGGATTTTGTAATAGGTGTGGATCAGTATCAACATCTTACTGAAATACTAAATGAAGAAACAGAAAAGACCATTTTAACGGATTTGGACGAAACTCAATTATATAAAGGAATTTCAACCTGTTTATCATAATGATTATTGTGCCTATATAACTATTATGCGGGCTGTAATAATTTTTGTTCCTATTGTATCGTTCCTTATGTTAGAGGAAGAGAACGCAGTCGTTCCTGGCAGGATATCATAGAGGAAACAATTTGCCGGTAAACAGGGGAAAAGGATATTACTTTTAGGTCAAAATGTCAATTCTTACCTAAATGGAGAGGTAAATTTTCCCAGTTTGTTAATTATACTTAACGAATTGGATGAAATCTACGGTTGAGATTTATTACTTCTCATCCGAAGGATTTATCCGAGGAATTAATAAAAGTTCTGGCAAATTCAGCTAAAATATGCGCAATATACACTTACCTGTGCAAAGCGGGAGTGATAATATACTTAAAGCAATGAACCGAAATTACACTTGTTCAGCACTATATATATCTTTTAGTGGAAAAGTTACATAAGTTCATACCAAATATAGCGATAACTACAGATATTATGACCGGTTTTCCGGAGAAACAGAAAATGATTTTCAGGACACACTATCCCTAATGAAAACAATTGAGTTTGATGATGCCTTTTGTTATAAATTCAGTCCGTACCAGGAACTATTGCAGAAACATTATCAAATCAGGTTCCGGAAGCTGAACGACTGGCTCGTTTACAGCAAATGATTGAGCTGCAACGAAAAATCTCGCTTAAAAAGAACAGAGAACAAATTGGACGCAAAGTAGAGGTTTATATTGAGAGCTTTAGCAAAAAAAGTAGAAAAATGGTTTTAGGGAAAACACGCGATTTTAAAACCGCAGTTCTTCCGGGACCAGAAGATGACTTTGGGACTTTGAAACAAATTGAGGTAAAGGATGCCACAGCAAGCACTCTTATTTGCTTTTAATCAGATGCCTAATAGTTGTGATAAGACATATTATGTAAACTTGCATACAGGGGGTTTAATCACTATGCGTTATAATTACTTATCCCCCACATTTGTTGTTGTCATTTTACATTTTTTTTTGTCATTTCGCACTGGGTGCGGAATCCATTTTAAAGCATAATAATAAAATGGATTCGTACTTGCGCAGGGATGACAAAGAAAACAAGAATGGCAAGACACGAGAATATAAAAAGGAGTTATAAT
>JAXGIH010000075.1:0-7837 GCA_040770845.1 Cloacimonas sp. (SeqCode)
TCTCCGAAGGGTGCTGTAACCGGAATAGGAATGTGTACTTCCAGTACTCATACTACCTTTAATAACGCTATTCATGGAGGTATTTTTGCCGGAATTTTTGCTTATGAAATGAGGAGTATGGGAGAAGCATTATTAAACGGGCGTTTGTTTATAAATCAGCTTTTCGGTGTTTCCTCTCCGAGTAATGCAACTAATTTTGCTGCCTGGTGTAATTTGATGGGTGATCCGACAATGGAGGTCTTTACAGGTATTCCCAATCATTTTGTTGTTACTTCCGAAGATTCAATTCCGGTTGGTTTAAGCTTATATGATGTTGCAGTTCAGGATAGTTTGGGAAATCCTGTAGAAGGTGCTGCTGTAGTTTTAAATATGGGTGGAATTATTTTAGCCCGCAATTACACAGGAGCTGATGGAATGCTTATTTTAGTGCTTCCTTCCAATATGCTTGCCGGAAACGCAACTTTAACGGTAAGCAAACACAATTTTAAACCTATTCAGCACAACAATTTCTGTTGTAAATACCATGGCTACCCTGGTTCCGGGAACTATGGTTATTGATGATGATAATTTAGCTCCTTCTGAAGGCAATGAAAATGGACTTGCCGGTAGCGGAGAGACAATTGAACTGTTTTTTGGTTTAACCAATATGGGAACCGACATCATTAGTGGAATTACGGGTAGTATAAGTTCCAACAGTCCTTATATTACTATAGCAAATTCCTCGGTTATTTATCCTGATGTTTTAGGCGGCGAAACAGGAATGAATTTAGTTCCCATTGTAATTCAAATTGCTCCGAACACTCCTCACCAAACAATGTTAAGGTTATATCTGGATCTTACCGATTCTAATTCTGTTTCCTATCATATTTCGGAATTTATTCCTGTGGAAGCACCCTTTTTAGAATTTGTTTCCTACCTTGTAATAGATAGTAATAATCAACATCTTGATCCGGGAGAGGTAGCAGAATTCAGTATTACGGTTAAAAATACAGGAACCGTAGAAGCAGAGAATGTTTTGGGCATTTTATATACCCGGAATGACTTAGTTGGTATAAGTGATCCAGATGCTGAATTTGGTACTTTACCTACAGGAATTCAAGTAACTTGTGGAACTAACCGTTTTGCTCTTTCTGCCCGACCCGAAGTTTTACCCGGAATGCTTATTCCTATGCAAATAAAGTTTTATAATAGTAATGGATTTGAGCAATTTGTGGATTTTACTTTTACTGTAGGGGTAGTAACGCAACACGATCCTCTTGGTCCTGATGCTTACGGTTATGTAATTTATGATTGGACTGATACTTCCTACGCAGAAGCAGCAATGTATGACTGGCATGGAATTTCTCCTTCAGAAGGTGGTTTGGGAACTCTTGTAGCTATTTCAGACGGTTATGCAAGTGGCAATGAAGGCGACCAGGTTGGTTCTGATGCTTTGGAAGTTGTGTCCTTACCTTTTCCCTTTCAGTTTTATGGTTGCCTATATAACCAAATAACTATCTCTTCCAATGGCTTTATTGCTTTTGGCGTTACCGCTAATGCCGAATTTAGAAATTACCGTATACCCGGACCTATGGGTCCCAATCCTATGATAGCACCTTTTTGGGATGATTTGGCAACTGGAACAGGAAGTGGAATTTATACCTGGTTTGATAGAAGCAATCATTCCTTTGTTATAGAATGGCACAATATGAGAAATGGTAAAGACGGTTCTACTTTAGAAAGTTTCCAATGTATTTTATATGATCAGTCAGCTTATCCTACAAGTTTTGGTGACGGACCTATCAAATTTCAGTATCAAACATTCAATAATATTGATTCTCAATCCGGAAACAGACACGGTAACTATTGCACTATCGGAATTGAAGATCATACAGGAAAAGTCGGTTTGGAATATACTTTCAATAATACCTATCCAACAGCTGCAGCCCCTTTAAGTAGTGGGAAGGCACTTTTTATTACTAATGTTCCCGTTTATCATTCTATGGCTCATTTGCTTCTGGAAGCAACTTATGTAACAGATACAAATATGAATGGAATATGTGAACCAGGTGAAATTGTGGAATTGGGAGCTAAAATTCAAAATGCAGGGAATCTTACAGCAGAAAATGTTACTGGACAGATTAGCACTACAAATGAATATGTAACAATAACTAATGCTACTGCTGAATATTATCCGATTGAACCAGGAATGAATGGTGTAAATAAAATTCCCTTTACTTTTACGATTGCTAATAACTGTCCGGACGGCGAAGTGCTTAATTTTGAACTGTTAATTACTGCCGGTGAAATACAATGGACACGCTATTTCAGCTTACAGGTTTCCGCTTCCTGTTTAAGATATAACTCATTTTTTGTAGATGATCATCTAAATGATTTTGACGGTATGGTTAGCATTGGTGAATCCTTCAATCTGATTGTTAATTTGGAAAATTCTGCCGTTGTTGAAGCTACAGGTATTCAAGCAACTTTAAGCAGTACTTTACAACAGCTGATTATTGAAAATCCGCTTCTCTGTTTTGATAAAATCGGTCCTAACGATATTTATCAAATAAAATACTCTATTGATACTTCTTTGCTTGATGTTTCTGTTAACCAAATTCCATTGTTATTTACTGCTACTGCCGCTAATGGAAGTTCCACGAGTGCTAGTTTTAGTATTCCTTATAATAATCCCGTGGTCTTTCAGGATTTTGAACTCAATAACGGTTCTTTCATTTCTGAAACCGGTTGGGTTTGGGGAAATCCTACTCAGGTAACTCCTTTCTCCGGAGCCAGGGTTTGGGCAACTAATATAAGTGGAAACTATCCTTCTTATGTAAATTATAATTTATATACTCCCAGGTTTATATTGGAAACAAACAGTCAACTGCAATTTATGCATTATTATTCCTGTGAATATGGATATGATGGTGGCAATGTATCTATTTCTACCAATAATGGAGTTACCTGGAATTTAATATATCCTGTTAACGGTTACAATGGAAACTCTTTAAACGGTCTTAATGGAGATCAGGGCTGGACGGGAAATTCCGGGGATTGGCAATTAGCAAGCTTTGATTTATCTCAATATGCGGGTCAGACAGTAATGTTTCGTTTCCGTTTTGGGTCGGATGAAGAAACATCCGGTATGGGATGGTTTATTGATGATTTTACTGTTAGTGATGTAAATCTGAAAACCGGATATTTATATGGGGTTGTTTATCCCAGTTCAGGTCTTGATCCTTCAATGGCAACTCTTAAATCTGATTTGCGGTTAACCAGTCATCCTGATTCCGAAGGTAATTTTATTATTTTCTTGCCCAATGGAATTCATACTGTAACAGCTACTATGCCATATCATCAATCCTCAACTTTAACTTCAATTATTATAAATCCGGAAAATCCTGTCCACTATGCTGAATTTACCTTAATTGATTTGCCTCAGCCACATAGTATTAGCTATACAGGTGATAACGATACAGGGGATTTGTATATTTTTTGGCAGGCACCGGAAGATACTGTTTTACCTATTGTAGGTTTTAAGGTTTATCGGAAATTCAATACAGACCAGTTTAATCTGGTTCAGGATTCTCCCGATAACTCTTATTATGAAGTGTTAACTTTACCGGGCAACTATAAATATTATATTGTAGTTAAATATCTAAATGCTGATGGAACTCCAAGCCAGGTACTTAATATTTCCTTTCCTTTTATACCCGAACTCTGATTACGAAATTCCTGCCTTGTGCAACTAAATTGAATAATAACTACCCCAATCCTTTTAATCCTACTTACAATAATATCTTTTACTTTGGCTAAACCGGGAAAAAACAACTTTAACAATTTATAACCTTAAAGGACAGCAGATAAAACGCTTAGTGAATGAAGAACTTCCTTCAGGAATGCATAATGTGGTCTGAATGGAAAAGATGAAAAGGGACGCAATGTTGCCTCCGGAGTATATTTCTACCGTCTGCAAAGTGGAAACTATCAAGCAACCCAAAAATGCTGCTGATGAAATAAAGTTTAGAAGGTTGAGAGGGTTTAGAAGGCAGAGAGCGAGGGCAGAGAGAGAAAATAAGGGGAGTGGATGAACAGGATGATTTAGGCAGAGGGCAGAGAGAAAATATGTATTGGATGAACAGGATAAAAGGGATTTATATTATTTGGAGTATCAGTTCCGCAGGAACGACAGATACTAACAACGGGTTTTAACCCGGCGAGTAAGAGGAGAATGAAAAAAAGGGTTCACGTAGATTTCGCAGATGACGCAGATTAAAAATAATGAGAATAGGTATAGGATGAACAGGATAAAAGGGATTTATATGATTTGGAGTATCAGTTCCGCAGGAACGACAGATACTAACAACGGGTTTTGAACCCGGTGAAAAAGAACCTTTTGGGTAGAAGAGTCATTATCTCTTTTTCCGAGAAGAAGTTCCGTAGGAACGACAGGTATCACTAACAACGGGTTTTGAACCCGGTGAAAAGAAAGCAGAAAAGTCATTATCTCTTTTTCCGAGAAAAAAGTTCCGTAGGAACGGCAGATATTAGAGGGTTTTAACCCTGGGAAGAAAAGATAAATTTAGCATTTTGTTTGCTGAATTCAGATTAGCTATAAATTGAGGACAGTTATTTTTCGTAGTTCTACGAATTTTTTAGCAAAGACAGAATTTGACAACCCATTTTCCTGCAGCTGCATTTTTTAGGTTAAATTCAATTTTTCATTCTACATTTTGCATTCACAATTATCCATTTATCCTCTTTTTCTCTTTGTAAAAAAATCCGGGACTATTCTGTTGTCAGGAAAGCGGACATTATTTTTACACCGATTTCCAGGCATTCATCCCGGGGTAAAAATTTATCCGAATGCAAAGGATAGGAACATCCGCTACCTAACCAAAAAAGCAATCCTGGATATAAAGTAGTGAAAAATCCAAAGTCCTCACCTGTCATAGAGGTCTGAGCAGGTATATATTCAATATTTTGTTGACGGCAGATGTTCTGCAAGCGTTTTACTAAGTCAGGATTATTGATTACGGGATCGTAGGAAGCAAGAAATTTAACTTCACTTCGGGTATTGGTATCCCTGGCAATTAGTTCAGCTGTATCTTTAATAAGGATATTTATTTTTTGGCTGATTTTGGGGGAAAGAGAACGGTGAGTTCCTTCCAAAACACATTTATCAGCAATAACATTACGAATAGTTCCGGCACTCATTTTTCCGATGTGGAAGATGATTTTTTCCGTTTTTTTCAGTTCTGCCAATTTATCCTCAATAGTATTCATAAACTTAATTCCTGCAGAGAGAGCGTCAATTCCTTTTTCCGGAAAGGCAATATGGCTGGCTTTACCATAAAAAAGAACATCAAATTCCTGGGAAACAGCAAAAAATATACCTTCTTTAGCAGAAACAGAACCTACAGGAAGTTCACTGGCAATATGCAAAGCAAAAACAGAAGCAATTTCAAACTTTTGAATAATGCCTTCAGCAAGAATACTTTTTGCTCCTCCTTCACCTTCTTCGGCTGGCTGAAAAAGAAACAAAATGTTTCGTTGGGGTAAGGTATTTGCTACATATTGAATCAACCCCATTAAAATACTTAGATGTACATCATGTCCACAACTATGCATCAAATTAGGATGTTCCGAAGCAAAAGGAACTCCTGTTTTTTCTGCTATAGGTAAGCCATCCATATCAGCTCTAAATAACAGATAGTTTCCTTTTGCAGGAGAATATTCCAATAGCAAACCGGGACTGTTTTGAAAATAGTGAAGATGCCACAAATTTTCCGGCTGGTTTTGTAAAAGCCGCAAAATGTTTTCTTCCAGCATAGCTTTGGTCTTAAATTCCTGAAAAGCAAGTTCCGGAATACGATGTAAACTATGACGCAGTTCAATAATATCAATCATTAGAGCCGACCTGAATATTTGGAATGGGTAATTAAAATATTAACTGCATTGGCTGCAGCTCCTAAACGCACATTATGTCCTACATTCCAAAAGGTTAGGGACTTATCATCAGTTCCCAAACGCAATCTGCAGATATGGGTCTCATTGGAAGAACCTAAATCAAGCGGAGTTATATAAGTATTGGGATAGTAGACAATACGAGGTGAATTTTGTAATGTTTTTTCTGCCTTAGGTATATCTACCTCATTTTCAAATTCTGCATAAACAGAAACGCTGTGACCATAAATAACAGGAACGCGAACAGTTGTGGCACTAACAAGTAATTCCCACTTATTAAGTATCTTACGACATTCAAAGTGCATTTTTTCTTCTTCCTGACAATATCCGCTATCCAAAAAACCTCCAATCTGAGGAATAACATTCAAATCAATTATATGCGGATAAATACCTTTATCTTTTTTCCCCTTGCGTTGATTTAATAAAGTTACAATTCCCTGATGACCGCTTCCGGAAACGGATTGATAGGTGGAAACAATCAGTTTTCTGAGGTTGAAGAGTTTATCCAATACTGCTAAAGGCAAAATAATCTGAATAGTAGAACAATTAGGATTGGCAACTATGCCACTGTAACCCGTTAACAAGTAACCATTCACTTCCGGGACTACAAGTGGAATATTGGGTTCTTTTCTAAATCCAGAAGAGTTATCAATTACTACTTCAGATGTTTGAATAGCAATTGGAGCAAAAGTTTTGGCTACTCCAGCTCCAGCAGAAAACAAAACATAATCGTAATGTTTTAAAAGAGAATCCTGTTTCAATTCCTGAACCTTAATCGGTTGATCTGTATAATAGAGAACTGTGCCTGCAGACCTTGAGGAAGCAAACAAATCCAATTCGGAAATTTCCAAATTACTTTCTTCCAGGCAGGTGATCATCATCCTGCCAACTTCACCTGTGGCACCAACAATAGCTACTTTCATTTTTACCTGTTTTCCTTTATCAATTTGGCATAACATAACAGCTGCCAATTATTTTTCACACTTTTCCGGCAAGCATAGCTTGTCAATGTAAACTTGACAAAAAAGCTCTCTTTTCAGATTGGTAAATAAAAATGCGCCCCAGTAGCTCAGTGGATAGAGCAGCGGTTTCCTAAACCGTTGGTCGGATGTTCAAGTCATCTCTGGGGCGCCAAAAATATGTAATTAAGAAGGATTGGTGAATATACCCATAAATGTTTATGTTGCCTATTTTGAGAAGGGGATTCTTAATTTTGGCTATGTAATTGCTCAAAAAAATAATCGTCTTGAAATTATTACTGAAACAGGAACTTATGTAGTTTTACCCGAATCCCGTATTATTCTGCAAAGCAAAGAAAAATACTTGGAGAGTGAACCGTATCAGGCATTGCCAAATTTTATAAACCAGGTTAATTTATTTGAGGAGCAATTTCAGGAATCCGATTTCCACTTTCTAAAAGAGAAAGAATGCACTCTTCAGGAAATTGCAACTGAACTAAATTTGCAAACAGATGTGCAGATATTTGCACTTTTTAAATATTTACATAATCACCCCAAAGAGATACACTGTAAAAAAAATAAATATCGTCTGAAAACACCGGAGGAAATTACTCAATATCAACTCCAACTTCAACAACAAGAAGAAGAAAGGCAATTTTTACAGGATGTTAATGCCTTTTTTTCCGGTGCAGAATTAAGCAGAGAAAGTCAGCATAAGCTTTATAATGCTTTGCCCGAATTGCAGACGGCTAAAAAATACAAAAAATTAAAAGAGCTTATTCTTTCCCAAGATCCATTGCTTAAACCCGAAGAGGCAATTCTTGAATTTCGTAAATTTTGCGGTGAAACACCTGAATATATTGATCCTGTTATTGCCAATGCTGGAATTCCCATTGGTTTTTCTTCTTTATTGATTGAGGAAAAACTTT
>JAXGIH010000076.1:0-7823 GCA_040770845.1 Cloacimonas sp. (SeqCode)
GTTACCCAGGTATCTTCACCATCGCTAACAGTAATATTGAAACCTGCAAGATGCTGATCAGGAACATCAGGCAGGATGCTTATCTGGAAAGCATTTGTTTGATTAATACTGTTGCCGGAAGCAATATCAGGCAACTGGACTGTAGCATTATTTAACAAGATATAAGGGCTATCGCAAGTGAGGGTAGCAGTGAGATTAGAAGCGGTTTCAATTCCTACATTATTGAATTGCAGGGAAATATTTATATTATCACCGGCTTCAGCAATGTTGTTATTTCCATCATTTAATTCCAAAGGTCCGACAGTTACATAAGGTCCCTCATTGGGTATAATTTCTATATTGGCAATTAAGGGTTTACGCAAGGAACGGGTTATTACCAGTTTTGCTATTCCGGGTTCAGTAAAAGGAGTATAATTCAAAGTTAAATTACCACTGGCATCAGCTAAACCAACGCCATGCAATTCATTGTTCATAGAAAGAGCTACATAGCTGTAAGGATCGGTCTGAATATCCATACTGTTGAAACCCAAAAACATTTGAGCAGGTGGAGTATAGGCATTTTGAGCTGGAATTCCCAAATAAGGAACTAAAGAAGGATCACCCATAATAGAATAAATTTCCCAGTAATAATTTATCCGGCTACTATTGGATTGCACAACTGCCATATTTCCCATTACAACATTACTTCCGGCATTTCCAGCCCAATCAGCAAAGGGTTCATTATGATCATGAAAGAGAGCATCATAAGCTCCTGTATGACCTGCTACAAAAGGAGAGCCAGTTCCTACAATAGGCGGCTTATATCCAACTCCCCACCAGTAATCTTCATCCCAATAAGTGCTATTTGTCCCTCCGATATAAATTATAGCACCTTTATTTGTAGCCCGCAACCATGCTTCTGCAAAACAGATTGCAGAATCAAATTTACTGGTTAGACAGCAGTTTCCGACCACAAAACAGTATTCATTTATATTTTGTAAAGAGTTTATATTAGAAGTTGTAAAACTGGGATTACTCCAGTTTGTTACATCGCCGTGAGCAGTATAATTTATATAACCAATTCCGTTAGAAACATCCTGGACGATTGCTGAAGCTGAACTTCCGGAAGCAGGATAAAGATAAGTGTGGCTGGTAATATTATGAGCAGGATTAAAATAATTATTAGTTCCGTAGTTAATCTGGCCATTGGCATGGGTAGTGGAATAGTAACTATCAACACCAGCAATCATAACTACTTCGCTTAAATAGGCATCGCTGGGCATTGTATATTGTTCATACATCAAGGTTTTATTCACCTGATTGGTTACTTCGGCTACAGAAGTTGCGGAAAATCTACCAAAATACATTTCCGGCATATAATCAGTTCCCTGTAAACGAACATAAGTAAGATCAGTGGGATGTGAACCTGCATTTCCATTATTGGTAGGAACCTGAGCAACATCACCTACAATAAGAAGATAAGAAGGAGCAGGATTTTCGGTTGTAGCTGAATTCCACAAATTTTGCATATATGCCTTTATGCTGGTTGTAGTTGTTCCGGTTATAGAAGTAGGCGCTACAATTACATTGTAACCTTCTTGTTTTTTCCAGTCAATAAAAGGTTGCATCGGAGCAATAAAGTTATCCGGTAGAATGATTACATAGCCAATCGGATAGCGGAGAAAAGAAACCTTTGGTTCATCATAATTGATAAGTGTTTGTGCAAATACACCTTCAAAAGCGGGAGAATATGTTTTTGCTTGAAGTTCATTGGTAGCAATAAAGTTCGCCCCACTAAAAGCAACTTTAACTTCCGCCTGATAAATTACCTCTATCTTTTTGAGAACAGGATTGTATTTTATAGGTACAAAATCAACAGCAAAAATTCTTGTTCCGCGCATCATTCCGATTTCCGTTACACTAATGGAAGGGTTATCAGTCCACATATTGGCATTATAGAAATCTCTGTTTACTTCAAAAGGTAATTGCTCCAAGTTTGCTGACTTGGAAACTGATTCCTGACGCGGCATTAGAGGATATAAAACACCCTGTTCATCCAAATTAATAACCTTAGCACTACTGCTGACAATATTGGCAGTAACATTTGCTCCTAAGGGAACACTAATCAGCTGTCGCATTAAAGGTAATGCCGGTAAACCAGTAACATTAGTAGTAGTGTAATTTAAGGCATTTAGTTCAGTAAAATTACCTTCCTTGGTATTAATTTCTCTAAACTGTAATTCATCTACAGCATAAGCGATAGAAAGCCCCGTATCGCTTTTTTCCAGCAATTGCACTTTTGCCGGATTATCTTGTAATTTGATGGTTCCACTGGCAGCTACTAAGATAGCTGTTGTGAAAACCAGTAAGAGTATGAAAGAAATCTTCTTCATTACTTTAATATTATTCTCATTTTATAAAATATTTCTATGCTTATAATATAAGCAAATTTGGAAGCCGAAAAAAAGAAAAAAATTATGCTTTTTAAAAGCAAAACCAAAAAAAGGAAATACCTGAGAGGTCAAGAAATTGTTAACTTACTAATAACTAACTATATTATCGTATACGATTAATAGCATTGCTTATGCATTACTGACCTCATTACGGATGCCATCCGTAATGGGTAAGCAATGGGTAGGTAATGCAATTAAGGAAGAACTAAAATAATTTTTATAAGAAATTAAGAATGAGGATGATGCTAATGCAAAGACAAACAGAAACTATAATAACTGTTCAATTTGTATTTATGAAAGGAAATTCGTGAGCCCTCTATTTATAAGCGAACTGAAGTTAATAATTTTAAGACAATTTATTAGTTTGAGCTTAAATTCCTTACAAAAACCTTCTTTTATTTGTGGTTACTTCAATAGATAGATAATGAAGGAGATATAAATGCCCAAACTGATTACTAAAATTGACCCGATACAGCTAAAAAAATGCTAAACGTTGCAAAGAAAGAGGAATAATTCTTCCCACAATTCTCCTGTCGTGGCAGATGTTTCCGGAGACAATTCCTGAAGAGATAAAAGAAAGCTGAAGCCAATCGGATTCCTGGGATATCAATCCCTTAAATCTTTTTTCGCATTACCTGGAAAATGACATAAAAACGGGACTTTTGGAAAACCCAATTTTTCACTCCTCCGAACTTTCTGGAGAAAGCCAGAATTATTGGCTTAGTAGGGAAATATTTTCCCACAGGAGCTCACAAAGTTGGCGCGCTTATGGCTGTCTTGTTCCGCGTTTGGTAACGGGAACTTTTGATCCCGAAATTCATAAAGCCGTTTGGCCTTCAACAGGAAATTATTGTAGAGGTGGTGCTTTTGATTGTGCTCTTTTAGCTTGCCCGGCAGTTGCTATTTTACCTGAAGAAATGAGCAAAGAACGTTTTGATTGGTTGCGCGAAATTGGAGCGGAGGTTTTTGCCACTCCCGGATGTGAATCCAATGTAAAAGAGATCTATGATAAATGTGCAGAATTGCGTTCAGACCCAAGTTATGTTATTTTAAACCAATTTGATGAATTTGGCAATTCTTTTTGGCACTATCATATTACCGGTAATGCTATTGCTGAGGTCTTTGCAATGGTGCAAAAACCGGGCAATCGTTTAAGCGGATTTGTTAGCGCTACAGGCAGTGCAGGGACAATTGCAGCGGGAGATTTTCTGAAAAAACATTTTCCCCTAATGAAAATAAACGCTTCGGAAGCTATGGAATGCCCCACTTTATTAATGAATGGTTTTGGCGGTCATCGGATTGAAGGAATCGGCGATAAGCATATTCCCTGGATTCATAATGTCCGGAATACGGATATTGTAAGCGCTATCAGAGATGAGGATTGTATGCGGCTTTTGCGTTTATTCAATGAACCGGCAGGAATAAACTATTTAAAGAAAAGTGGAATAAAGCCGGAATTGGCAGAAAAACTGGAACTTTTAGGCATATCATCCATCTGCAATCTGCTGGCTTCTATCAAAATGGCAAAATATTTTGAATACAATGAAGATGATGTTATTGTCACGGTTTTTACAGATAGTGCAGAAATGTATCAATCCCGTTTACAGGAACAAACAGCGTTAAAAGGTGAATATACTGAATTGCAGGCAGCTTTAGACAGAGAATCAATTCTTCAAGCACAAAGTTATGATAATTTGCTGGAATTAAGCTATTGGGATAAAAAGCGGATTCATAATCTAAAATACTATACCTGGGTAGAGCAACAAGGTAAAACATATCAGGAAATCCTTCAGCAATGGGAACCGGAATATTGGATTGAGACATTTGAAAATAATCTGGAGGAATTGGATAAGGCAATTGAGGAATTCAATAGCTTAGGACAGAGTATATAAAGCCGAGGGCAAAGAGATTAGGGCTGAGAGAATTTTATGAAGGTGACAGCTATCATTCTTGCTTCGGGTAAAGGGAACCGATTTGGTTTGCCTAAAGCCGAAGTGAAAATTCAAGGTCAAAGCTTTCTGGAAAAGATTAAGGAGACCTTATCCCAGGCAGATGTAGATGATATTTTTACTGCAAGATATAAAAATACTACCGATATGCTCGCCACTTTACGCTTGGCTGTTAAGGAATTGAAAAATAAACAGAAAAATAGCGGTTTCCTTATTTTTCCGGTAGATTTTCCTTTTGTGCAGGCAAAAACGGTTCAGGAACTTATTAAATGCCATAAACAAAATCCGGATGCTATTATTCCGTCCGCTTTCTATCAAAATAAAAGTGGACACCCTGTTTTGATACCTGCAGAGTTAAATCTGGAAGCTAATGATAATGCAAAAGTGACTGAAATATATAATTTTGAACTCCGGTTTACCCTTGCTTAATGTTCAAGTTGAGGATTCCGGTATTATAAAAACATAAATACAAAGAGGATTTGGAGTTATGGATGCCTCGGGAATTGATTTTTAGGAAGACACAGTGTCCCGGATTTTTTACCCGACCCTATTCCTAAAGACATTATAAACGAAATTCTGAAGCAGGTCGTTTAGCCCTTCAACTCAAAATCGTCAGCCTCGGCGTTATCTGGTTTTTTTGGAAAAATGCCAAAAAATCCGGAAATTACATTAAATTGTGATTGATAGGACTTTCCAATTTTTTCATTCGAAAAACGCCCGTTTAATTATTGCCTGTGCCGATTTGAAGGATAATGTAAAAAAATTTCACGACAGGATTATTATTTGGTAGATACAGCTATTTCCTTTCATCAAATGCTGCTGTTTGCCCGCAACTATGGCATTGAAAGCTGTTGGTTACTGCTTTGCCTGAAAGAAATTGAAGCACTATCTAAACTTCCTGCAAACTGGAAAATTGTAGCTCTGGGCTCGGCTATCCTGCGAAAAAAAGGATTATATTCCAAGGGCAGTTGGCGAATTTGCTAAAAGTAAAGATAGAAAATCACTGGAAGAAATTGTCCGCTATCTGTAGTGTCTTTTGATTTAGGGAATTCCATTTCGGCAACTATTACACACAGAGATATTAGAGAACTGAAATGCGGGCTATGCTTCTTTCTTTTTTGCTTTATCTGAAATTTGCCACCCCATTCTTTCTCAAAGAGTTATGAAGAAGATTATTCATATTGATATGGATGCCTTTTTTGCGGCAATAGAAATTAGGGAAAATCCCCGGCTGAAAGGCAAATGTGTAATCGTTGGAGGACCTCCAAATAGCAGGGGGGTTGTTTCCACCTGTTCTTATGAAGCCCGCAAATTCGGAGTTCATAGTGGAATGAGCAGTTACCAGGCATGGAATTTGTGTCCTGAGGCAATTTTTATTCACCCCCACTTTAATTTATATAAAAAGGTCTCCCATCAGATAAAGGAAATTTTTTATCAATGGACTGATTTGGTAGAACCGCTTTCTTTGGATGAGGCATATTTGGATGTTACCGAAAACAAATTGGGCGAAGATGATGCCGTTAAAATAGCCAAATTAATTAAAGCGGAGATTTTGGAAAAAACGGGACTAACCTGTTCTGCCGGAGTTTCCTATAATAAATTCCTCGCTAAAATCGGCAGTGATTTGAATAAACCGGATGGTTTAACTTATATTCCTCCGGAAAAGGCAAGCGAAGTTCTTTTTGCTCTGCCCATTGATAAATTTTACGGCATCGGTAAAGTTACTTCTGCCAAGCTAAAGAAAAAGGGAATAAATAATGGAGCTGACCTCTATAAATACGAATTGAAGGACTTGATAAGATTATTAGGGAAAGCTGGTCACTTCTATTATTATGTTGTTCGGGGTATTGATAAACGCGAAGTAATAACCGAATTTGAACCGAAAACATTAAGCTGTGAAACAACTTTTTATGAGGATATTGATAATTTGGATGAACTTTTAATTATTTTACAACAGCTTGCAGAACGCTTGTCCAACCGTCTGATACAAAAAGGCATTAAGGGAAATAACATAACCCTAAAAATAAAATACGATAACTTTGAACTGATTACCCGCAGTTCCAATACACCTTCTTATATCAATAAAGCTGATGAATTATTTGCTTACGGCGAACAGCTCTTAATTGCCAATTGGGATAGTTCCCGGAAAGTCCGTCTCCTTGGTTTGGCTATTGGCAAACTGGACAATACTAATACGGATGAACAATTATTCATTCCGCTTTAATATAGCCGGTAAACCTTTCTGTAACAGGTTGCTGAAGAAAATTAACAAAAGTCCAATAAAAGTAGCATAGTGGATACTTTCTTTTAATACGGAACTGATAAAAAGTAGCGACAAAAAAGGAAGTAAAGAAAATCAGATTGGAAATAACAGCTGTATTATCGGTCAGTTACGGCTTTATTCAGAGCAGAAAAGTTAAACCCATTTCAAAAATGCCCACATATATATACCTCCCAAGAATGCCATAACCGTAACTTGCCCGAGGTGTAAAAAGAGATATGGGTAAAAAAAGAGCGAAAAAAGCTATAAACAAAAAACCGAGGAAAAAATTGAACTGAGTTTCGTAAGTGCTTCTCTTTTATCCTTGATATTTAAAAAATCAGTAAAATGCCCAAATAACAGAAGTAGAAACGGCTAAAAATGAACCCAGGCATCATCAAATTGTAGCGAAATAATCTGCCCTTTTGTAGAAATAACCCAAACCCCGAAAACTGATAAGCAAAGAGACAAAATCTATAATCCTAATTTTTCTTTCAACAACCAGATACTGAATAGCGATAAAACAATTGCCCAAGTGTAATTTAATGCCTGTGCTTCTTTTGAGCTCGCAACCGTGAATATGCTTCAAAAAGCATTAAATAATATATAAAGGGATTAAGTAAACCCTTAAGAAAAAGAAGTTTTTCAGATTCCGGCTTACTGTTTTAAATAACTCCTTCGTCTTAAAAGAGGAAGGATTTTATGACTTTTAACAAACCCCAGAAAAAGAAAAGCTGTTAAAGATGCAAAAAATAAGAGACCCACAGGGGTTAAATATTGTAAAGTCAATTTAAATGCTGTGCTTATTGTTGACCAGGCAAGAATAGATGCCCCTGCATACAAATATGCCTTATTTTGTTTAGACATTAGATAAATTCCTTTTGCCTCATATAAAGTCAGGAGTCATTTTCTCTTTAATTCAAAAGTCATTAGCACTTTGATAACTTCTGCTTGTGTAATAATTTTTAATGTGCTTATAGCTTATAACGGCACTTTAGACCTGTTATAAATAAAAATCTGCTCAATCTATGTGAACTAAACCCTCACTGCCAAATAAGTTAATAAATTGTATGAAATTTTTAGTGGCAGTGATGATTCCTGAATTATAGTGTAGTCGGAGCTCGCTGTAGCTACGCTTTTTTTTTCTTGCGGAGGAACGGCGTCCTCCGGCTACTCAATACT
>JAXGIH010000077.1:0-7804 GCA_040770845.1 Cloacimonas sp. (SeqCode)
AGATTAAAACTCCGATTTTACCGTAAATAGTATCTGCAATCCCCGGAATATTTCCGCAAGCATAGTCGTTTGAGGTAACTTCTGAAGGTAGCCAACCCCTGGATATTCTGTGATAATGAACGGCAATCTGACCAAATTTGTCAAACAAGACAAAGCTGTCATAAATACAACCCTTTTCTTTTTCCAAAAAGCCAAAACCGATTCCTATGGAGTATTGTATCGCTTTTTGCTGTAAGGATTTTACTTCAGAAGAATCCATTGCAAGGCAATTTTGGCTATCCTGAGCATAGATTCCTGTAATGTTCAAGCCCCCTAAAGCGGCTTCAGGAAAAATAATCAGGTCGCTTTTTTGCGCGTTTGCCTCTTCTATATAGCGATGCATTGATGCAATTGCCTGGTCTATTTTTTCTAGGACAGGAAAAACACAGGCGGATATTTTCATTTTGTTGTTCTCCTTTTTGGCGAAGGAACAGCGTCCTCCAGCTACACTTTGTTTTTGTTTTAGCTCACAATTTTTTTAATCAGGAAATCAGTGCAAGCTCGGTTGTAAAATTTCACGAGGGGCTAACGCCACCTTCTGTTCTTCATTCTCTTTTCTCTTTGTAAAAAAAACTCAGAATTCAAGGTTGATAGTAACCGGACCTTCATTTACAAGTTCTATCTGCATTTTTGCGGCAAAAATACCTGTTTGGACATTAATATTGTTCTGTTTAAACAGATGCACAAATTCCTCATAGAGTTCTTTTGCTTTTTCCGGAGGAGCAGATTGGGTAAAATCGGGTCTGCGTCCCCTTTTACAATTAGCATAGAGGGTAAATTGAGAAATAACTAAAACCGAACCCTGAATATCTAAAACACTTTTATTCATTTTGTCATTTTCATCATTAAATATACGCAGTTCCAAACATTTCCGCACAGCAAAAGGTAAAATTTCCAAGGTATCGTTAGTAGCAAAACCGACAAAAATTAGAAGACCGTTCTCTATTTTGCCGACAATTTCGTTATCTACATAGCAGATTGCTTTACTAACTCTTTGCAGGGTAATACGCATCAGTCAATTTTAAAGCCATGCACTTCAAAGCAGCCGGTATCGTCAATCCAGATAGACCCTTCTTTAAAAGGAGGAATATAAATTCCAAGGCGTCCAAAACGGGCACCTGGTTTAATAAAACCGGCACTAATTGTAGCGCGTTCCCAGTCCTCGTTTACTTTGGCTTTTATTTTGAAACGATTGACAATTTTGCCATTTTCTTTAAAGACAATAAAGCGTAACTGAGGTCGTGGCGGATGAGGAGAATTAGTTTTAAAATAACATCTTAAATAATAACCCCCATAGCGACGCACATTAAATGGCTCACTTAAAATCAAAACGGAATTATCGGAAGCATCAATCCGCAGAGATGTTTTCCCTTCCAAAGCCACTTCAGGATCAATAACTACAGGGCTTTCCCCGGTCTCCTTGGGATTAAGAATAACCATCCAACCCTTTAAAGCTTCTTCTCCAATAGTGGAATAGGGACTGAAACTATTATTCTTAACCAGGTTTGGGCTATCTTTCACATCCCGTTCGGTGAAACTTAAAGTAGTAACTGTAGAACAGGAGCCGATAAAAATTAACAGCAAGACCAATAAACAAGGACCAAATAAACGCTTAGTCATTTAATAAAACCCCTTTCGTTTAAATATTTTAAAACAACTCCCACGGCAATAGAATTTACTAATAATTAGAACCTCCATAACTTATAAACGGTAACGGAATCCCCGTGGCTGGAACCAGACCAATATTCATCTGGTTGATGAAGGTCTGAAACATAAGATAAACCAAAATACCTGCCGTGGCAACTTTTCTTTCGCGCACCTTTAATTCCCCTATATTATGAATAAGACGCCAGAAAAAAGCCGCAAACAGCAATAGTAAAAGTATACAACCTACAAAACCGAATTCTTCTCCTAACACGGAAAAAATAAAATCAGTGTGGTGTTCAGGTAAAAATTTCATATTCTTTTGGGTTCCTTTCAGCCAACCCTTCCCAAATACAGAACCGCTGCCAATAGCAATTTTTGCCTGAATAATCTGATAACCGGCTCCTAAAGGATCACGCGTAGGGTCCATAAAAGTTAAAATCCGGTTTTGTTGATATTCCTTCAATCCCATCCAAAAAACAGGTGTAATTAACGCTATAAAAACATTAATGATGCCTGAAACAGTGATTGCTACCCAGGAAAGATGAGCTTTCAACAATAAAATAACCAAAATCAATATCCAAATTGGAATAGCAGGCAACCAGACAGAACTTATTATACTTACGATGGGACTGATGCACAGTAAAATATAAAACAAGGGAACATCTGCAGCTATCAACATTGCAATCAGTGATGCCCAAAAAACAAGAGTTGTGCCAAAATCAGGTTCAAGAATAATAAGCAAAGCAGGCAATAGAGTTAACAAAAAGCCATAAAGTATCTGCTTGTATTCATTTAGATTCTCTTTGGAAATAACTTTGGCTACTAATAAAATGGTAAGTAATTTGGCACTTTCCGAGGGCTGAAGATTTATTCCTCCTAAAGAAAACCAACGGTGAGCTCCACTCACTGCAGGAGTGAAAAACACTAAAATTAAAGCCAGGATATTAAGAATATAAAGCGGTAAAATTAGAAGGTCAAAAATAGGCATCGGAAGGCGTAATAGCAAAAGAATTACTCCTAAGGAAAGGAATGCAAAGATAATTTGTTTCCACCAGTTGTTTTCTGTGTGTATCTGACCCCCGATAACCGTTGTAGAAGCACTGAAAATAATTACACAGCCAAAAATAATCAACAGCAGTAAAAGAGTAAAAAGCACAAAATCAAACTTTTTCCGGTTAATGAACATTGCTCTCTTCCTGGGGTTGATCTAAAGAAGGTTCTGTTTCCGTTTCCGTGTTAAAAATCCGCTATCCTCTATTCCCTGTTCCTGTTCTTCTGCCTCAATTCCTTCGGCAGTTCTAAATTGAGGAGGCAAAGGTGCAATCTGTTTATCAATTTCAGATTACCCATATAATAGTTAAAAATCTTAGCTGTTAGAGGAGCAGCCATAGCTCCACCTCCACCTGCATTTTCTAAAAACGGTAACTACGAACCAGATAGCCACAAAACCAGGCATGTGTTTTTCGCCCATCACATTTTCTGGGAACCGGTTTACCAAGGTATATTGTGGCTCCGTTAATTCTGGCATTGGGTCTTGTTCCACCTGAGACATAACAGACCATAAACCCTGTTGAATTGTTTTCAGGGTTTCCGGTCTCATCGGTAACTTCTTTTTTTGTTAAAGGAATAACCTGTTCGCGGTAAGTGCCCTCGCTCATACAGTTTGTTTTAATAAATGGCTGAACCCATAAACCGTTATTGGCTATAGCTCCATAAAAGGCATTTATCTGTAAAGGTGTTAGCACTTCTCCCCAACCAATTGCCAAATTAATCCTTTGTGTCTTATAATACCTTCCTGCTTGCCAAAGTGTTCTTCGAAATTATCGTGTTGTGGAAAACCCTGCCTTTTCATTAGGCAAATCAATCCCTGTTCTTCCATATAAATGAATCGCGCACATAGTTATAAAATCGTCCAAATTTATCTTTCAACACAAATCGTAAAAATATGTATCACAGGATACCCTTAAAGCGTCAACAATACTGGTACTACCATGCCCACCGCCATACCACAGTTGCCAGCAACGGAAAAATGGCTACAATCTGAAACCTTCCAGTATAAAAAGCCAGCCTGCAAAGCTCAGAACGACCATATTCAAACCGATTCCCTGCGGTTACATGGTCAAAAACGAACCCGGATAAGTTCCGTAGATGATTCTATCCATCATTACGATTCAGATATTCCCGTGTTTCGGGCGAAATTTTTTGCATAAAGAGATTAGGATCATAATCCGCTTGCTAACATAAGAATACCTCCGCTGCGAATGTCGCTTACAACACTATTCCTTTCATTCCTTCGGGAAAAATACCGGCAACAAATTCCTGCAGATCATTATCAATAGTCAACACATAAGAGAGCCCATTCAAGGGTTCTATATATCCCCCGTCTTCAAAAAAGCTGTAAACTGCGTCCTTGAGCATTCACCTGAACAATTTCCGCTGTCTTTTTCCAAAGAACTGTAATGGCGTTCTGACCTGTTTTTCCGATATAGCTATTGAGGGAATAATCCTCTTTCTGATAAAGTTCATATTCTTGTTCGTTAATCCTTCCATATAACTTCAGGTAAAGTGATTAGATAAAGATAATTGCGGGTAGAGCCAATGCGAAAGGAAAGTTTCCGATACATCCAAGTTTCATTTAAAGTCAGCAATTGTTTCATAGATATTATCTGCCAGCAAAAGATTTTCTTCTGGAGATTTTAAATCCCTTGTTGGAAGATTATAACTTTCATCTCATCCTTCAAAAACAAACGTGTTCCAGAAATTTGCTGAAGTAGGTAAATTCTTTATCTTGCCGCTTGTTAAAAAGAGATTAAAAATATTTTAATTATAGTTCAGTGTATTTATGGTCATATTCGCAGCGCATTTTCTCAATACATTAAAGTTGTTTTCCGCAATGCGTTGATATTTAGTCCCTTCAACAACCTGCAAACGAAAAAGAGATACAGCCAAAAGAAGAAAAAGAATTGCCAGAACAAGGGAAAGATATTGTCGTTTGATTTTTAATCATTGTTGATGTTTAAACGGACTTTGCTTAAAAGTTGCAAACCCTAAAAACAATTAGAAGATAATAGAAATATTAGAAGCAAAAACCAAGTAGTGATTTTGTTAAAAGCGGACTAGCAAAACTGAAAGTTACCTCGAACAAGCAATTGAATAATAGAGAAAAGCAGATTGACAATTCCAATAGTGACATTTGCCATAAAATTTTCCGTTCAGGTGGTTACGAACACGATAGCTAAAGCCAACAGACAAAATTAACACAAAGGCATACAACAAAAGCTTATCGGATTACCGAATCAAACATCAGTCCAGCACACAAAAACCACAATCAAAGCAAGGTCTCGCGGACGAGTCCAAACCGTATAAATCAACCAAGGTAAAAGAATATTAGAATACATTCCAGAGAAGAAGCAGGCATTACCAGAATTTGGAGATACAAAAAGAACAAACCCAGAATAAAACTTCCAAATTCCTTCAAAAAACTATTGTTATCCACTTACAATGATAAAAAGGAGTTAATTCGTCACCCTGACCTTGAGGATTATCTTTCATTACTTTTTCCATAAAGTGTTTGCTGACATTTGGGTTGTCATAATCTATCCAACAACCAATTAATATCATTAATATCCATAACGGCAAATTCATAGCCAAAACGGGAATGTAAGTCCTCACAGACCTCTTTGGGATACACCTTTAAATAACCATATCCTATGTAAGTGGAACAGAGAAGAAGTGCAGCATCAATTGTGCTGGCTGTATACCTGCACCAAAATCAATTCCTTTCCTGCCTAAAAGTTTACCTATTGTTCAACAAAGCAAAGCCAAAAGAATTCTGATAACACTGTTTCTTCAATAAGTACTGCATACTGGTTGGAGCTCCAACCAATGCCAAGGAACTTACAAACAAAGACAATAATTTTTACAAGGAGAAACTTTTATTTCGGCAACTGGAATAGCACGTCCTTGAGAATAGCCAAAGGGCTTTCACTGATAGTTAAAATATCCCTAAGCAATAAAGGCAAGGCATACTTCTTTAATAACTTCACCAATATCATCCCTGAGGAGTTAGATTTGGTTTTAACAGGAAATTGCGTTCAAACTTCTACTCCTCCACTGTATACGGGCTCTGTTTGTTACTTTTACCATTTTTAACTGCCTTTTTCAAGATAAAGATATGCTCCAGGTTTTCAATTCAAAGTAAAGATTGATATCTTGCACTGGATAAATAACATTCCACATTCCCGAATGCGTTTATTGTCCCTACAGGATAGGATTTGGGATAAAGACGCGAAAGATTTGAAGTTACAATTGTATCACCAACTGCAATATCCGAACCAAGCTTAATTAAATTCATAGCAATTGAGCCACTAATATCCGCTTGTAAAATTCCCTGGACGGAAGTGCGGGAATCCATTACAGGCAATTGAAAACGGGGATTGGAAAAAGGAAGAACAATAGAATGGTCTGACGAAACCTGAATTATTTTACCCACAATACCATTAGCAGAAATAACTGGATCATCAATTTGAATTCCGGAGCCAATTCCTTTATCCACAATCAGATTAAGTTCCTGATATTGACCTGAAATGCCGATAATTTCTGCCTGCACCAAATCCGCTTCACCAATATCAAAAGCTATGGAAAAAGCACTTGTATACTGCTTCAATTCATTTTGCAGAGCTAAATTTTCCAGAGTGGTTTCTGCTAATCTTTTACGCAGAGAAAAGACCTCCTGTTTCAATTCCTGCCTGGTTTCCACTGCTTTCAAAGACCTTACAAACGGAAAGAAAACCGTATTACCCATCCAGCCGGCTTTTTTAAGGCGACTTTCATTGCTGCCAATTAGCATTAACAGCGAAAGGACTATTAAAATTAGGGGAACAAGGTTCTTCTTCAGCATCTTATATCCCTATTAAAATAGGGTATTATCTTTTTACTAAGCTTATCCTGAAGAGGAAAATTCGGGTTCAATCCTCAATTCTTTTAATAAGCACTTGACGGTAACGGTCTATATCATCCAAAACCTTTCCAGCACCTTTAACAACGCATTCTAAGGCATCAGGAACAACATGGACAGGTAAATCAACTGTCTTGCGTATTTTTTCATCCAGTCCTTTTAACAGAGCACCTCCACCGGTTAAAAATATTCCCCGTTCAGCAATATCGGCAGAAAGCTCGGGAGCAGTTCTTTCAAAGAGGCGTTTTATGGCATCAATAATTGTAGCTACTGTTTCAGAGATTGCTTCCCGAATTTCTTCAGAAGTTATCTTAATCGTTACGGGGTAACCGGATACAATATCTCTTCCGCGCACATCCATTGTTAATTCCTGTTTCAAAGGATAGGCACTGCCAATTGTGGTCTTAATTTTTTCTGCGGTCTGCACACCTACATAAAGATTACTTTTTTTCCGAAGATAGTTTATAATGTCGTTATCAATTTTATCTCCGCCTACCCGGATGGAATTTTGAACAACTATATGCGATAAGGAAATAACGGCAATTTCACTAGTGCCGCCTCCAATATCCATAATCATATTTCCGCAAGCCATATCTATAGGTAAGTCAGCACCAATAGCTGCAGCAATAGGTTCAGAAATTAAATGAACTTCACGCGAACCAGCATGCAAAGCACTATCGCGCACAGCTCTTTTTTCTACTTCCGTTATTCCTGAAGGAACACAAACAATCACTCGGGGACGAACTAAAAGGCGTTTCTTTTGTGCCCTTAAAATAAGATTGCGTAACATCAGTTCTGTCACTTGAAAATCGGCAATTACACCATCTTTCAAAGGTTTGATAACTCTCACCTCATCCGGATTTTTACCCAGCATAAGTTTCGCCGGATTGCCTATAGCAATAATCTTTTTGTTGTCAGTTGAAACAGCAACTACCGAGGGTTCGTTGATCACAATTCCACCATTTTTCTTATAGACCAAAGTATTGGCTGTTCCCAAATCAATTGCAATGTCATTAGCCATCATTCCAAAAAAATCAAATACGGACATTCAAGACCTCTCTATTATCTGCTGGCAAGCAGGATGAATTTTAATAATAACAATTTTGCCATTCTATACCTTATTTTTTATTTAGTTGGCTATGTCAAGTAAAAACGATTTGT
>JAXGIH010000078.1:0-7666 GCA_040770845.1 Cloacimonas sp. (SeqCode)
ATGCCTCAAAAAACCAGGGAGTTGCCTCTGTTAAAGAAAAACTGGGACTCCTAAATGCCATAACTTTTTCGGAACAAATATCTTCCAGAATGTTTTTGGACTGTAGTATATCAGCAGTAAATTCCTCTCTACTCATTTTATAAATGATGCGATGAAACATTCCATGTGAGGCAATTTCATGACCCCGTTTTTGAGCTTCTTGCACTAATTGTGGATACTTATTGGCAATATAACCCAAAAAGAAACAGGTTGCCTTCACCTGATAAATATCCAGCAAATCCAGCAATTTTAGAAAACCGCTTTCTACAATGCCGGGTAAAGAATCCCATTCCGAAACAGGTGGCTCACCTCTTTCTTCAGTAACATTAAAATAATCCTCCACATCAATAGTGAAGATGGACTTTGGATATTCTCTCATAAATTTTTAGCTAAATTCCTATAAAGATATAATATCATTTCTGGAATGAAAAGTCCTTTGTTATTCCTGCGAAAACAAGAATTCACAGAAGGTAAAAAATAATTATGCATTTTCAAACAGAAATTTTAATAAATTCCCTAATTGAAGAAGAGTGAAAAATGTCAACTGCTTTCTTGGGGAATATTATACACTCTAGAAAACACTGAAAATATTGCTCTTTACACTATTAGAAAAACCGAGGAAAGAGTGAATTAAACTCTTTTTCTCGGTGTTCTTAGTGCCTAGTGCTTTCGGTGTAAAAATTCTACAATTTACAGCTTACGCACAGATTCCAGCAAGTCCACTACTCGTTAGAATATCCATATTATCATACCAGCTGAAGACCTTCACCATTTTTACCTTGGGTATAAGTTATCAAGGCATCAAAAATGGAGGAATAACTGTTACCAACAATGTCTATAGACACTAACGTTCGCTCTTCCATACATTAAATAGCCCTTTAGATATGTTTCCGCCGCTTCTTTCATAGCCATATTTACTTCTTCTTTGGTAACTTCCACTTCCAGATTGGCACAAAGATCAACTAAAGAACCATCCGGGTAGGAACTCTAATTGCTACTCCATCCGCTTGCCTTTTAATTCAGGAATAACCAAACCGATAGCTTTGGCAGCTCCTGTGGAAGTTGGAATCATACTCATTGCGGCAGCTCTACTCTACGCAAATCATTATGGGGCAGGTCTAAATTCTTTGGGTCGTTAGTATAGCTGTGAATAGTAGTCATTAAGCCATTTAGATACCAAATTTGTCCTGCAGAACTTTTGCTACTGGAGCCAGACAATTGGTAGTGCAGGAAGCTTGGAAACAATTGTATGTTCCGTTTTAAAGAGTGTATGGTTTACTCCCATCACTACTGTTGCATCCACTTCATCTTTTGCTTGAGCAGTTAAAATAACCTTTTTAGCACCCGCTTTCAAGTGTTTGGAGGCTTTTTCTTTAGGAGGTAAAGATGCCAGTGGATTCAATTACGAATTCCACTCCTAAATCCTTCCAGGAAGAACTTCGTGGTCTTTTTCCGCAAAATCCCCCGAACTTTTGCCATTTACAACCAAATAATTCTTCGCTTGAAACATTACCAGATATATCTATGCACACCGTCATATTTAAATAGATGTGCCAGCGTTTTAGCATCCGTAAGATCATTTTATAGCCAATAACATTCAGCTCAGGATGGCTATCCAAAATTACCTGTAAAAACCAGATTCAATGTCCGAAACCGTTGATTGCTACATATCGCTATTTTCCCTTTATAAGTATTTATATATCTATTAGATAGATTGGTTACCGAACTGCTTCGAAAATGCCTTTTAACCTTTCAATATCGTTAATCAATTGTTCGCCATAAGAACACCTGTGGACATTGACTTGTGTAATTGGTAACAGGGAACTATTTCTATTCCCACATCCGCTTTGTTTTCATTGAAAAAGTATTGAAATTTGGCAAGGTCATAAAACATAAAAGGGTATTTTCCCAATTGCACTTCCACAAGAACTTTCCCTAAACAGAAGTCAATTTGTTTATAACAACCGGTTATTTTCGGTTCGTAATTTGGTAATTCTATACTAAAAGTATCTCTCAGTTCTTTATAACCTAATAATTGAAATTTGTCTTTGAATTGTTTATTTATATCTTTAGGAGAAAAAAGCGATTTGCCACTCATTGTTTTTTCTTTACTAATCTTGGTTTTGTGAGGTTTAATATCCTTTATAATGTTTAATACTTCTTCCATAATTTTAGGATATCTTACTAATAATATTTCCAAACCGCCAAGATGTGAGTATTCATATACAATATTCACTTTTCATTACTCCAAACCAGATCAAGTTCTGACTGTTCTTCTTTTATTTTGGTTAAATTTACCGTAATAGGTTTGAATGAAATAGGATGTTCGGGATCAAAGATCGGCCTATTCATAGGGCGTATTTTCAATTCACCGGAAATGGCACTATTAATTCTTTGCAGGGCAATTTCATAATATTCATCAAGAAGTTCCGCTCCACAGCTTTTCCGGTTATGAATAAGCGAAGCAATTTGCGTTGTTCCTGTTCCCATAAAAGGGTCTAAAGTCCAGTCATTTTCATTGGTCATAGATAAAATTAGGCGTTCTACCAATTCTACAGGAAATTGGGCAGGATGAATTGTTTTTTCAATATGATTAGCTTTCACATTGGGAATATTCCATACATCGGAAGGATTTTTGCCTAAAGGATTGCAGGATAATTCTCCCTTTTTGTCTCCCTTAAAATATTTCTTATTAGGATACTTCTGGGGAATTCGGACTGGGTCTAAATTGAAGATATATTCATCACTTTTGGTAAACCAGAGAATTACTTCATAGCGTCCTGAAAACCTTTTGGAAGAATGCAAACCATGCCCGAAATGCCAGATTATTCTATTTCTTAGTTTTAAGCCCGATTCAGCAAAAACAGGATAAAGTAAAATATCCAGAGGGATAATTTCTCCGTTTTCAATATAATTTCCTACCTGCCAACAGATACTTCCAATTTTTTTAGAACTCTACAAAGACTTGTAATAACCTTTTTCTGCCAGTCAATATATTCATCTAAGGGTTGGGCGTTTTCATTTTTTGCCTATATTATATAGGAGGTGAAGTAACTACTAACTGAATAGCGGTATATCCGGTATGGAATCAAGTAGTTCCAAACAATCACCCTGAATAGACAGAATGGAATCAGAGTTCCATTTATTGCTTATTTTAACTACATCAGCTATAACAAAATACTGTTATTAGCGCTAATGGATATTTTGCAGAATTCCATAACCGTATTCTGCATTTTCTCTTCCCCTTTGATTAACCCTTTACGAGGGTCAAACTTACTTTTATTAGGTATATAGGCAGCAGGGTCAACATCAGGAGGGCAAACAATGGCATATTTTTCCTTTTCCCAATATTCTTGAATGGCAGAAGCCATATCCATCTGGTAATGAGTATCTTTATTGATTTTCACCACACCATTGGCAATAGCTGTTTGTTGTTGCCAATCAGTTAATCCGGAAGCTCCATGTAAAACCAGTCCTCTTTCCGCTCCATTTTTAATCAGCAGGTCGTCAATTTCCTTAATTAAATCTAAGTGCAGAACTACATTTTCACCTTTAGTAACGCCATGATTTGTGCCTACGGAAGCAGCAAAAAGGTCTACATTGGTCTTTATTACAAATTCCAATGCCTCTTCGGGTTTGGTATAGAGCTCATCTTCGGAAACAATTTCATCTTCGGTACCCTTGATATGACCGATTTCACCTTCTACTAAAATGTTATATTTATGTGCTAAATCCACAACCTCTTTAGTAATCCGAATATTATCCTCCAGTTTTTCTGCCGAGGCATCAATCATTACAGAGGAAACGAGGTCGTTTTCAATACAGAACTTAATAAAATCAAAATAGTTAGGTGTGGCATGGTCAATATGCAATCCAATTCCACATTTGGGAAACTGAGCAGAAAAGATTTTTACCATTGCGGAAATCATTTTTGCCCCTATATGCAAATCCTGAGAAGTGCCTGCTGCATATTTACAGGCACCAGTACTCATTTGCATTAAGCCATCAGAATTGACAGCCGCGTAACCTTGAATGAGAGCTCTTACCTGTGTGTCAAAAACAACATTGGATGCGATGATACCAAAACGCTGTTTTTTAGCTTTGAGGAAGACCTCTTTAAGTTGTGTTCCGGTTAAAAACATTTTATACCTCCACTTGTGTTTAGTTCTTATAAGATAAATTATCCAAATGTTGATATAAAGTCAAGGGAAATCTGCAGAAGAAAGAAGGTGGAGAAAAAATCTCCACCTCTTTATTTTATTAAGAATAGGGTTTCTTGTTTAGTTAGTTGCAATCACCCGATAGAATTTCTTGCTAACAGCGGTTCCGCTATAGAATAAATTGGGAGTTGTAGTTACGGTAGACCAGGTGCCATAAGGATCATCTGCGGATTCAATTCTGTAGTTAGTAGCTCCAGGAACCTGATTCCTGTGCTAAGGTTTATCATTCCAGCTACTTCTGAGAAATATTAAATCGGGGCTTCCAAGATTCCAGCAGCGGGAGTTATATCTGCCAGAAAACGCGGACTGAATTGCATCGTGTCATTATATTGACCTCCCAGACAGACGATATCCACAGGGTCTGTTGGAATAGCGGTTCCGGCATAATCAGCATTGGGGAAAGTTCTCATAACAGCAGTTCCGCAATATCGGTAGCAGTAATATTTTCTGCTGTAGCAGCAAAAACGCCAGTAGCATTGGGAGTTAAAGTTACACTATATCTTAAGCAGTTTTGCCTGATCGGCAGATGTGATAGTTGCTAAAGTTCTCGTTACAGGAACAATTGTATTATTATGAGAGGTGGCAGCTCCTAGATCGGCAATAGGAACAAATTGTAGTAATCCAGAATAAGAAGATAAAGTTCCTGTTATTCCGTTATGCCATCGTAGAGGTTATAAGTAGTGGTTATTTTGCCGTTAGGATCATCAATAACTATAGCAGTTGTTGCATCCTATCATATTTTTGATTACTTTGATTTGCCTGCTGGAAAGTAAGAACTGCTTCACCTGTAAGTGCGATAGGCACTACCTAAAGTTCCTTCTCTCAGTTGTGCTATAGTAGAAACATTTTCCGGAAAAATCATAAAAAGCAGTAGCAATTGCAGAGGGGCTAAAGGAATAACCGGTAGCTTTAGCTTTGATAGTGGTATCAGGAACTGACAGGTATTGGAGCGCTGTAAACAGAGAGGCCTCTGTGGGTTCTGTACCATCCGTAGGTATAGTGAATTGTTGCTCCAGGAGTTGTTGTGCTTGGTAGTTACAGTTATAGGACTGGCATAGGCACCGCAGGAGGATTGAAAAACAGGCATAACTGCTACCATATTGCCAAAGGTAGAGCCCCAGATTATCAGTAATCCTGGGCATAAACAATCCATTCACTATCATCGGCATTAGTTCCAGCACTGATAGCCCAATCCAAATTGCCTTGAGTAATTGTGGGTTTACGGATTAAGGTATGTTCCGCAGTAGCATTTGCAACTCCTGCTACATTCCATGCTGTTCCTGGATCTGTGCCAATGGTACCAATAACATCTATCAAGGTTTCGGTTGTACCTAATTTATATAAACCAAGAGCATCGTCTCCATTATAAAAAGTAACGGAAGATGTTGTATCTGCTAATCCCAAAATAGTGGCGTTTGCAGAAGTATTGGCAATTACATAAACATCAAGGTGAGCAAGAGTTCCTGTTAAATTTAATGTATTTGAAGGTGTGGCAGCGCCATTGGCATAAAGACAAACCTTGTAATTGCTCAAGTCCACCGGTCCACCTGTTCCGTTGAAAATTTCAATAGCTTTATTACTACTGCTGCCTTCTATATATTCAGAGAAGAACAAATCACTTGCCATTCCGGGTTGAGATGTGGCAGTTCCGCTAACGGGAAGTTGATATTCATTAGCATAAGTAGTGTTATGGTAAATTATTTCGTTGAATGTTCCAGAACCTGTGGCATTCATCCGTACATAAACATTTCCGCTAAAATTATTGCTCAGCGTTAAACTTATTCCCCAGTTACCTGTTCCCGTAGAACTTAATTCAAAAGGATAGGAAGTAGTTATTTGAAGAGAATCAATTGCTCCCGGAGCACTTAAAGTGTATGATTGAACTGCAGAAGGAGTTCCTGCTTCAGAAGAAAAAGGAGTTAAATTAGCAGTAATATTCCAGGTTACAGGTGTGGAAGAGCTTCTGTTACTCTAACATTTACAGGTTCGGCACCTCCACTGGTATGCATCACGCAGTCTCTTATATTCACCGATGGCGTTTGCCAGCATCCGCACATAAATTTGCGAGTGAAAATCGGGCGGGGAACAGTTATACTGAAGCCCATCCTTCTATTTGAGAAGTAGAAACCTGAAAGCCGTTGGGGGTTGTAACAGTTATTCCACCTACGATATTAGTTCCCCATAAAGTATAATCTCTGGTTTCGTCTGAGGGAAGATTTACACAAGCTTTCCAAAGGATCAAGCTCGGTTGTGCTGGTATGAATAACTGGAGTTTCCATAGGAGACCCTTCCCAAAGTTTAGCCCAGTTATTGGTGACTCGGATGCCATCAATTCTGGCTATAGGACCATTAGAACCTTGACGAATAGCTACTGCTCCAATTGCTCCTATATCTGCTCCTGTTAAATCAGCAGCCGTAAGTTGAGGTGCAGGTTCAGTTTCTCCGATAACTGGATTAACCCACATATAGACCTCATCATTAGAAGCACCTGAAACAATTACATATTTCATAACAATCAGATAAGTAGTATCCAAACTATAGATGTAAGGAGTGGCCGCAGATTCTGAAATAGCATTTGCTGCTTTAGTTATACCGAATCTTAAGTGATCGGAAGTATCTTTTTGTACAAATACTTTGCCCTTAAAGTCAGTTGATGAAGACAAACTGGGTAGAAAATGGAAGAAATAATCAGCGGTGGTTTTTACCTCTGAAGCATTTACTAAAAAGGCAGCGTAAAAAGTGCCCGAGGTCTGATCCGCAAAGGCCTTTTTTACATCTTCTGCCGAACCCGAGAAAACTGTTTGAGCGGCTAAACCCTGATAAGCATAATAACCGGGATAGATTAAACCTTCATTCGCAACAATAACAGGATGGTTTCCTGCTCCACTATGAGCATACCAACCGTGATCTGTTAAAAGATCGCCAGCGGGATAAATAAATTCTTCTTCCAGGAAAGTTGTTGCTTCATTAGGATCAATAACCAATCCGCTTACAGCCAAATTCTGGGTTTCAGCGCCGGTACTGGAATGAACAATATTACCGGAGAAAGTTCCTGCCGTGGCTCCTGTTAAACGCACATAAACAAGTCCGCTGAAATTACTGGCTAAAGTAAGAGTGTTGGTAAAGGTAGTATTATCTGTAGAAAGGGCAAAACCTTCCGGTGCAGTAACACTTATTCCTGCGGTTAAAAATAATCCGGTTACCGTATAATGTTGTTCTGGAGAAGGAGTTCCCAATAAAGTGCTGAAATCAGTTAAACTGGCAGTAATCTCTATCATTGGAGAAGGATTGGTAACAGTTCCTTCTACGGCAAGGTTAACAGTAGTTGCTCCAGGACTGGAATGAACTATATTGCCGGAAAAAGTTCCTGCTGTGGCTCCTGTTAACCGCACATAAACAGTTCCGCT
>JAXGIH010000079.1:0-7628 GCA_040770845.1 Cloacimonas sp. (SeqCode)
TTATCAGTTCATTCACAAACAGGTGAAGCAAGTCCAGTTGCTCAGCAAAGGGTTTATCTGCTATGCTTTGCAAATAATCCAGCCAGGGTTGAGTGCCCAATCTTTTCGGTGGTTCTGAATTTAGGGCTGGCTGGTCTATAATGCCATCGGTATAGAGATAAATTCTATCCCCTGAATTATAGATGATGCTATGATTTTCAAACTGCAATGTTTCAAACCATTTAGCTCCACCCAAGCTGTGTTTATCTCCGCGCTGGAAATGAAATTCATCTTTATCCGGAAGATAATGCACCAGGTTTAAGCCCGCTCCGCAAAAGGTAAGTAATTTATTTGCTGCCTCAATTTTAAGCAGGGCAATTTCCACTCCATCCTGTTGTGCTTGTTCTGAACGCTGATGCAAGGTGGTGCTAATTTCCAAATGCAAATTTGCCAAAATTTCTGCTGGATTATTTAACTGTCTATCCTTCACCAAGTTATCCAAAAGTGAATTTACCGTCATTGAAAGTAGCGCTCCGGGAACTCCATGACCCGTGCAGTCAATTAAAGCAAAATAGGTGCAAAAACTATCCGGAGCATAGAGCCAGTAAAAATCGCCTCCCACAATGTCTCTTGGTCTCCAAAGGACAAACTGATTGGGAAAATGCTGCTGTAAATCCGTTTTTTGGGGAAGGATAGATTTTTGGATAAGGGAAGCATATTCTATGGATTCCTGCAAGCGCTGCTGTCTTTCTTTCAATTCCTGTGTGCGTTCTGCCACTGTTTTTTCCAAATCCAGATTGCGTAGTTTTAATTGTCTGGTGCGCAGTTTATAAATTCCCCAAAGAGCAGAAAGAAAAGCAATTACATAAACAGCATAAGCCCACCCTGTAGCATATAAGGGATGTTTTATAGTAAACGCTACTACCGGAGATTTTACCCGCTGCCCCGTTTCCGTAATAACCGTATAAGAAAAACTGTAGGCACCAGGTTTCAGATTATCAAAACGGATTTCTTCCGCAAAAGGAATCCGGACAGGTAGATCATTATAGCCCTTTAACTGATATTCCAAAAAGCACTTTTCGGGATATAATGTATTCAGAATATATACCGGAAAACGCACAGAATGAGTTTTATAGCTGAATTTTTGCGGTATTGACGCAGAAACAAGCTGCTCACCTGCCCAAAAACCTGCCAGAACCGTTTTTACGTTTTGCCCGCTTCCAAAAATTCGCAAAGACCCGTCTCGTTTTTAATGATGATCTTTTGCCCCACTTTGTAAAGAGAAAGAGCCCCTTCCGGAATTCCTTCCTTTCTCCAAATACAAAAGTGCTGCCATCAGGTAAAACTTTCACTACCCGGGATTCACAACCGAATGGAATATTGCCGTTTATTTTAACTCCGTTTTGCAGCTCTCCATATTGGTTCCAAATTGGCAACCAGTAATTTTTACTTGTTGCCCTCTTCGATAATAAAGCGTATTGCCAATTTGGAGTAACAGGTTATTATCGAATTGTTTTTACTGCCAGGATATTATTCATCTGATTTATGTCGATTTTTTCATCAGTTCGCTGTAGAAGGCTCCGGATCATCTTTACTGCTGATTGCTTCCCCATTGATAATCTGCCGGATAAAAACTCTGCCTTTAGAGACTGAATATCTTTATCCAATGCATACAATCTATTTTCCACTATCTCTGAAAACCTGTAACCAATGGGGATGTAATTTTACTTCACCACTACGCAAGTTCAGAGATATACAGGGATAAAGAAATTCCTGCTCATTTAAAGAATTCTGCTTAAAAATTAAAGTATTTAATACATCAGAATATATAGTTTCCATAAGTCAATAATTAAAATCATTAAGATAAAATTCTCTATTTGCATTGATATATAATATTTCTTTTTCTGTATCTAAAACACTTTTTATAAAGTAAACCCCCAATTCATATATTCTTTCTTTTTTAAAATCAGGTATCTTAATTGATAACTTATCAGCAATAAAACTTATGTCTATCTTGCCTTTATATTCAGAATTATTGGTGAGAGAAATAATATTCTTCCTTTTTTATCAGTCATTAAAGGAATTGTAATTTCGTTTGATAGGGGTGTATAATCTGCGCTGTAATTTGTTGATACTATTTTTTTTGTAGCAAGTTCCAAATAATGCCATTTATTATCTTGCAGAAAGTATATTCTCCCTCTAACAGGATAAACGGCTTATAAGAAGAATATGTATGTATATTTTCCCCTTTTAGAGCTAATTCACATATAATTTCAATACCTCCCTCATAAGGTAAGATACCGATAACATAGGTTTGTTTTGTTTAAAATAGTAGGAAATAAGGGTATCCGAGCCGAAATAATAAATCTCATTTTGGAGGCCCCAATAGTTATATTGATTCTTTGTATCTTCTTTGGAAATGAATCTAAAATAAATTTAAGTATTTAGGAGGAGGTTACCTTTATTGATAGGATAAATTGTTAATCCTTCATCGCTTATATAAGAAATTGTGGTACTGTCTCTGACTGCGTATAACAAACGCCAGCTATCAACTTTAGATGATTTAATTTCAATTCTTCCTGTAAACCGATATTGGTTTTATAGTTATAAACAATATAGACCGGTATATCAGAAAAAGAGGGATGTTCATAACTGACAATACAATTATCAATATCATAACGGACATTTTTAAGATTTCAGGATAATATATGGTTTCAATTTTACTATTATCCAAATTATATAAGAGAAAAAGTTATTATTTGCTGCCCTTAGATGGAAACCGAAATTACCAGTTTCATTTGGACTCTGAAAAGTAAAATTACTTTTCAAACATAACCAATAAATTGTATCGCTATGTTTATTATTGGTTCAGGATAGGTAAAACTGGTAAGAATGATCGTGGTCTTATTAGAGAGATCATAGCTGTAAACTTTAGTTGTCCACATTTTTCCCAGGAGTATTATGGGCTATAAATTCTAAAGTTGAGTTTTCATAAATTGCATCACTAACGCAGAAATCAGGTTCAAGCTCAATTTTTCTCTACAGTGTTCAACTTTGTATTCAAAATATGAACCCCATTACTAAACATACTATAGATACAAACCTGATTTTCATTAAGTTCTTTATAATGATAATTGATGCTATGTTTTTTTAAAACTGTACTTGAGAATCAATCCCAATAGAAGTATGAAACTGTTTATTTCCTTTATAGTATAAAAATGCAGGAGGTTTGGATTTTGAGGATTGATTTGCAGTGAAAGCAAAATTTTTGCTTGAGATAGAAAGATATCCTGAATTTCCGAAGTTGATTCCGGATAAGTAAATCCCTGATAAGGATAGTAATTCCAAAAATTGTTTTTCAGCACTGCATAGCCCTTCACTCCATAGCAATAAACACTGTTATCATCTGCCGCGTGAAGAAGGCGTATTTTATCCTTCTCAGGGAATTTATAGGCAAGCAGTTTATAGCCATTCCATTTATAGATATGTTGTTTTCCCATAACATAGGGTGTTTTATCCTTAGTTTGGACATTTATACCGATACTATCATTTTGTGCTATTTTGTTAGTCGTAAGGACATCAAGAAAATTGGTTCCGGTGAAGGCAAATAATGTTCTGGGTTCATACTGTCCATACCATTTCATTCCATTTTGATCAGTAAGAATGTAAAATCCAACTTTAGGGTATCCATCGCTGAATTTGAAAACCCTGGCTCTCTTTTGATCTTTCAGAATATTGTTGTATTCTTCCAGATATTTCTGCTGTTCCTCTTTATCCGTGAAAGAAAAAAGCAGAGTGCAAAAAGCCAGAAGGCAGAGCACAAGAATATTTTTAAGGGCTGGTCTTTTTTTCATAATATAACTCCTGTTCCGCTACTAAAAAAAATAATTTCAGGCATTGATCATCCCCAGATATTTGTCCTTTAGCTGCAGCGAAAGAGCAGAAAATATTTTTTCCGCTAAAAGGGGGTATTCTTTGAGCAGAGAGCAAAGTTTGGCAAAGGGAATAATATCTGCCTCCCCAAAAGTTAAGGCAACTACATTGGCAGTTCTGCGTGTAGGAATAATAAAATTCATTTCGCCCACAAGGTTGCCTGAATGGATACGCGTAACTTCGCGCACATTACCTTCAAAATCTTCAACCTGAATAGAAACGCTGCCTTCTTCCAGACAAATTATATCACGATTGCGTTCTCCGAGGTTGATTATTGTTTCGTGAGCCATAAAACTTTGAGATTTAACTATTGGTTGCAACAGTTTTTTCTCTTCCGGGCTCAAGAAACAATAGAGCGGGTGGTCATTATACTTAACCATCTATACTTCCGTGAGTTAACTGAATTATTTTCAGGCATAAAGAGTCATTTACAGCTGCCTGAATTCTGGCAGCCAAATCAGGGTCACCGGCAATAAATTCATTTAAGGCAGAGAACTTCAATTTCAACACTCTGCAAGGTTTAACTGCTTTAATTTCTATAGGGCTGGGAAATGTCTCCAGATAGAAAATCTCTCCATAGTATTCACCTGGAAAAGGGAACCCCAATATTGAGTTGCCTGTAAGCTCAGTTCGCCTTCCTGCAGAATAATAAAGCTATCAGGCAGGGCGCCTTTTCCAATATAACTTCCGAGGGTTTTAGTTCTATGGATTACTGCTTTTGAGGATATTTGGGCATATTGAGCATCGGAAAGATGCCCAAAAAGGTCTGAGATCATGAGAGCGAATATAGATGTTCATAATTCCTCACTGGAAATAATAACGCAAACGCAGCCATTAATAAAGCCAAAAACACAAACCATTAAAACCAGAAATAATTATATCGAAACAAAGTAGAGACCTCCTTTTCCCAAAACTTCATTTCCGGTGAGAGAAAAATGTTGCTTCTTCATTCAGATACTGTCCATCGGCAATACGATGTGCCTGTTTAATAAGGTCGTTACTGTATTTACTTGGCGGGTGTTTTTTCAGAAAAGAGTTATGGGTCTCTACTGCCTGCATATAGATTTTGATAATTAACAGCAGCATTATGAAAAGAGAATAGAATTTACGGTTCTCTCGCTGAATAGTATTTAAGGTAGCGGAAGAAATCATCCAGCCCTCATAAAGCCAACGCGCAGGAATAAAATGACAAAAATTCGGGAATTTCGTTCTTTTTGTTGATTCGCAACGCAGAATTCATATCTGCAAATTGGATAACAGCCCCGCTGAATAATATACGAGGTATTATGACCAACGGCAAGATATTGATTACTGCACTGCGGTCTTGATGCTAACGGAAAACATCAAGCCAATGCTGTAACCGATAATTCCACTCAGCAATAAAAAAAGACAGTGGGGAACTAAAAAACCACGCAGCCAAATAAAGCAGAAATGAAATAATAAAGCAAAACCTGGATTAAAGTCATAATAAATAACACCAATCCCTTGGCAAAAAGTTGCTGACCAGCAGAAACATTTAGTTTCAATTCTCGCATAATACTGCGTTTCTCCTTTAGCAGGTCATCTATGCTATTAGCCCAAGCCGATGAAGATGAAAATAAGAACCGATATAAAACCAAAACCAAATTTTGATTTTGTCCGAAACTGTAAACTTCGCCAACAAGAACACTACGCAACATAAAAGCTGTAATAAAAGCCAAAAGTGGAGCTGCCAGTAAGGTGAGCATTACATTCAATTTGCTTCTGCTTTTATTCAGGAAATTGCGGGCTGTTAAAAAAACAGATTGGCAAAACGATAGGGTTGTTTATTTTAGGAGCAACTGCTATTTCTCTTCCCGGATTAGAGCCGGACAGTTCAAAATCCTTATCCATCGCTTTTGAAAACGGTAATTACGATATTTCCTCTGCCCGTGTTAAAATTTTCTATTGCCAGCAAGATCAGTTAGCTCAATGATGTCATAACAGTAATCAGGCATCAATAGTTTTCTTTTAAAGATAACGCTTCTTTCTGTTTACCGCTTTGGGCAAGTTCTCCTTCAAAATAGTTGAACATCTTTACCAGGACAAAATAGACCTGTCTGCCACCCTTATCCAAAAAAGTAAAACGCTGTCAAAATAGTTAAAGACAGTAGCATTGGGCTGATGAATTGTGCAGATAATAATTTTGTTTTGTTGTTTCAGCTCATTCAGAAATTCCGCTATGTTTTCTGAATCCTTGGAGGAAAGTCCGCTGGTGGGTTCATCCAGAATGATAATCATCGGGTTCAAAACAAGCTCCAAAGCAATATTTAACCGCCTTCTTTGACCCCCGCTGAGCTTTTTATTAAGCGTATCTCCAACCAACATATTTCTCTGTTCATAAAGCCCTACGGTCTGCAGTAAATTATGTATTCGGCTCTTTATTTCCTCCTTGTTTTTCAAAGAGGGTAAAGCCAAATGCACACGATAGAGCAGATTTTCATATACCGTTAAATTGGGAAAAAGTAAATCGTCCTGAGGAACATAGCCAATATACTTGCGGAAAAAAGAATAATTGGAGTTAAAATCCAAACCGTCCACTGTTATTTCACTATGTGTAGCTTTTATATCTCCTAATAGAACTTGCAGTAAAGTTGTTTTTCCACTGCCGCTGGAACCCATAACTGCCATCATTGTTCCTTGTTTTAAGTGAAAAGAAATACTGGCAAGCCCTGTTGTGCCATCTTTGAATTGGTGAGAGATTTCAGCAACATTGAAGTTTTCAATCTGCAAAGGAATTTCAATCAGCTCCCGATTACGATTGATAAGGTAATTGGTTTCAGCGATAGAAATAATATCCTGATTGAAAGCAAAAGGTTGCTTACCGGTAAATGCCTTCCCGTTTATGAAAACCTCAGCAGTGTTCATTTTTTCTACCCAAAGCTCTTCTTCTTGCTGACAGAAATGTAAAATTGTTGCAGGAATACAAGAGAGCTTTTAAGATATAAACCCAAACGACTTAAGCAAAGATAAAAGTCCTGCTCTCTTTAATAAGGTTTTCTTTTTCCCGTCCTCCTTGAGTTAAAACCTCCAACAATGTTTCGAACTATCAGGAACCGGGTCGTCAAAGCCAAGTTCCCTTGTTTGATGCAGTTTGAATTTAGTTTTGCTTTCCAGCCGGAACTTGCAGTTTTTAGATATTAGTTTTCCTTCCTGAAATTCGGGATAATGCAGTTCCTGCGCTGAGAAACTCAGGTTATAAATAGTCCAAAGGTCTTTTGTCTGCAGCCGAATTTCTCCTTTTACTCCCTGCAAGATTATAGTGCTATCTTCCTGCAAACGATGAAAATGGCCTTGCTCCAAAGTCCGCAAAACAGTTCCTTCCACTAAAGAACAGATGGATTTATCATTTTTAGAACAGGGATTTACTAAAACCAGGGATTCAATCATAATAAACAGGAGTTTAGCATTATTATGCGGACCCCGGAACTTAAAATCACCTCCTTCCGCTGACCATAACATAGAATTTCTTAGCAAGCCCGTTTCCATATCTTTATAAGAAAGCGATAAGTTAATGAAATCGGTTTTGTCTTCAAAAAGGTCATAAATGGCATCCAGCAGATTCACCTCCAAACGGAGAAGGTCTACTAAAACTACAATTTCCACACTGCCTAAAATATTTATTTTACTGCGTTCATAATAGGCAAGGGATATCAGGTTCAGAATAATTTTGGTGCGATCGGCAGCATTTAAAGTCC
>JAXGIH010000080.1:0-7236 GCA_040770845.1 Cloacimonas sp. (SeqCode)
TATGAGTGAATATTTAAAGTATCTGTGCTATGAAACAGCCAATGTCAAATATCCCGAAATGAATGAGTCCGTAAAACAGCGTATTGACTACGAGCTGGAAGTGATTGACAGAATGGGTTTCAATGGCTATTTTCTCATTGTTAAAGATATTATTGATAATGCTCGTAAACAAAGTGTTCCTGTAGGTCCCGGTCGTGGTTCCGGTGCAGGAAGTATTGTTGCTTACTTACTTGATATAACACAAATTGATCCTTTGCAATACGGACTGGTTTTTGAAAGATTTCTGAATCCCGATAGAATTAGTATGCCGGATATAGATATTGATTTTTGTGCTCAGAATAGGAGCAAAGTTATTGATTATATTATCCAACGCTATGGAAGAGAAAGTGTAACTCAAATAATAACTTTTTCTACTTTAGGCGCTAAAAGTGTAATCAAAGATGTAGCCAGGGTTTTAAGTGTTCCTGCTGCAGAAGCAAATGCCATAACTAAAACTATTCCGGGAAATAATAAAACTTTGGATGAGGCATATAATCAATATCCGGAATTTACTTCCTTAATCAATAGCAACGATTTATATCGCACTATTTTTAAACATTCCAAAGTGCTGGAAGGTCTGGTGCGTCAAACAAGTGTTCATCCTGCAGGAGTTGTTATTGCTCCCGGAGACCTTACGGATTATGTTCCTCTTGCCTGTAGCACGCAAAAAGGTGAAGAAAAGGTTATCCTGGTGCAATTTGAGGGAAAATGGCTGAATGATTTGAAGCTATTGAAAATGGACATTTTGGGTTTGAAAAATCTTACCCTTATTCAAAAGACGATTGATTTGGTGAAACAAGCGCAAGATATTGACATTGATATCAATCACATTTCTCTGGAAGATAAAAAGGTCTATAACATATTGGGTAAAGGCGAAACTGACGGTGTTTTTCAGTTTGAATCGGATGGTATGCGTAAATATCTTATGGAACTGAAGCCCAATAAGATTGAGGACTTAATTGCTATGGTAGCTCTCTACCGACCCGGTCCTATGCAGTTTATAGATAGTTATATAGCTCGTAAACACGGACGCGAAAAAGTGGTTTATGATCATCCGCTGATGGAAAATGCGCTAAAAGAGACCTACGGAGTAACAATCTATCAGGAACAGGTGATGCAAATTGCCCGTGAAATGGGTGGTTTTACAGGTGGCGAAGCAGATAGTTTAAGAAAAGCTATGGGGAAAAAGAATTCGGACTTAATGCAACAATATCAGGAAAAATTCAGGCAGGGAGCTAAAGCCCAAAATGTTCCTGATGCAGTTATAGAAAAGATTTGGCAGGATTGGTTACGCTTTGCAGAATATGCTTTTAATAAATCCCATGCAACCTGCTATGCTTTAGTTGCCTATCAAACAGCATATCTGAAGGCATATTACCCGGTGGAATTTATGGCTGCCTTGCTTTCCCTGGAGGATGATCCGACAAAAATACCCGGTAAAATTGAGGTCTGTAAAAAGATGGGTATAAAAATCATTCCTCCGAATATAAACCGTAGCGATAGTGAATTCAGGGTTCACGGTAAAGAAGTCCTTTTTGGCTTACGAGCAATTAAAAATCTGGGTGATGCCGCAATGCGGGATATTATTGAAGATAGAAATCAAAACGGTCCTTACACCAGTATATTTGAATTTTGCAACCGTTTAGATAGTACCAGCGTAAATAAAACCATTCTGGAAAGTTTGATTGCCTCAGGTGCAATGGATGAACTTGAAGGCACCAGAGCTCAAAAATGGAATGTTATAGAGCTAGCGTTGCAATTTAGCAGTAATGACCAGAAAGATAGAAAAAGGGGACAAAGCACTATTTTTGATTTTATGGATACTGAAGATGAGGATAATAACTATAACCCGCCATTACCTTCGGTTGAACCCTGGTCTTATATCTATCAACTGGAAAAAGAAAAGGAGGTTTTGGGATTCTATTTAAGCGGGCATCCGCTGTTTGAATATCGCTCGTTAATAAAACACTTAACCAATGCCAATTCCAGCACCGGCAAGACAAAAAATAACGGTGAATTGCTTATTGCCGGAATTATAAACAACATTTCTAAAAAGAAAGATAACAAAGGTAATCCTATTGCTTTTGTGGAGTTTGAAGACCTTTACGGGAAGTTTGAAGTGCCCTTGTTTAATAAGGATTTTATGCAGTATCAAAAAAAAATCAGCCCGGGAAAGGTCTTTTTTATCATTGGCAATAAATCCACCTTTAACGGCAATGAAGATAGCATCTTAAGAATTTTACCAAATGCTTTAATTGACTTTAAGGAATTACCTTCGGAATTGAGCGGAGAAATCAAAATCAATATTCCATACGAACATCTGAAAAACGGATTACTAACTGAACTGGGTAATAGAATATCTCGTAATACAGGCAAATTTAAATTGATAATCAAAATTCAAAGCGAAGACATGAATGATTATCAATTGGAATCTCGCAAACTCTTCTTTCCTGATGAAGCATTGCTGAACTGGCTGGAAAAAGAGAAAATTGATTTTCAGGTGAGGGTAGCAACCAATGGAAAAAATAATTAGCTTTTGCCTTCTGCTGTTTGCTTTCAGCTTTCTTTCCGCTCAGGAAATTTTCTATGAGCACTATGGAAACGAAGTAGAGATATGGGTTGTTTTGCCCTATAGTTCAATAAACTTCAAGAAAGGGAGCGATGAAGCACTCTACCAGGTTTCTCTGCAGATTAGTGATGCTAAAAAAAAGCAAGTGGCAACCTTGGGAAAAAGCCAAGTTATTCCGAAATGTAACTGGCTTAACGATTGTGGAATTCCTATCCATTTTCAGCAGGAACTTCCTCAGGGCTCATATAATGTAATTTTACAGATAAAAAACAAAGCAATGGGAGAGAGACGAAGCTACTCTCGTCAATTCATAATTGGTTCTTCCAGCACAGAAATTGGACTCAGCTGGATTATTGCTAAAAGAGAAGGACTGGAATATCTTCCCCATACGCTTTCCGGACTGGTTAGCGATGAAGTGAAACTATATCAGAGTTATTCAATTTCTCTGGATAGCTTGAAAATAACTATAGATAATCAGGTCTTAACTGTAAAAAATCCTCAAAATCCGATAGTTTTAGACCTTCTTCCCTATCTGCAGACAGATGCCCAAAACCTGATGAACTTGATATTTTATGAAAATAATATCTACTATAAAATGGAACCTTTCCTGTTTACTCCCTGGTATGCTTATTCTCTGCGTTATTCTCTGGAGGATCAAATCAGACAAATCCGCTATATTGCCAATCAAAACGAATGGAAATATTTACGACGCTTACCCAAAGAAAAACAGGCGGAAGCAATTGAAACATTCTGGAAAGCAAACGATCCCAGCCCCGGAACTGTTAGAAATGAATTAAGGGAACAATTTTATCAAAGAGTAATGATTGCCGATGAACGTTTTACCTTGCATAAAAAAATTGCTGGCTGGACAACAGATCAGGGTAGAATATATATCAAATACGGAGAACCGGATGATGTCTATTCGGAAGTTTATGCTTTGGATAAATATCCTTATATTATTTGGTATTACTATGATAAAAACCTGGAGTTTATCTTTGCGGATATTACGGGTTACGGACAATATACCTTGAGGAATAAGGATGAAGAATATTAGGTTATTTTTTAGCTTAGTGGTAGTTCTTTTCGCCTTTAGCACCCTCTTAGGGTCGGATAAATTAAATATGTTTATTGACTATAACCGGTTTCTGGATAAAAATAAAAATACTATTCTTTTACTTGATTATCAGATACCTTATGAGAATTTGGCTTTTCTGGCTAAAAATAACGGATACTTTGCCGAACTGAATGTAAAGGTTAAAATTACGGAAGCAGATAGTATATTTTTAGAGCATGAAATAAACGATATTATCGGAGTAAAAAACAAAGCCGATACTGGTAACCGGAAAAAATCATATCTTAACCGACTAAGTTTCACTTTCCATAAACCGCTTTACACGATTCAATTTAGCGCTCTGGATATTAATAGCCAGAAAAACTTTTTCTATGAATTTCAAATTGAGACCCTTCCTCCCAGTAGCTTGCTTAGCGATGTAGAATTGAACAGTGAAGTTAGACCCGATACTTCTCAATATTTGGTTAAATTTAAACGAAATAATGTTCTCTACCGTTCTGAGCCCTCAATCCTGTTCAACAAGTCCATTAATGATTATATCTATCTCTATCTGGAAATCTATAATTGGAATTCCACTTCGGAAAGCTGTCTGCTAAACCTTTCTTTGGAAAAGGATTCGCTTGTAGTTATGGATGAATATATTGATTTTTCAACCCGATCCAGGCAGTGAAAGCATCAATTTAAAAATACCCCTTAAAGACCTGAATCCTGGCTTTTATAATGGAACTATTGTCCTTCAAAGCGCCGAACGCACTGAAGAAAGAAATATAGAATTTGCGGTGATTGAAGAAAAAGAAGAGGAATTTTTTCTGTTTGCAAACCCCGATGAAGAATATGAACTAATGCGTATATTTTTAGGCAATAAAATACCTTCGGACTGGGGAAAAATGAATCAGGATACAAAAAGAAGATATATTACTCAATTCTGGAGAGATATGGCTTTTTCTACCAACCGTAGTGTTCAAAGCATTATGGATTTGGTGCAGAAACGGATTGATTATGCAAACCGTAATTTTACTCATTTTAAACAGGGCTGGACTTCTGATATGGGGCGTATTTATATCAGAAACGGACCGCCGGATGATATTCAACGCGATACCAGTTCAGATGAAAGCCGTTTTGTGAGAAAGGACTATCAGATATGGAAATATGTTTCAGGGAAAAAACCGGTCTATATGTTCATTGATATTCAGATGAATGGCAATTACCGTTTAATTTATGTAGAAAATGATGATCTGGAAGCATCAAATCCCGATTGGATGCGTTATGTGGGAAGCGATTTTGATACTTCCAAACTGGATAATTAATACTCTAAAATTGGATCAAAAGCGTTTTCCAAGTGCTGAATCTCAAAAGTATCGGTGTTTTGACAGTAAAAAACGAGTAAAACATCAAAACGAAAAATGTGTTTGGCAAACTTGGGATTTTCATTAATATATAATTGTGCAGTTCTGGAAATTTTTCTCTGTTTAGAGAAACCAATAGAAGCCAGAGCCCAGCTGATAGAGTGTGAAGTGCGGGTTTTAACCTCACAAAAAACGAGGTGTTGATCTTTTTCCACAATAATATCTATCTCGCCATATTTCTTCCTGTAATTACGGCAAGTAATAGTATAACCGTTACTTACGAGATAGCGAGCAGCAAGATCTTCGCCGATGTGAGAAAAATCCTGAAGTGAATATTTTTTCATAAAGCAAAAAAAAGCTTGACGATTATATTGTCAATAAGAATGATGAACTTTGATAAGAAAGTAACACCGAAAGGTGGAGGGAAACATGAAAAAAACTTTGTTGACCGTAATTGCCCTGGTTGCTGTTCTTGGGGTTGCTCAAGCAGCACCTTTTCAAACCTTGGGAATGCTAAGAACACCCGATGCTTATGTTTTACCAAATAAAGCTGCAGAGTTTCTGGTGGTAGGTTATTATCGGGATATATCAGCTCCCAAACCACTTACTGAAGACGCCAAAGATGCCTCCAAAGGTTTCTTTCCGTATACAATGATAGGAGTAGGAATTCTGGACAGAGTGGAACTTAGTATGTTTCTTGGGGATTACACCTCTTTAGATGGTTTAGTTTATTTACTTAATGCAAAGGTGAAAATTATTGAGGAGACCTTACTTATTCCCCAAATTGCCGTAGGAATGGATAATATCTTATCTCCTGTAGAAAAGCACGGAGCTCAATACTTGGACGTAAATAATGATTTTGCTGATAATCCGGAAGCTGATTCTTACGAGCCCTATTCTCCTTATGCAGTGGCATCTAAACAGGTTGTCTTTTGGGGAATACCTTGGATGTTCAATTTAGGGATTGGCTCAAACCGCTTTGTGGGACAAGCTCCGAGAGCGCGTTATTTAACAGGAACCTTTTTCTCTGTGGAGATGTCACCGGTCAGAGATTTGACTTTGCAGGGAGAATTTGATGGTGAAGACATCAATATAGGGATAAATTATGCCTATAAGAACTTTGGTTTTAAGCTGGGAGCCAGTGCTATTGAAGACCGGTTCAAGGATAGCGATTATAAGCATAATATCCGTGTTGCTTTAGGGGTTTCCTATTTGTTTGACAAATATGCTGAAGCTAAACGCCGTCCCGATCTTGGTCTTTATGCCAGTTATGAGAAAAAGCCATCTGCTGGCGGAGAAGTAGTTGAGGTTGGAGAAACACCTATTGAAACAGGTGTAGTTGTTCCTCAACAGGTACTACTGTAAGTCCCACTGGAGAAATTGTTGTTGTTCCTCCTACAGGAACAGCAGCCAAACCTCCTGCTGGAGGAGAAGTTGTAGTTGGTCCTGGAACCCAGTTACAGACCCCTGGTTTAGTTACACCTGGAACTGCAGGTTATCAACAGCTTTCTCCTGAAGTTCAAGATTTGCTTAAAGAACTTCAAATGCTGAAAGAAGAGAGGCAAAAAGCTCAACAAGCAATGGAAGAGCTGCGCAAATGGATAGAAGAATTGAAGAAAAAGCAATAATTAATCTTAAACTACTCATCTAAAATGTGTAGGTTGAGGATCATGTTTCCCCGAAATACTGATGAAGAAGGTTCAGGATGCATTTGTTAAGTGAAAAAATCCTGAACCTTATCATCATAGGGAAAATAAAGAGAATATAAGTGAGCGGGATTATGAAACACAATCTTAAAATTATATTCCTAATTGTTGTTGCAGTGTCATTCTTGGCAGTGGTTTATGCTCAAGATAGATCTCAATATACCAAAGAACAAATCCAGGAGCAAATATCCCAGGAAAAACAGCTGATCAGAGAATTAGCCAAGATGTTTTTAGTTGATGCACTGCCAGAATTGGTGAAGGAAGATCCGACACTGGCTGAACAGGCACTGGTAAAATATAAAGATGTTTTTTCCAGTATGGATCAAAATGAATTTATTTATTTACTTGGTCATTTCTATGTTCGTGTAGGAGAAAATGCCAAGGCTATCAGTCATTTTACTTCCTTGCTCAACACTCATTTGAATGAAGACGCCCGAAAAATGCTGAACCTGGTTTTATTCCAGCAAATGGTGCATTATTTGGAGCAGGGTAACAGAAAAACGG
>JAXGIH010000081.1:0-6761 GCA_040770845.1 Cloacimonas sp. (SeqCode)
CTACCAAATCCTTTAATTTGCTGGTAGCAGAGGTTATTTTCTCTTTTATTTTTTCTTCTTTGATGGAATCCGCATGGCGGTTAATATAGGTGGTAATTTTATTTACCATTTCCACAACTTTCTGTTTTTCTGCTTCCGAATTTACTTTCTGCAAAGCGATTTTAATTTGTTCCAATTTATTCATCACAAAGTCCAAATTCAGGCGATTTTCTGCATTGATTTTAATGGTTCCATTATCGGAAATTGCCTTAATTTGCGAAGTTCCTTCTCCGTTAATCATTGTATAGATATTGTCATTAAAGGTAATCGGTAAATCAAATGAGGTTTTCACTCTGCCCCATTGTGTAGTTGCTTCCAAAGTAAAATCAAAATTATTGGGCAGCACAAGATTAATTGAGCCAGTTTCGGTTTTAAACTGGAAATTGCCATTTTCTACAGGGATGGTTTCGTAGAAGATAGGTCCGTTTTCGGAATATAATTCCACTTCGGTAAAAGAAGCCATCCGCACTTTTATCGGTCCGTTTTCATTTTCCAGATGAAGGGTTTGACCGCTAATTTTGGATGCTGATAAGGGACCGTTCTCCAATTTAGCATCAATATTACCTTCACAATCAGACAAGCGAATTAAGCCGTTTTTTCATTTTCCAAATGCATATCGCCTTGACAGTTTTGCAGATAGATGGGACTATTTTCATTCAAAACTTTAAGCTTGTTTTCAGCGATTTATTCAAACTGATAGGATAGTTATCTGTTTTTACTTTCAGATAAACGCCTTCTGGAATGGTTACAGTAAACACGGCATCTTTAACTTCATCAGAATCAATATCTTGTAGGATAATCTTTAAAATCCCGTCTTGATATTCGGATTGAATATAATCCTCGGTTTGGAAGGTATCTTGAGAATGACTGAAATTGATTATCCCTTCCATATTAACTTCTTGTCCTTCATCTGCTTGAAATAATAATTTAGCCAGATGATTTTCAATTACTACTGTGTGTAAGGGGTCAAAAACCCATTTTTTCTCCAAATTGATTTTGCTCATTTTTCTCTCCTTTGAGTAATCATATTTATTGCCTCGTCTACATTGATAAAACCCTCTTCCAAATCGGATAAAACATCAATAACCGTATCCGTAACCGGTTCTTTTTTAGTTATGATCCCGATAATTTCTGCTAAACGGTTTTTTACTGTGGGATAAGATATTCCCAGCTGATTTTGCAGCTCTTTCAAATTACCTTGCACTAATAAAAATAAACGAATAAACTCAAGTTGACCAGCGTCTAATTCTGCCAGCCAGTTATTTTCAAAGTCGCCTTGAAAACTAATTTCACAATGCAGGCAGTGCATTTTACTAATTTTCAATTCTCCTTTACAAATAGGACAGTTGGTTAAATTCATCTTCATCTCCTTCAATATTCTTAAAGACAATATAAATATTATTGATGGATTGTCAAGTGAAGAATGAATAATATTAAGATTGAAGTAACAAAAGATTAAAATATATGTATTGAGAGCTATCTTTACCCAAGCTTTCAGGAGTCGTCACTGCAGAAATAACTTTTACATAATATCCTAATTATTTTAATAATGGGGATTCATGGAAATAACAATCTCTCACAAAGATATTTTATCTAATAACTCCGAAATGAACAGAATATTTTTAATAATGAGCAACTGTGTCGTCATTAGTCATATACGCTGTAAAAGCTATTTCCCAAATAAAAATATCCAAGCATATATAACTCCTGACTTAATATCGGAAGAGCTATGTCCTCATTCGTTTTCTAATCATTGGTTGACGAGAACATCAACCATCCGTCTATACAAATTATTGACAAAATACGGGTTTTTGATAAATGGAATTATGATAATGTTATAAAGGAAGTGAAGTTGGATAACCAGCTAAAAAAGATACTGCTTATTCTGTTGATAGTAATTTTGTCCCAACCGCTTTTTTGTAATACTACTGCAGATAAGACCGTTGCCTGGTTGAAAGCAAAAGGTGTTGCACCCGAACTCATTGTGGTGATAATTTCAATGATTCCAGTTGTAGAACTGCGGGGAAGTATACCTGTGGCAATTTTATTATTTAATATTCCCTGGCTGGAAGCGGCAGTTCTCTCCATTATTGGCAATATGATTCCAGTCCCTTTCCTATTGTTGCTGATTGATTGGTTTTTGGGCTTAATAAGTAAAGTGAAACCAGGTCGTAAATTTACTGAATGGCTTTTTACCAGAACAAGACGCAAAGGTAAGTCCATAGAAAAATACGAGGAAATTGGTTTAGTTATTTTTGTTGGCATTCCTCTTCCCGGAACCGGGGGTTGGACAGGTGCTTTAGCAGCTAATATATTTGGGTTAAGATTTTGGCGTTCAATGTTTTTTATTCTTTTAGGTGTAATTATGGCAGCAATTATTGTAACTGTCTTATCTTTGATGGGAACTTTAGCTTTATGATTCGGAAAAATAGCTATAAAATATTTTGGTTGGCGGGAGAAAGCTCTGCTGATTTGCATTCCGAACTGGTAATGAAAGCATTAAACGATAAATTTGGTAATTTAACCCATATTGGAATTGGCGGACCCAGAATGCAAAGGCAAGGTTTGAAAACACTCTTTTCATTTGAAAAATTTGCTGTGATGGGTTTTGTAGAAGTGGTGAAACATTTGTTCTTTTTCCTGAAAGTCCAGCGTAAATTAGGCAAACTGTTTTCTACAGAGAAATTTGACCTTGCCATTCTCGTTGATTACCCGGGTTTGAATTTAAGAATTGCTAAAATGGCAGATGAAATGCGTATTCCTGTGCTATATTTTATATGTCCTCAATTTTGGGCTTGGAAACATAAAAGAGTATATCAGCTAAAGGATTCAGTGCGTTATGTAGCTTGCATTCTTCCTTTTGAAGAGGAATTACTGAAAATTCATAATATAAATTGCAGTTATGTGGGTCATCCTATAGCGGAAGAAATTAATTTTGAGCTTGATCGTGGGTCTTTTGCTCGTTTTTTTGGTCTTGATCCTAATAAAAAATGGATTGGTTTTTTCCCGGGAAGCCGAAATAATGAAATAACCAAAATGCTCCCGGTCTTTTTACAGACAGCTCAAAAGTGGAACCCAACTGAATATCAAATGCTATTTTCCAAATCACATAGCGTTAATCATCAACTTTATATGCATCTGATAGAAGGACATAAGAATATCAAGCTCATTGATGGTTATAACTATGAAATGATGAAATATTGTGAACTGCTGATCTGCACTTCAGGCACTGTAACTTTGGAAGCTGCCTATATTGGAACTCCTCTGGTAATATGTTACAAGGGTTCTTATTTATCCTATCTGATAGGTCGGATATTTGTTAGAATTAAACATATCGGTTTACCCAATATCGTTTTGGATGCAGACCTCATGCCGGAACTGATTCAGGGAGAAATGAAACCGGATAATATTTATAAAGCTGGAATGCAAATCTTAAGCGATCCTGAAAAGAATGCCCAAATCCGGAAGGAGCTATTTAAACTGAGAGCAATGCTAAGTGATAAACATCCCTCTCAGGAAATGCCTAAAATAGTCCGTTATTTACTTGATACCTATGGCTAAAGTTCTTTTTTATCTGGAACGGAAACTGGGTGCCTGGCTTCTGTTGCTTTTACGGAAAACACTGAAATTCAAAGTAATAAATCAAGAATCCTCCGATAACATACGCTGCATCTATATGTTCTGGCATAGAAATCTTTTGATGATGACTCTCCAAAGAGTTTATCACGGTGCAGCCGTTATGGTTTCTTCTTCCAAGGATGGAGAATTAATTGCCGGACCTTTATGGGAACTTGGATATATTCCTGTTAGGGGCTCAAGTTCTTTTAAGGGTTCTTCGGCAATGAAAGAAATGATAAAAATATCCCAAAAAATATCCCTCGCCATTACTCCCGATGGGCCTAAAGGACCTTGCTACACTTTCCATCCAGGTCTTTTTCAAATTGCTTACCTGGCAAAAATTCCTATTGTAGCCGTAGCTGTAAATGCTGATAAAGAATGGCAGTTCAATTCCTGGGACAGATTTCGGTTTCCCAAACCTTTTGCCAAGCTAACTATGATCTACTCCGATCCTATATGGGTGAAAAGTAAAGATGATTTTGCAACTGCAGAAAGGGAAATACGGGATTTCCTGGCAAAAAACGAAAAGGATACTTTTTTTTACAAAGAGAAAAAGAGAAAAAGAGAATAATTGAGAATGAAGAATGATAGCATGCAGATTACGCAGATTTTTTACAAAGAGAAAAAGAGAAAAAGAGAAAAGTAATATCATTTTTTTGAATGAAATATCTTTTATCATTCCTACGCAAGCAGGAATCCATACAAGTTCTGATAAATTAACTGCATTTTAAATACAAAACTTAATAATACTTTATCTATAATCATAAATGGCAGAAAAAGTCCGTAAAAACGACAGATATTGCCTTATCTATTTAAATTTCACTTCCTGTCTGATGATTTTTCCTGCCTTTTTTCGGATAAATTGTCTATCTCTATTCCCTTTAGATGTTGAGAAAGTTGGCTACAACTACGCAATTTCTTCACCAAAGGATTGAAACTCTTCTTCTATATAAAAAGATGACTCCTGATATTTTGCTAATCAGGAGTCATCAAATCTTTTTTTACTGAATTACGCTTTTATCTTACTTAATTACCAATACTTTATTAATGCCGCTTTGTTCTCCCTGCTGCCAATGCAGAAAATAAATTCCATCCGCTACAGTTTTTCCCTTTACATCACTTCTATTCCAACTAATCTGAGAATTCAACGGATCGCTTATCAGCAATTCCTTTACTAATTGACCTTTAATATTGTAAATGTGAATTCTAACAGGAGCTTTGTTGGTTCCTGTAAATTTTAGCATTGCACTATCCTGAAAAGGATTAGGATAGATTTCCAGTTTCGGTTCGGGAACAGCAACAATTTCATCTTCATTAGCCGTATAAGCTGAAAGTACCACATTTGCAGTTCCAACATCTGAAATTGCTACATTATTATACAAGAAATCACTAATAGAAATCTGGTGACGGATATAGAACCTGTATTACCTATGGCTTTGAATCTAATTTTCATTAGAGCTCGGCTCCAATTAGCGGAACAGTTGAATTACCTGAAATATTTAAAACACCTGGATTGGATGAATCAACATTAACTTCACAATTTGCACTTATCGTTCCTTCTGTTACGATGTCAAAGTATTCTATTTTGGCAGGATTATAGTTAAGATGATATTGGAAATGTGTAATATTCCAGGAAGGAAGCAAATAAGTAGTATTCATCTGTGTAGTACCAATTGCATTATAAGCCAGATTCATAATATTGGTAAGCAAAATTCAGCTCTCAGATATGTTGTTTACAGGAGCATAAGAATGAATCATCACATAGCTTATATTTGAAACCGGTGTAGTATTATAATGCATACTCGTTATATCAAACAGAAAATCTCCCATATCTCTGGTTCTAAATGTAAAATTAATCAATACTCCACCACCGAAGATATAATTCGTACTATTCCAATCTACGCTTATAATTCCGGCAGGATTTTCAACTACGGTAATAGTTCCATTTTCAGAAATAGTTCCCGTGGTGGAATAACCTATATAATCAATAAATTCACTGTCATAATATAACACGAAATCGTAATGTGTTATATTCCAGCTACCAAGAATGGGATTCGTTTTAACGGTAACAGTAAAATTATCACCCACCAGTTGTGTCATGCGCATTAAGTTTTACCGGAACAGTAGAAATGCTGTAGTTCTCCGGAATAATATTGATAATAGCACTCTGATTGTTAGTAAAACCACCTGGATTGCTGGTATAAAAATAACCATTACCTGAACCACTCCAGCCAAAATTGAAATGGAAATGATTAGCAGTATCGTAACCATCCATTACAAAGCATAAGACCCCCTTCTACGGGATCATAACCACTATAATAAACAGGAATACCGTTATCAATTTGAGAAGTTAATAAATTATTCCAATTGGCATCCGTATAACTGTTTTTCATTACATATTGTGCATTAGGATAACGGAAATGATCTACAAATGCCACAGCTGCATCTGTACTTTGTGCTCCTGAACCTTCAACAGAATATGCCATATGAACAGCAACACCACAATGATATAATAATGTCGCAATCGGCAAATATTCAGCTGGTGTCGCTCCTGCTGTATCATACATTTGATCCCAAAGGTAAGTAGTGTTCCCGAAATTAGCACTTTGATAGCCATAACCGGGACAATAGTAACTTTCACTACCTACTCCGGTTTGGGGATGATTCCAATACTTCATAACCATACCCATTGCTGTAGCTACACAACCAGCATAAACATGACCTCCAGAACCTTGAGCATCTACTGGACAAAGCGCATTATAGGGCCATCCTTGATCCCAAAGCGTCGTCACTAAAGGTCTTACAGAACGCTCTGTTCTAAAAGCATTCCTATAAGAACCTTCAATTAAGCTCTGCCACAGTTGAACATTTTCCGGATATGCAATTTTCGCTTCTCTAATTTGTTCAATTTGAACCGAATAATTTTTCAACCAGTAATAGAAAGCAGGTGGCAGGTTATTGATATTGGTTAACCCTTCATCTGAATATGCTAAAACAGGATAGAAATTATCCTCGGCGGACACAATAGCATAATTACCGTTTGCATAATTAATAAAATAGAGTGTTGGCTCAAATTCAAGTGCTTTATTGAACTCCAAAGGCAA
>JAXGIH010000082.1:0-6748 GCA_040770845.1 Cloacimonas sp. (SeqCode)
TAAAGTGACTCGTTGGACAAGGGAAATAAAATATGTGTTTGGCTTTATGTTCCAGATCCTGGGTTATAACTTTCGTTTTCTGGAAGAGCTGGAAGAGCTGAAAGCAAACGATATTTTGCTGATATATGGTTACACAGAGCCAACTCCTGAAGAATTAAAAGGTCTGGCTAAGCATTATATCACATTTTTCATTCCCTGTGATCCGGATTTTTTTGACAACAAAGCATACAGTGCAGACCGTTTGCGTAGATGTATGCGGGAAATAAAGTTACTGAATATAACGCCTATTGTTTCAGCCCGCAAATTTGAATACCCTGCGGAAAATTATACGGAAAGTGACATCAGTGGGGGAAAAATCAATTTTGATTTGGTCGGAAACCTCTTTTTGCATTTGAGCAATCTGGAAGAAAGCAGTGATGCCAGCTCAATGGAAAAGGGTTTTTATCCTGATAGTGCCAGCGCTTTTTATAACTATCGGGAAACGCCAATTGCGGATAATTTGCTGTGGCTGATGGATTCGCTGATCAAAGAACACTGCCGAGCCAAAAATAATTGCATTGTGCAAAAGCTATTATGGCCCTCCGCTCAACAGGCAGCTGTTCTACTTTCACATAGTATTGACGATTTGCAAAAATGGGATGTTTCTTCTATTATTCTTTCCCTTCCGGATGATTTGGCAATGTTTTTTACTTTCCGCTGGAAACAATTGGCACATACTTTAAAGGGTAAACTTCAGTATTTATTTACCAACTATGAACTTAACTGGAACTTTGATGAATTTCTGAATCAGGAAAAGGATTCCAATTGCCGCAGCATTTATTATCTGGCTACTGAGGCAAACGAAGAAATTGATTATTCTTTGGAAGACCCTGATCTGCAGGAAGAAATTCAGAAAATTTTGCATAACGGAAATGATATAGGTCTTTTGGCAACTGCTGATAAGCTTAATCAGGATGATTATTTAACCCGCAAACAAATTCTTCTGCATCTGCTGGGAAAAGAAAAACTGGGAATTCGTCAACTGAACTATAAAAGCAATAATACAATCCGTGAATTGCAAAACAAAATATCTCCTGTTTTTAGCCAGAGCACAGCGTTTCAATCGCTTCCCGGATACAAAAACGGAATGAGCTTACCCTGGCAACCCTGGGTAAACGGAACTAAAATGGATTATTGGGAATTGCCTACAATTTATCGTGATGAATATTTGAAGATTAATAAACATAACTATCTGCAACTGGAAGATGCTAAACACCAACTGAAAAAGTTCTTCCAAAATGCCCTGCGCACTCATAGTATCTTCAGTATGGATTTCACGATTGCCAGTTTCAGCAATATCAGCTATATGAATAAACTTTATCCTTATCTTTTGGCACTGATCAAAAGTGGAAAGACCTATCTGGCTACGGCAGGTGAATTAGTTGACTGGTGGGAAAAAAGAAACCGGGTTACAATCAATGAAAGCGAAGATCAAATTTGTCTGATGTTTACGGATGATTTGGACAATTTTACGCTATGCTTGCAGGGAAATCCAAAAATTAAAGAAGTGGCTGAAATGCCAGCAAAAGTGAAAGGGAATCAGATACAGTTCTCTAATATTAAAGCGGATTCTATAGCGGTGATAGTGTTGGAAGGAAAATAAAGGGTTCACGCAGATTTCGCTAATAACGCAGATAAAATATGATAATAGGTAGGGGATGAACAGGATGAAAGGGATTTTTAGGATTTTTTTACAAAGAGAAGGAATGAAGAATGAATTTAAAAGAGGTTTAGAGGTTTGAGAAGGTTGAGAAGGTTGATAGGGTTAAGAGGGTTAAGAGGGTTGAGATAGATGTTTGAACGAGCTCTCCGTGAAAGGAAAGTTCCAATATTTCTCTCTATTTCTTTTACCCCTCGCTTTCTGTCCTCTGCCAAAAGTCCGAAGGGCGGCTCAATTATGTAGATGTTTGTACAAGCTCTTCGTTTCGCAAACCGGGGATTGTGGACGAAAACAAGTTAGGGAGGTTATGGATGGCTTGGATAGAAATGAATTTGAAATCTGGATTGCCTGCAAACCAGGTGGAGAATTTGTGGACGAAATTAAAGCAGGGGTTATCATTATTTACCTTTGCCTACTTTTCGTCATCAGATATGTTTGGGGATATTTTTACCTTTTTCCACTTACTATATATAATAAAAGCACCATTTTGATATTGTGCATACTAATGCTTCCAAACCTGGATTATTAGGTCGTTTAGCTGCTCGTTTAGGTAAAGTTCCTTTAATTATTCATACCACACATACTTTTCCGTTTCTGGAACATCAAAAGCCGATTATTTACAAGTTTTTTACCACTTTGGAAAAGATAGGCAACCGATTGGGTGATTACAATGTTTTTGTGAATAATTCCGATCGGCTAAAATCCTTAAAAATGGGTTTAATCAAGCCGGAAAAAGCAATCACTATTTACAATGCACTTCCGTTAGGATTAATTTCTGCTTTACAGGAAATTGCCCAAAACCGCAAAAAACCGGAGAAAGAAATTATTATTGGTTCTACTTTGCGTTTTTGTCTCCAAAAAAATGTAATCAATTTAATAACTGCTTCGTGTAATGCCTGTTTGCAGGAGCCAAAATTAAAATTCATCTATCTGGGTGAGGGTGAATATTTTGACCTTTGTAAGGCAATCGTTCACAGTTACGGTTTGGAAGAACGCATTTTGCTTCCGGGTTGGGATAAAGATGTTTTGCCTTGGCTAAAAGTTTTCAATGTCTTTATTTTATATTCCCGTTGGGAAGCGATGCCTTTTAGTATCATTGAAGCAATGCATTCAGGGCTGGCAGTAATTGTTTCAGACCTGCCTTCTCTTTCAGAATTGGTAGATAGTGAAACAGGTTATATTGTTCCTTTAGATAATAGTGCTAATTTGATTCAGACCTTCAGGGAAATAGCAAGTGATTTTGAAATGCCTTATCAGAAAGGGAAAAAAGCGGCAAAAGATAGCCAAAAATTTGTTCTTACGAGAAGATGGTTAATGCTTACAGAGAACTTTATCTATCAGCAAAATAACAGAGCAGCATAATGATAAATATACTTACTAATATCAATTAGCAGGCGATTCACCTCTGCACCCATTTGCTTTTTCCGCTGAATTTGAAAAATTTCTAAAAATGAAGCTCGTTGCCTATCCAGGTGAGCGCAAAATTCATAAAATACCAATTCCAGAAGCAGGGGGCTTATGTTTTGCTTTGCCAATTATTTTAGCACAAGCAACTTTTGGTTTGTTTAGTGGAAATGCAGAGATGGGTAAAATGCTTTTAGAACTTTCCGGAGTAGGATTGCTGGCATTATGTTTCGGGGTTTGGGACGATCGTTTTGAAAGTCCTCCTCCTTATAAGCTCGTGTGGCAGATTTGTTTAGGCGTAATTATGTATTTGTTTGGTTACCGGGTTTTGTATCTGACCAATCCTTTCGGTGAACATTTTATTTTGGGTTGGTTATCTTTTCCGGTTACTGTTTTATGGTATTTAATAGTAATCAATGCGATCAATTTTATAGACGGTCTGGATGGTTTGGCGTGTGGCATAACGATTATTGTTAGTGCCGTTTTGATCGTAATCGGTATCAAGGAACAGAATGAACTGGTAATCGCCATTTCTTCTTTTTTGCTGGCAGGAAATTTAGCTTTCCTGCGCTATAATTTTTATCCGGCAAAGATATTTATGGGTGAAACCGGTGCTTTATTTATCGGGTTGAATATAGCTGCAATTTCCACTGCCGGAACTTCACAATATAAGGGAATAACTTCTATCACCCTGATGGTTCCTTTAGCAGTTATGGCTGTGCCCCTAATTGATTTTGTTTTGGCTGTTTTTCGGCGTCTGCATTATCGGGATATGTTTCATTCCGATAAAGAACATATTCATCATACGATGTTGGATATTGGTTTTTCTCAAAGAGCAATTGCGATTATAATATATTTAGTAACCTTACTTTTTGGACTTATTGCCATTGGCTTTTCTTTTTCCTCCCAAAAGATTGTTTTTTCCTTACTTTTGGGGCTTTTTGCGTTGATGGTAGTGATTGCCTATTTAATTATGCGACAGGAGCGAAAAAAATGAAAAAAATATTACTGCTTACAGCAATATTGATATGGGTGTATCTGCCTGCACAGAACTGGAAAACATATACCAATACAAATCATATTTACGATCTATCTGCCAAAGATAATGATCTTTATGTTGCTACCTGGGGTGGAGTGTTAAAGCTTAGTCCTTTAGATAATTCAAATACTTTAGGCGTCTATGAGGAAACAGAAATTTACCATAAAGGCAACGGATTGGTTTCTAATGACATCAGAACTCTTTCCTATATTGATTTTTCCAGTAGTTTATGGATGGGTTCTTCGGATAACGGAATTTCTATTTTAAGTCAGCAGGGGTTTCAGAATCTTGGCAGTGATTTAGGTTTGCCGTCATTAAAGGTAACCAGAATTATTGAACATCAATCCACAATTCTGGTGGCAACTTCTGCTGGACTTGCTGTTTTCTACTATCTTCCAGGTGTTTCTTTTCCTTTGATGTTACATCAATATACTGTTGCCAATACTTCCGGAGGACTTATTGGAGATAATATTGTGGATATGTTATTAACGGAAACAGGAATTCTTTTTGTGGCTACAACTGATGGAATCAGCTATATTCCACTGGAGCAATTGGATAATGATTCTGCCTGGAAAACCATTAGTGGACCTGGCAGTCCTCTTCTAAGTGGTGGAAATCCAAAGCTTTCTGCCAATTCTGAAAACATTGTAATAGGTTTATATGATAAGGTTTATATGCATCCTTTGGATATGGACAGTGGTTCCTGGACAACTTACAGAAAATATGCTTACCGGAAAAAATGTCTCTTCAGTTTTTTTGGATTCACAATCCCGTTTATGGATTTCGTATGCTGATTGGGATGAAGCAGTCCTAGCTATACTAATACTACTGATTCGCTGTTAACTTTGATAGAAAATAATACCAATACCCATCTTTTAAAAGAGCAAAAGGGTTTAGCTATAGCCCAATTAGCAGAATTGTGGACTTGAACGGTAAAATTTATCTTTGCAGCTGGGGAGAAGGTATCTATTGTAAGGAAGAAGATTCCTGGAGTAATTATAATCCGGTCAGCATTGGTTTTCCCAGAATTGCTCAAGTTGTAACTGATAATAACTATAACTTGTGGTTTGCCAGTGGTTATATTTCTAACTTTCCTGTGCGTAAGGGTTCAATGGGAGTAAGTAAATTAGCCAATGGCAACTGGTCAACCTTGAACATTCATAACAGTCCTATTCATACAGATAATATTTTAGGGATTGCAGTTGATCCTTTGAACAGAAAATGGTTTGCTACCTGGGATAATACAAACAGCCCTTCCGGTTGGCAAAAAGGTCTCAGTGTTTTTGATGAAGAGCATAATATCTGGGTGCATATCACGAGAGATGGTATCCGCTATTATAATAATGAAACACAATCCTGGGGTGCCTATAATCCTTCCAGTCGTTTAACTACCAGCACAATTGGAGGCATTTATCCAGCCGGAGATTCATTAATGATGGTGATGTGTTATGATGGCGAAGTAAATGTTTTGGATATGAATTTCCAGATTGTAGCTCGTTTTTCGCCTCCCAATACTGTTTTTAATCATCTCCTTTATAGTTATTACAGCGGAGATAAATATTTTATCGGAACTAATGACGATCGCGGACTTACTATCTGGAATCATAATTCTCTTCCTGTTTCGGGAGGAGCGCATTGGATAATTCCTCCTCCTCTGATTTAAACAGTTGTGTTGTTTATGGAGTAGTTACAATTGATACACCTTATGAAGGAAGACAACATTGACGTAGCAAGCACAGGTGTCTTTAAGTGGAATGAAGGAATCTTTGGTATCGTTATGATACTATGATAAAAAGATATAAGTATAAATATTTCTATTAACTTATGGGAAAATGACCTTCTCTATTATGTAGATGAAGAACGTCTTTTGGCCTGGTGAGAACCATTCTCATTCGTATTTTTCTGGATGCCCAAAATCGTATCTGGCTGGGCAAAGGAAAACGGACTTTCTATGTATGATCCTTATACAGAGAGGTTTACTAATTATTTTTATCCTAATTATCCCCTTATTTCCAATTACATAACTTGTCTGGGTTTTGATCCTGTTGCCGGGGATTTAATTATTTTAACCCGGATGGCTTCAATACCTTAAAAATCGGTAGAATCGTTAAAATTCCTACAACTCTGCAAAATTTGAAAGCATTTCCTAATCCCTTCAGACCTTTCGTTCAACCCTATTTGCAGATTGTAAATATGCCTGCGGATAATATGCCTGCGGGAAAAGCAGAATGTAGAATTTATGATAGTTCGGGTGCCTTAGTAATTAAATTGGAAGAAAATACCCTTTGCCGTTTTCAATGGGATGGAAAAAATGCTGCAGGTAAACAATGTGGTAGCGGGATTTACTTTTTTGTGGTAGCCGATGATGCTGGAAATATTAAAAAAGGCAAACTGGCTATTATCAACGATTGAAAAACGAAACCCGCATATATAAAAGAACTCTCACAGATTACACTGATTTCACAGATAAACAACCCGGAAGGTTGACATCCTCGTCAACCCAAAAACCCGTAAGGTTGACATCCCTGTCAACCCAAAAACCCGGAAGGTTGACATCCCTGTCAACCCAAAAACCCGGAAGGTTGACATCCCCTTCAACCCAAAGA
>JAXGIH010000083.1:0-6722 GCA_040770845.1 Cloacimonas sp. (SeqCode)
CATCTTTAGATTTCTTCTGCATCCTGACCGTAAATTTCTTTAAAGCGGATATTATCAATTTGGTTAGGAATTCCTTCAAAGACCTTTTGTCCTTCTTTCAGAGCTAAAACCCTATTTCCATAGCGGCGTGCCAGGGTTAAAAAGTGCAATGAACAGATAATAGAAATTCCTTCCCGGTTTATTTCTCCTAAATATTGCATAATGGAATCGGCTGTGGCAGGGTCTAAACTGGCTACCGGTTCATCAGCTAAAATTAAAGATGGCTTTTGCATTAAGGCACGGGCTATGCCAACTCTTTGTTGTTGTCCTCCTGAGAGGAATTTTACCTGTTTATCGGCAAAATCCTGTAAGCCCACTTTTTCCAGATTTTGTTTTGCCAGTTCATAATCCTCTTTGCTGAAAGGTGAAAGAGAGGAATGATATCCTAAGCGTCCGGTTAAAACATTGGTGAGGACGGTGAGGTTTTTCACCAGGTTAAATTGCTGAAAGACCATTCCGATTTGCCTCCGGTAATGTCTCAGTTCTATGCCTTTAAGTTGCAGAATATTTTCGTTGCGGAAAAGGATTTGTCCGCTGCTTGGTTCTATCAGGCGATTTATACAACGCAGGAAAGTAGATTTTCCACTGCCGGAAAGTCCTAATAAAATTACAAAGTCCCCTTCTTCCACTTCAGAGATAAATCTTCTAATGCCCATTTTTTGCCGTCATAACTCTTGCTTAAGTTATTAACTTCAAGCAAATTATTTTTTGGGTATTGAAGCAGTTCAGCAGGGTCCATATTCATTGTCTTAAGGGTTGTGCGCACAATTTCGTAATCCTTATCGGAGGCATATTCCAAGCCATCAATATCGTAAAGAGCTTTCAGAACCTTTTTTCCTTCCTCACTTTGGGCATAACGATATAAGGTTTGCACAATTATGCCTTCCAGTTCGGGAGGAAGGTCTTTCCGAAAAGTTACCGTATCATTGGGAATCCAATCAGTATAATCAACTATTTTAACTTTTTCAAACACATCGGGATAGGTCTCCAGGAGTTTTTCTCTGGCATCCATTGGTTTTCCCTTGGCATCAGGTGGCGACCAATAACTGCAACCTACATCCGCTCTTCCACTATAAACCGCTAAAATAGCTTGGGGATGACCTCCTGCAAAGAAATAATCTTTGGGTGTAATGCCCCTTTGTTTTAAGATAGCTGAAGGATAAATATAGCCGGAAGTGGAAGCGGCATCCGTGTAGGCAATTATTTTTCCTTCAATATCCTGCAGAGAATTAATTTTACTATCACTGCGGCTACAAACTGTCTCATTTGGTTAAACATTGCGAACGGTCATTAGTCGCACTTGCGCATCATATTTTTGTTTAGCCAAAATGTAAGCATAAGTCGGCAGCTGTGCAACATCTGCTTGATGTTCCTAATGCTTCAATAACGGCGGCATAACTTGTGGGAACAGCTACTTTAAAATGTAATCTGGTTTCTTTTTCCAGATAATTGGCTATTGCTTCTCCGCTGGAAACAACTTTTCCTGCTTCCAGAGAAGGAACAAAATACATTTTAATCGGATTCTGTTTAGAACCAAGTTTTCTATTTGCTTTTTCCAATCGGCTTTCTTCGGTTCCGCAACCAAATATTAAAAGTGCCACGAAGGCAAGCCAGATATACTTTTTGCACATTGGCATAAACTCCTCAATGAATAATTTTTATCTTCTTTTCCTATAGAGCCAAACTCGGTCAAGAAAAAACTACAGATAATCCCAGTCCTCAAAAAATTGGTCAATCAGCAAAATAGGATTTTTCCATGTTTCCTGAAATGTAAGATGGTCTTTTCCATCCAAGGTCTCGCCTTCATTGTTAAAAATGCTGGCAGGCAGGATAATTGTTTCCCCTGCTTGTGGAGCAAGCTGTTGCCATAAATCCGAATAAGTTATCAATCCGCAAACACTTATATCGGGACCGAAAAAATCGTTGTGAATAACCTGAACGCGGATAAACTGATTTTCTAATCGCTTATTCAGGTCTTCTGCTATGCGGGTGATAACATTTTGAGCACAGACAGAACTGATCATTAAATAGTTAACCGGTTTTTTTCTCAGCTCTTTCAACAGACCGCGTTTTTTTTGTTTATAGGTTTGAATAGTTAAACGTAACATCCCGATTCCGTTTTCCAACTGGGGATAATCGGCATAAAAATCCTCATCGGGAATATCTCTTTCCGCTAAAATGTAAAATTCATCTGCAGGATAAATAATTGTGCTGTTATATTCCTTTCTTGCTTCATCAATCAAAGCTAAAATTTCTGTAGCGGTTTGCCGATTATAAGGTATAATTGCATCAAGGTTTTTACGGTATTTGGTTAAGCCCACAGGAACGATTCCAATAGAAAGACAATTAATTTCTGGATCGTGAAGGTCTTTCAAGGTCTGTTTTAATGCCTCTCCATCATTAATACCTGGAATGCAAACAATTTGAATATGGAAACCTATTCCGTGCCGACTTAAATTTTTTAACACAGATAAGGCATCTACCTGTTTTGAGGGACGCATTATCTTTTGTCGCAATGTATTATCCGTTGTATGCAAAGATATATACAGGGGGGTAATTCTCTGATTTATAATTCTGGCATAGTCAGCATCTCCAAGATTAGTTAAAGTGATGTAATTACCGAAAACATAAGAATATAAATAGTCATCATCTTTCATATATAAGGTGGGTTCTAACCCAGGAGGCATTTGGTCTATAAAGCAAAAAATACAGGCATTTTCACAATAGCGAATCTTGTAGGGCTCGTGCTCAATTCCTAAAAATCCCCTTCTTTCTCTTTGGATTTTAACTTACGCAGTAAACCATCTGCGGATAAAATTTCCAGCTCAAATTCATAGTCCGAAGTGTAAAATCAATCCAGAAAGTCATTTACTTTGTCCGTTTACGGAAAGCAGTTTTTCTCCGCTTTTAATGTCTTTTTTAAGGGCCAAACTTTTGGGCAGAACATTTTGAATCAGAATAGCCATAGTTATTTTATGTTTTCTTATTTAAGTGTTTCTTTATCCTGTCGTAACGGAACTTAAAACGCTTGATGCCTTCAAAAATAGTGCGTGCCAGACGATCCTGATATTCTTCATTCACCAGTAATTGTTCTTCTTCAGGATGGCTGATAAAGCCCATTTCCACTAAAATAGAAGGCATAAAAGCACCTCGCAACACATAAAAATTTGCTTGTTTAACACCTCTGTCAATACCCTGTGTTCCGGCAATCAAATTTTGCTGGATGCTGACTGCCATATTGTTACTGTTTTCCAAATGTTCTGTCTGATCAAGGTCGCTGAGGATAAAGGAAAGGTCATCGTATTTCTTTTTTGCTTCGCTTCCTCCTTCAAAGCGTTCTACAACAGCATTTTCCATAGCTTCCACGGCTCTGGCATCGGAGGTTTGAGCAGTGGATAAATAATATGTTTCAATTCCCCGGGAAGTTGTTGACTTACTGGAATTGGAATGCAAACTGATAAAGAGGTCAGCTCTTTTTTCATTGGCAAAACGGGTTCTATCATATAAAGAAACGAAACGATCATCTTCCCTGGTAAGTAAAACATTAACCCCCAGTTCTTTTTCCAGCAAGTTCTTAAGTTTCAGGGCTACAGCAAGATTAATATCTTTCTCATTGGCTTTCAGTTTTTTCCCTATGGCTCCAGGATCTTTACCGCCATGCCCTGGATCAAGAACAATGGTCTTTACGCTATTATCAATTGGTTTGGCGATTTGTAAAGTGCTTCCTTTGCGTTGAATGAGAGAGGGAAAATGTGTCTTAAGTTGTTCAGTTACAAAAACAGAAGGCAGATATAAACTCTCTCCTTTCCGTAAAAGAGGATAATGCATATTGTAAGAAACAGTTTTCAGAGTATAATAAGGTGAATTTTCCAGGAAGATAAACTGTTCATCATAGAGGTTCAAATACAATCTATTGTCACTTCTATCCTCTTTACTGATGGCTTTAAAAATAGTGCTGAAATCCTTTAAAGCTACATAAGAAACAGAAGAAAGCGTTGTTTCTTGCAAATTAACAGGTTTTGCTTCGCCCTTAATTTGGATAGTGATATTACCCAAAAGCATTCCTAAACAGGTAAGCAGGGCAAAAAAGACAAAGAATTTCTTTTTCATAGTGTAAGCTCCAATTGGGGATTAAATTCCGAAACGGGATTTATTTCCTCCGGTGCAGGAGAAAAATTGGGAGTCCAAGTATCCGAACTGGAAATTTCTTGAGTGTATAATTTGGTAAAACCAAGTTCTACAGCTGTATCAACTACCTCAAAGTATTCGGATAAAGTAATTCCTCTTGTTAGTTCTTTATAGTTTTTTGCTTTTCCGGCAGGATAATATTGTCCCATAAGAGAAAGAGTTAGCTCCGTTCCCAATTCTTCTGTTAGGGTGTATAAATTTTCTTTGCAACCGGCTAATTTATTGGGTAAAACAAGCATTCTGAGCAGCAATCCCTTTTGGGCAATTCCCTTCTCGTCAAGTTTTAAGAGCCCTACTTGAGAAAACATTTCTTTGATGGCAGAAATGGCTACGGCAGGATAATCTGGAGCAGAAGAATATTTTTGGGCATAAACCTTATGCGCATACTTGAAATCAGGCAGATAAATATCTACCAGTCCGGTTAAAAGTTGCAGTGTTTCTACCTTTTCATAAGCAGAAGAATTCCACAGGACAGGAATAGTTAAGCCCTTTTCTTTGGCTTGAATAATGGCTTCCCTAAGCTGAAGAGTAAAATGTGTAGGAGTTACCAGATTTATGTTATGAGCTCCTTCTTCCTGCAACTTTAACATCAGACGGATAAGCTCTTCAACTGATATATCTTTTCCCCAACATAAAGTAGAAATCTCATAATTTTGACAGTATACACAGCGTAAATTGCATCCCGCAAAGAAAATAGTGCCACTTCCGCGTGTTCCGCTAAAACAGGGCTCTTCTCCGAAATGAAGTGTAGCCAAATTTATTCTAAGTTTATCCGTAACACCACAATAACCTTTGTTTTTTGCTCTCTCAATTCCACAATTGCGTGGGCAAATATTACAGGAAAACATTTGTAATGGCATACTTAATCCTTCTTCAAAGTAAAGCGGAGGTGTCAATTCTGTTATTAAAGCTTATGACCGCTTCCGGTTAAAGAGCATATTATTTCAATCCTTTTGGTGCAAATTCATAAATCACTTGTCTGCAAGCACCACAGGGAGGAAAAAACTTTCTTCGCTATCCACATAAACAGCCATTTCCAAAGTTCTATGTCCTTCACTGATTGCCTTAAAAATGGCATTGCGTTCTGCACAGATAGTTAAAGAATAAGGAAAGTATTTTCTACATTGCAACCGGTGAAAATATGTCCGTTCTCAGTTTTTACGCACAACCGACTTTGTAATGAGAATGAGAATAGAGTTTTCTGCTGCCTTTTTGGCTGCCTCTAATAATTCTTTTTCACTGAGATTCAATTCTACCATCTCTATCCTCTTTTTAAGCCAATAGCGCTAAAATTAAGCCACCGGCAATAACAGAACCGATTTGACCACCTACATTTACACTCACTGCAGGCATCAATAAAAAGTTGAAAGGGTCTTCCTTTAGCCCCATTTGATGAATAACTCTGGCACTCATAGGAAAAGCGGAAATTCCGCAAGCACCAATCATCGGGTTTATCTTTTCCTTTTTGAATACATTAAGTAATTTGGCAAAAAGCACTCCTCCGGCAGTATCAAAAATAAAGGCAACAAGCCCTAAAGCTAATATTAACAAGGTCTGCGGAACCAGAAAAAGTTCACCTTGCATCTTGGAAGCAATAGTTAAACCCAAAAGAATGGTTACTAAATTCCCCAGTTCATTTTGAGCGGTTTTGCTAAGCCCTTCTAAAACACCGGATTCCCGAATTAAATTGCCGAACATTAAAAAACCAATTAGCGCTAAAGCAGCAGGAACAAATATTCCGGCAATAATGGTAACAGCAATAGGAAAGATGATTTTAACAATTTGCGGAACATCACCACTGTGATAATCCATCCGAATTAGGCGTTCCTTTTTAGTCGTAAGTAAACGAATTACAGGGGGTTGAATAATCGGCACTAAAGCCATATAAGAATAGGCAGCAACAGAAATTGCACCTAAAAGATTGGGAGCAAAACGATTGGCTACATAAATGGAAGTAGGTCCATCCGCTGCTCCAATAATTCCAATACTGGCTGCTTCCTTAATTTCAAAACCTAAACCGGCAGCTAAAACGATAGTTACAAAAATACCCAATTGAGCTGCTGCCCCAAAAAGCAACATAAAAGGATTTTTCAGTAAAGGAGTAAAATCAATCATTGCTCCGATGGCAATAAAAATAAGTAGGGGAAATAACTCTGTATCAATTCCGGCTTTAAAGAGAATACCTAAAGGCGAATGCTCTCCCACAGCAGCAGAAAACGGTATATTGGCTAAAATAGTTCCAAAACCAATAGGTAACAACAAGGTTGGTTCATATTTATGTTTTATTGCCAGCCAAATCAATATCAGTCCAATAATAATCATTATAACCTGTTTCAGTTGGAAGCCAAGCAAGCCGGAAAAGAGTGTTTCCATTAGCAAAACTCCTATGTCTTATTGCATTTGCCACTATCCTGAAGAGGGATTGTTTGTCAAGCAATAACGCAAAAACTCACGGATTTTATAGATAAAGAATAAGCTCTCACAGATTACATAGA
>JAXGIH010000084.1:0-6491 GCA_040770845.1 Cloacimonas sp. (SeqCode)
TTAAAAAATACTGATGAAGAATAGAGAGCACATTAAAAGCTGTCCAATATAAAACAAGTCCTGCTGGCATCCCGCGAAAGATAATCACCATAAAAATAGGCATTCCCCAAGTCATTATTTTCATTTGGGACTGCTGCATTTTTTGTTGTTCCGTCATTTGCGAGGTATCCACATTTTTAGGCCTCATCATTAACGACTGTAGTAGCATAAAACCGCCCATAATAATCGGCAGAATCATATAAGGATCGGGTTCAGAAAGGTCTTTCAGCCATAAACAAAAGGAGGCATTACGCATATCCAAAGAATAGCGTAAAACGCTGTAAAGGGGAATAATAATGGGTATTTGAATCAGCAAAGGCAGGCAGCCGGCAGTCATACTGGTTTTGTTTTCCTTATAGAGTTTCGTAAGCTCTTCCCGTTGTTTCACTACATCATTAGCATATTTTTTTCTGATTTCCTCTATATAGGGTTGCATTTTTTGCTGACGCATACTGTGCACCATTTGATGTTGCGTTAAAGGATGCAGCAAAAGCTTTATAATAACGGCAAAAATAAGAATTACCACCCCATAATTTTTAATGTAGCGATGCAGGAATTTAAGAATCCATTCAAAAATATTGGCAAGCCAACGCAGCCAACTTGCTCCCCTTTCAGGAATTTTATCCATTTGTTTTCCATATTTCTGCAGAATTTGATAGTCCGTTGGTCCGGCATAAATTATAAAACTTTGGCTCCAGCTTTGTTTGGGATTGCTTTGTTTAGAATCAATAACAAAAGCTGGATTACCGGTTTCCGGATTCAGTTCTGTTCTAAAGGAACGCATTAAAGCGGGCTCATTTTCTTTTAAGACGAGAGTAAAATATTTTCCTCTTAAAGCCATCCAGTTGAAACTGTTAAAATTGCCGGAGGGCTGTTTTTTCCTCATTTTGGCAAGAGTTGTCTTAAAAATTTCGTTATCGGCATAATACATAAAGCGGTAATCCTGCTGTTTGCTTTTGGTTACAGTTTCCGTATCCGCAATACCACAGGAAAAATCAACTTCAATACCATTAATAACTTGATAATTTTCCACATTTATAGCGAAAGATATGCCATATTGATTATCCAAGGCAAAGCTTTTACTAATTTGGGGATTTGTTTCATCACCCAGGAAAAAAGTTACTCCTAAAGAATCGGGAGAAATTTTATATTGAAAAATAACATCTTTTAAAGGTGTTTCACCTACGGGATGAATCAATTTTACATCTGCCAGAGAACTATTTTCGGGAATTAGTTTCACTTTTGTGCTGTCGTGCATTATAAAATTATGCAATTCCACCTGTTGAATAGAACCTCCGCGGCTGTTGAAGGTAACCGTCATCAACTGATTGGAGAGTTTTTATTATTTCGGGATGTTCACCTTTTGCTAACAGCGTATCGGCCAAAGGTATAAGCTGTGATGAATCGGGTTTTACCTGTTCTTTAACTGGTTCGGGGGTAACAGCTTGTTGCTCTTGCAACTGCTGTTGATGCCTAATCTGTTGAGGTTTCCAAACAAATTCATTGAAAACTAAAAATGAACACAAGGGTAAGGCAATTAAAGTTCTTTTTCCATTTCTTGTCCTTTAGGGAAGTGGATCGTATCACACTTGTGGAAAGGATTACATTTCAGGATACGCATAGAGGTTAAATAAAACGCTTTGAAGAAGTTATATTTCTTAAACGCTTGATATCCGTAAACACTACAACTGGGCTCAAATCGGCAACTGGGAGGTAAAAAGGAGAAAATGCCAGCTGGTAAAAACGAATGAGAAACAAAAAAAGCAGATTGGGTAACCGCAATATCTGCCTTAGTAAACCGCTTTTGTATTTATCTGAGTTATTACTTTTAATAGCTCTTGCGATAATTCCAGCCATTGTAAATCAGCTGCTCCAATTCTGGCTACCAAATTAAATCGGAAACCAATGGGTAATTTTTTCACAGTTGGAATACAGCCAGGATTTGATTCTGCGTTTAAGTAAATTGCGTTTAACGGCGTTGCCGATTTTTCTACCAATAGTAATGCCCACAACTGTTTTCACCCTTACTATATAATACTGGCACATAAAAATATGCCGTCCGAAACTGAAAATCAGGATTGTAAAAATCCACATATTCAGAATGGGAAGTAATCCACCTAACCATAAGCTCATACTGTTAAAGTTTTTTCTCCCTTTTGCTCTTCTGCGAGCTAATACTTTACGACCATTTTTGGTAGCCATTCTACTGCGAAAACCGTGCGTGTTTTTTCGCGATCTGTTTGAGGGTTGGTAAGTTCGTTTCATTTTTATGTATCTCCTTAAAGATGTATGCATTTAGAGTTATTATGTCATAAAATTTCCTGTGCCTGCTGTCAAAAATTTTTAAAATTAACTCCAGATTTATAGAAAGGGATGAAAGTTATTTAGGCATTTGCTGACCCCGAACTTATATAGATGGAGGACACCTTTTTTCTGGAAGATATATCCTCCAAATCCTTAAATCCTTGTTTCTAAAACCATATCTGCCGTCCCGCTGGGACTTTTTTAATTTGTTCTTCTTGTCGCCGGGTTAAAACCCGTCGTTAGTATGTATCGTTCCTAGCGGAACTTTAAATTCGAAATCCTCTTAATCCTAAAATCCTTAAATCCTTGTTTCTAAAATTATATCTGCGTAATCTGCGTAATCTGCGTGAACTAATCCTTAAATCCTTAAATCCTTAAATCCTTGTTTCTAAATTTTAATCCTTTGAATCCCTATTCATCCTATGCCTATTATCATTTTCGAGGGGCTTACGCACCGTCGCTATCCCTGTGTCGGCCTTTGAGTTAAAATCGGCTTTCTATGTGATCTGCCACCTCATTTCATTCTTTTCCACTATCTTTAACTATGGTCATTAATAATCTCATAGAAAAGGCCGATTTTGACTTAAAGACGACTAATCGTCATTTATAAAATACAATCCTCTTAATCCTAAAATCCTAAAATCCTTGTTTCTAAAAATCCTATAATCCTTAAATCCTTGTTTCATAAATCCAAATCTGTCGTCCCGCTGGAAGCTTTTTATATTTGTTCTTTTTGTCGCCGGGTTAAAACCCGTCGTTAGTATGTATCGTTCCTAGCGGAACTTTAAATTAGAAATCCTCTTAATCCTAAAATCCTTAAATCCTCGTTTCTAAGATACCCAATCCTTTGAAACCTATTCATCCTATGCCTATTATCATTTTCGAGGGGCTTGCACACTTGCACCATCGCTATGATTGTGTCGCCCTAAGGGGCTTTTTGGTTGAAAATTAAAGAAAAAGATTGTATATCTTTCTTTTTTCGAGGGGCTTACGCCACCGTCGCTATGATTGTGTCGCCCTAAGGGGCTTTTTGGTTGAAAAATTAAAGAAAGATTGTATCTTTCTTTTTCGAGGGCTTACGCCACCGTCGCTATGATCGTGTCGCCCTAAGGGGCTTAATCCTTAAATCCTTGTTTCGAAAATCTATTCCTAAAATCCTTGTTTCTAAAATTATATATCTGCGTAATCTGCATAATCTGCGTGAACTAATCGCCAAAATATATTTCCCGAAAATCCAATCCTAAAATCCTTGTTTCGAAAATCCAATCCTAAAATCCTTGTTTCGAAAATCTATTCTGCGTAAACTATTTTCGGTGGCTTCGGTGGCTAAATATTCTTCTAAAATCCTTGTTTCTAAAACTCAATCCTCTAAATCCTTAAAATCCTGTTCATCCCATACCTATTCCATCTGCGAAATCGCTGTAATCTGCGTGAGACATTCCATAATTTCTCATCCTATAATAAAAACAATTTGTCTGGAACAAATTCTGCATTAACTTATAATAAAAAATCATTAAAAGGATTATGATAATGAATCGTGGTTATAAGCTATTGTTAGCACTTTGCCTGATTATGTTAATTCAACCCTTTTTTGCTCAAACTGTCAAATTCTTACTTTCTCCTGATGTTTTAAAGCCAGGCGAAAAAGGCGTTATTAAAGCCTTTAACAATTCCTGAGGGCAAAAAAAGCAGACTGTAAATCCTAAAAATCCGGAATATTTCTATTTAGAAGCCAGTCATCCGGACCTATCTTTTGGTAAGGTTGAATACCCCCAAACCGACTAATATCATTTCAGATGAAGAATGGAATTATCATCCCAAGGTTACATTAACTTTACCTTTTACAGTGAAGCAGACAGCAAAAGCTGGCAACAAACAGGTTGAAGTTTTGTTAAGCTATAACCTTTGTTATGAAAGTGGTATGTGTGATCCCCCCGAAGAAGCAACAAAGAAGCTTTCTTTTCAGATAATTACTGCTGAAGCCGCTGAAGTTGTTCTGAAGAAACAGAAGCCACAGAAAATATTGAAAAGGAGAAACTTCCCCGATTCCCGATAAAAAATCTGAAACCAGCCATCCTCTTGGCGAGATACTAAAATACATTCTTTTTGCCTTTTTAGGCGGAATTATATTAAATATAACACCTTGCGTTTTACCCATTTTGCCGATAAGAATTATGAGTATAATGAATCAAGCGCAGAAAGATAAAACCAAAGTGCTGAATCATACTTTGATTTACGCTTTGGGGGTGCTGATTTCCTTTGCCGTAATGGCAGGAATTTTCATCGCTTTGCAAAAGGCGGGTGAATCGGTAGGTTGGGGTTTGCAAAATCAAAATCCTGGTTTTGTGGTAACCCTGATGTCAATTGTGTTTGTGTTTGCTTTGTCACTTTTAGGGGTCTTTGAAATAACTGTTCCGGGAATGAATACGGCTAATAAGGCAACTTCCCGAGGGGGCTATAGCGGTTCCTTTTTTGGGGGTATTTTTGCCTTTTTGATGGCGATATCCTGCACGGGACCTTTTTTAGGTGCAGCTTTGCCTTTTGCCTTGGCTTTGCCACCTGTTTTAATGCTGATTTTCTTTCTCACTATCGGGCTCGGTTTTGCGTTTCCATTTCTGCTGATTGGCTTTTTCCCCAAGGCGTTGAAAATAATTCCCAAGCCAGGCAACTGGATGATTATTTTCAAGGAAGTGATGGGTTTTGTTTTGCTTATTATTGTTTACACTCAGCTGAAAACCTTGCTGCTGTTAACCGATGGTGAATATCTAATGAAAGTTCTGTGGTTTTTGTTTATTCTTGGTTTTTCCACCTGGCTGTATGGCAGGTTTGTAAGGGTGGAAAACAGCAAATTAACGCAATGGCTTTTTACGCTTATTTCTATTGGGTTAATTATCTTTGCCGCTGTTACTTATCTACCGATTAAAGAAGCGAAACAAGAGGAAATTCAGGTAAAAAGTGGCGAACTGATTCCTGCTCCCAATGCTCCTGAGGGTTGGTATGTGTTTAGTGAAGATATTTTAAATAAGGCACTGAAAGAAGGTAGAGCGGTTTTTCTGGACATTGGAGCTGCCTGGTGTAAAAATTGTACGACGAATGAAAAGACAGTTCTATTTACGGAAACGATGATGCAGGAATTTAAGAAGAAAAATGTTCTGCTGCTGAGAGGGGATTTCACCAAAAAAGATGAAACCCTGCTTGCTTTGGATAAAAAAACACGGAAGAGGCGTTCTTTTAATGCTTTATATATTCAGGGTGCAGAACTCATATTTTTGGCGAACTATTTTAAAGATGAGGTAATAAAATGCTCTTAATAAAATTCCTGCCCAAGCAGAATAGATAAAGTTAGGAAAAAAGATGAAAAAGAAAATTGTTTATGCCCTGTTAATAGTTGCACTTTTAGGCATATTTTCCTGCGATCGCTTTGACCATAATTTTAAGCCACTGGAACAGGTGGATTTTAATGCGGAACTTTTCAGTCCTTTGGAAGAAGCATTTAATACTGCCAGCGCTGAAGATTTATCTACTGTGATGGCTTTTTATGCAGAGGACTATAAACATTATGGCATCACTAAAAGCGAATGGGAAGCTATCTTATACAATCTGCTTTCCAGTATAAATAATCCTGTTATTGATGTAACTTTAATAACAGCTACTCTGCAAAATGAAACCAATGCTTTGGCAAACTGGCGTTTAACCATTAGTGACAGCCGTAAAAATGTTATTGCCGATAGCTTATATACCGGAGAACGCTTAAGGAAAGAAAACGGAAAATGGCTGCTGCGAGGCAATCAATGTGGCTGTGATCCTTCTGCTCCAACTCAAAAAGTTATAGTGGAATATGTTACTAATGTGGGTTGCAGTTACTGTCCTGCTGTGGAAAATCTTTTACACGATTTAAGCTCTCAATATGGAAATGACTTCATCTATTTAACACATCAGCTTTCCGGTCCGGTTGCTTTTAACGATCCTCTCTATGCTTATTACAGCGCATACAGTGCTCCTGTTTCTATTATTCAAGGAAAACATAAACTGGTAGGTGGAAATCAGGAAACTTTAAACCAATATCCTTATATCGTGCAAAGTGAATTGGAATTATTAAGCCAGATGGATTACAGTGTTCTAAACGCTACTGTAGAGGGAAAAAATAT
>JAXGIH010000085.1:0-6431 GCA_040770845.1 Cloacimonas sp. (SeqCode)
AACTATGCCCCTTTTAATATTGCCTGCGAGGAATATATCCTGAAGAACTTTCCTGAGGATGTATTTTTGCTTTATATAAACAACCCCAGTATTATTGTAGGTAAACATCAAAACACTTTGGCAGAAATAAATTACGAATGGGTAAGGGAACATAATATTCCGGTTGTGCGTCGTTTAACAGGTGGGGGTTCTGTATTTCACGATCCAGGAAACTTGAATTATTCCTTTTTGATGAATGAAAGTGAGGATTTTAACCGTAATTTTGAACGCTATACCAAACCCATTTTAGCTGTCCTTCAGGAGTTGGGAGTTCCTGCTATTTTAGAAGGAAGAAACGACCTTACTATCAATGGCTGCAAGTTTTCCGGGAACGCTAAAACCAATGCCTTCGGAAAAACTCTCCAGCATGGAACTATCCTTTTCAGCTCCAATATTTCAGACCTCACCGCGGCTCTAAAACCGAGAGAAGAAAAGTTTAACGATAAAGCGGTAAAATCCGTGCAGGCAAGAGTTACAAATGTTTCCGACCACCTTCCTTATCCTCTTTCTTTGCAGGATTTTGTCACTTTAGTTAGGGCAAAAGTGAGAACTATGTATCCCGATATTCAGGATTATACTTTTTCCCTCAGAGATAAAGAGGAAATCCAAGCTCTAATGAACAGTAAATATGATACTTGGGAATGGAACTTTGGCAAATCACCCCGCTATAATTTGTGCCATTCCCTTAAAACAAAAGTAGGAATAATTGAATTCTACCTCCTGGTAAATAAAGGTATCATTGAAGAAGTGAATATCTACGGCGATTTTTTTACTAACCGCGAAATTAGCGAACTGGAAAATGCTCTCTGCGGAATTGAACATAAACCTGAGAAAGTAGCAAAAGTGCTAAAAGATATGGAATATAAAAGCTTTTTCGGAGAAGTGAAACTGGAAGAAATCGTGAAGGCAATGTTTTGATTTTTACAAAGAGGAAAAGAGAAAAAGAGAAATGACGAGAGGGTAGGAAAGCCAGAAAGGGGGACACATTTATGTAGAGGGTGGCGTAAGCCCCTCGGGAAAAGAAGAATACTACTATTCACTCTCTATTTATTTTTCGTGTTTCACCTTTTTTACGATAAAATGTGTAGACCAAGGAAGCTGTTCCTCAGCAAAAAAAACTACAATAAAAAAATTCTGTCAGACAAAATGCAGAGATTCAGCAAATTCCGACTACACATCATTAAGACAATTAAATTTGAATTTTATGTGTTATATTCACGGTAATATTTAAGCTAAAGAGAAAGAAAAGCCAATAGAAATAATATTTTAGTTGACACAATCTTTCAAGATAAAAAGGATGAAAATTTATTGGAGGTTCCAATGGATTTCAAGGATGAGATTAAGCAAATAGCTGACAAAATGCTGAAATGCAGAAAGATCAAATTCAAACGGAAGAAGCTACAAAAATGCGCTCTTTATACTTCCCATTTATTAAGGCATTAGGATATGATATATTTAACCTTTTTGAAGTTATTCCGGAATATGTATGTGATATAGGGACAAAAAAAGGAGAAAAAAATTGACTATGCCATCTTAAAAGAGAATAAACCTATTATCCTTATTGAATGTAAACATTGGAAAAGTGAGTTAAACCTTTACGAAAAGCCAACTACTTAGATATTTTCAGGTGTCAAAAGCAAAATTTGCATTCTTTACAAGTGGAATAATTTATCGCTTTTATACTGATTTGAAAGAACCAAATAAAATGGACGAAAAAGTCATTTTTTGAGATAAACCTTACAGATATTAGAGAAAATCAAATTGAAGAATTAAAAAAATTCCATAAATCCTATTTTGACATTGATAATATTCTTAGCACTGCTAGTGAATTGCAATATACAAATGAACTCAAGAATATGATTCATAATGAAATAATTAATCCAAGTGAACCAATGGTTCGTTTGTTAGCAAAAAATATTTATTCTAAACCTCTAACAAGCAAGATCATTGAACAATTCACTGAGCTTGTAAAAAAATCAGTGAATTCAGTTATTAGTGATATCATTACAGAAAGATTAAAAACTGTCCTAATTAAAGAAAAGGAAGCAGAAACTGATAAGAAAAAGGAAGAAAAAGACAATATAATTAAAGATGATGGGATAAATACAACAATTGAAGAGATAGAAGCATTCTATATAGTTAAAGCCATTGTTTCTAAGCGAGTTGCTCTAAGTAGAATTACCTATAAAGATACTAAGTCATATTTTGTAATTATGCTAGATGACAAAATCCAAAAACCTATTTGTAGATTAGAGATAGGTAAAAATACAATAATATTAAAAACTTTTGATGAAGACAAGTATGGGAAAAGGCATAAACTTAATTCATTAGAACAAATATATGATTATTCTAAACGGCTACTTGATACGGTTGATAAATACGAAAGTAGTAATAATAAGAAGTAAAGTGATTGATAATAATTTAACTTCAATGTAAGTCAGGAGTCGTCTGTGTCTCAATAACTTTTAATATTTTTACATATTTGTTTGTCAGTGCGGAATCGTGACGATAATATGTGTAGACGGAGGACGCTGTTCCTCCTCAAAAAACCTACACTAAAAAGTTCTAACAGACAAAATGCAGAACTTCAACAAGTTCCAACTACACAATGGCTACAGACTTTCTTTGTTATCTATCTTTCTATCTAATATAATTTTCATATTGAAAAGGGATAATATTTTCTTATATTATGTGTATTCCTGCTTTTGCAGGAATGTCAAATGACTTTTTATTCAAGAAATGACATAAATATTTTACGATGCTTGCCTTGGGTTTCCCCTTTTCCCCTTTTCACTTTCCTCCAGACCTATTGATCTCTTGACCTCTTGACCCTATTCCGAATAGCTAAAAAGTTTCTTTATATCTTCTTTAGTCATTGCCTTCAGCACATTTTGTCCACCCTCAATAACCGTTTCAAAGAGTTCGCGTTTGTTTTGTTGCAGTTGCAGGATTTTTTCTTCCACAGTGCCTTTGGTAATCAGACGAAAAACTTGAACCTTATGTGTTTGTCCGATTCTGTGAGTTCTATCTATTGCCTGATTTTCCACCATTGGATTCCACCAGGGATCATATAGGATAACGGTATCTGCAGCAGTTAAGTTAAGTCCCGTTCCACCTGCCTTCAAGGAGATCAAAAAGAGTTTAATTTCGGGATTGGTTTCAAAGCTTTTTATGGGAGTAACTCTATCCTTGGTTTGGCCATCCAGATAGCAATAGGGCAAGGAATTTGCTTCCAAGACCTTCCGAATAATGGACAGCATTTGGACAAACTGACTGAAAATCAAGACCTTATGTCCTGCATTTGTCGCTTCCGTAACCAGTTCCAAAAGCTGTTCCAGTTTGGAAGATGCTTCCAGTTCCGGTAAAATATCGCCATTGGCAAGATGAGGGTGATTGCAGACCTGTCTTAGTTTTGTAAGTGCAGCTAAAATATGAATATAGCTTGGCATTTCTTTTCCCTCCGGCAGGAGTTTTTTATGCACCATATCCAAAATTTGCAGGTAAAGTTTTTCCTGAAGAGGATTAAGTTTGCACCAGGAAATTTGTTCCTGTTTATCCGGAAGTTCCAAAAGCACATCTTTTTTAATTCTGCGCAGCATAAAAGGGGCAACCATTCGGGATAAAGAAAGTCGGGCAGTTATTTCTCCTTCAGCAGGCAGATAATTCTGTTTAAATTTATTCAGGGTGCCCAAATAGCCAGGGTTCAAGAAATCAAATATAGACCAAAGTTCGGTAAGATTATTTTCAATAGGAGTTCCCGTTAAAGCCAAACGGTGTTTGCTTTTCAGTTTTTTGATGGCGGAAGTGCGTTGAGCGGAAACATTTTTAATATTTTGTGCTTCATCCAGAACAATCCATTCAAACTCCATATTTTTCAGGTAAGCAACATCTCCCAAAACCATAGAATAGCTCATAATAAAGAGCTGGACATTAGGATTGGAGAGGATTTCCATCCGGGTTGTTTTATTACCATCCACAATGGCAAAAGGGATATTGGTATGGAACTTGTCAATTTCCGCAGCCCAATTATAAAGCAAGGTCTTAGGACAAATTACCAGTGAGACCTGCCCCAAAGTTGTAGATAAAATGGCAGAAAGTGCCTGAATGGTTTTTCCCAAGCCCATTTCATCGGCAAGAATACCGTTTAAGTGATAATGTGCCAACATCTTAATCCAGGCAACACCGGCTTTTTGATAACCGCGTAAAACGGTTTGCAAATAGAGAGGTAAGGTTTCAGGACCTTCCAATCGCCTTTTCAGTAACGCCTCATAAAATCCTTCTAACCATTCATCACCCTGCATTCTAAAGGCAGGATTATCTTCCCGCAATTTAAGATAATAGGGCAGGTTCATCATTCGGGAACGATACACCTGATCAGTTTTATGTTCACTGCGGGAAAGGAGTTCTTCCACTTCATAAAAGACCTGCGGATTACTGATAAACACAAGGCGTCCATCCGAGGTATGCAAAAATTCCTCTTTACTGCGGAAAAAGCGTTTCAGTTCTTCGTGCGTAAAATTCAAATCCCGATAATGGTAACGGACTTCATAGGTAAACCAGTCAATATCTTCTTCGTGACGAGCAATAAGCTCCACCTGCAAAGGAATTTTAGCCACAAAGTAATTCCCCAATTCCGGGTCAATTTGAATATCCCAATCCTGATCACTAAGTTCAAAAATAGCAGTCCGCAATTGTTCAATTCTTTCTTTTCCGCTAAAAACCAATTCGGCATATTGTTCCAAACGGTTCATTTCCGGTTCGGGAAGTTTATTCAGCAGTTCCTGTGTTTTGGCAAAAAGCTCCGGGGTTAAATGAAACCAGGCACTACCATTTTTATCAGGAGAAGTATATTGAGAATAAACAAGGGGCTTACCAAAACGCAAAACGGAAAGGGGAATTTCTCTTTCTTGGGAAAAAACCAGGGAACCGCCAATTAGAATTTTATCACCCAATTTCTTGATATGCAAACGCTTAACAGGGGTTTCATCTATTATTTCCGGCAGCGATATACTTTCCTCAAAATCCAGATAAATTCCCTGTTCCTGCAGTTCACGATGCACCAGACAGCGATAATAAATCAAATCCCTGGCAGTTAAAACCTCTCCACTGCCAAAAATGTGATCTATAATTTCTTTTCGGAAAGGCAGGTTGATTTTATACACCCGATTCCGGAAAAAAAGCCAGGTAGGATTTCCGGCAAACCAAACGGAGAGTTCATCTATAATAACAGCGCGTAAAGAATAGTTCTTTGTTCCGGAGGGTTCAATTCTTAAGGCAAGTTGATAGGGCTGTTGCTGAAAAATAAGCTCTTCACCTGTTTCTCTAATGACAAAACGGGTATGACAATTTTGCATAATTAAAAGAGCTTGGGAAAAGTCACTTTTGTAAATTGACCAGAACTTGTTTTTGTGACTATAAGCACAGCGGTTTTTGTTTAAAAAACTGAATAAATGAAGGTCGGCATCTCTAAAAGCTCCCATATTGGCAGTATAATATTCAATTTGGCGTTGTGGAATATCGTTTATTTCTTCCTGAGAATAGAGTTTACCCATTAAAATTGGATCAATAGGAGCAAGGTCTTGATGATAAAAACGGATTTTATCGGTTTCGGGATTATAAATTCCCTCCACATAAAGAACTGCATTGCGGGCAATATTTAGCCATAATTCATTGCCACTAAGGGCATTACCATCACAGGTCTCAACTACCTCTTCCTCAAAAATGCGGGTGCTTAAATTCAGATAAGCATAACGCAAAATGGAAAGATAATGACGACAGGATTCATCCGTATGGCACTGTGAACAATCGTGGGAAACAATCAGCTCCGTTTCCGGATTAAAAACAATATCTACATATTCGGCAAAATATTCCTGTTTGGAAGGAGCTGGGAAAAAACGAATTTGATAGTTGCCATCTTCATTGCGGGTTTTCCAAAACCATAAATCGTCTTTCTCCAACACAATTATTGCCTGATTGAAATACCAGCTGTCTGATTTGTTATGATAATCCTTAGCGAAAAGCCGTGCCATCAGTTTGGGTATCCTTTTATTTTTTAATCAGTTCCTATAGGGTAAAAAGGGAAAATCTGTCAATCTAAAAAAGGGGTTTTTTTACAGTGAGAGCACAGAGAAAACTAAAAACACCGAGAATGATTTGTAAATAAAGAGAAAAGAGGAGAAGAAAGATGTTTTCACCACAGAAAATAATGAAATTTGTCTTTCATAGATTACACAGATAGCACAGATATATTCTTGTAATTTAGGGAAAATAAGACATCGTTAATCCCCCAAAAGGGAAAGGAAAATCGCACCCTCATTATTTTTTCTTCTGCGTGTGGGTAATTAGTTGGAAAAGAGAAAATTCCGATTTCGTCCTTAATAGCATTGCTTACT